>JBMNTQ010000023.1:0-17605 GCA_050945815.1 Christensenellales bacterium
CCAACGCAATTTCCAGCTGGGCGGGCATAAAGCGGCGGCCATTGCTATGGTTCTGGAGAAAAGCCGTATCTTTATGGTTTCGGACCTGGAAGCGGATTTTTTGAAAAAGATATTCCTGGAGCCGTATGCTACGGCGCAGCAAGCGGTGGATGCGGCGTTTGAGGTTATGGGGCCGGACGCTTCTGTGATCGTGATGCCCTATGGCGGGTCGACTTTGCCTTGCGTGTAGCAGCAGGGTCTTTGGGTGCGTCGGGTGTGTTGTTTGGACAGGCCGGTGTTTGCTGGGGAAGAAAAAACTTTGGGCAACTATAATGGCCGATCGTTTAGGATGGAGAATGGGTTGATTAGGAGGAGATGGGATGCCTAAAGGCTCTAAGGAAAAAATGGACTTGGATTTAGGCCCGCGCATCAGAAAGTTGCGGGAGGAGAAGGGGTTGAAAATTGTACAGGTTGCGAAAGCAACCGGCCTGACCTCCAGCATGATCAGCCAGTTGGAACGGGGGCTGATTTCCCCATCTATCGAGACATTAAAGAAGATCGGTGATGCTTTGGATACGCATATAGGCTTTCTCTTCCTAGAGGACGGCGATACGCTGGATGCGATGCGGCCCCGATCTGCAGAGGTGAATCCGGTTGTGCATGAGAGCAACAGAAAAATCATGAAGCCGGAAAAAGGCATTACGTATCAGCTGCTGAATCCTAATCTGAGCGGGCCGATTGAGTTTATTTATAATATTTTCCAGCCTGGGAGCAGCTTAGGTGATGAGAATTATGTTCATGTGGGCCATGAATGCGGCTTGATTCTGGAGGGGGAGTTGGTTGTGATCATTGGGGATAAGGAATATGTTTTGAAGAAGGGTGATAGCATTACCTTTTGTTCGGAGATTCCCCATACGAAGATAAACCGGAGCGACGCCCCTTGTATTTGTGTTTGGGCGAACACCCCGCCGTGGTTTTAACAGGGAATGAATAGACCCCCTTGACAGAACAAAGCTTCTTGTCAGGGGGGTATGTTTTTTAGAGGGGATTGCCCTGGGAAGCCGCGAAGAGGAGGGGATTAGTCGGTTGGTGCGGGGCGGTACAGCGAGCGGATGATTTTTTGGGCAGCGGTGCGCCGGGCATTGGCTTCAATCGAGAGCTGGAAGGCCAGTTCCATCAGGGCGCTCTCGTCGTAGCCGGTCTGCTGGATGCGGCTGCATGTATCGGAGAAGGAAGCATTTTGGGATTCGCGGAAATGCTCGTAGAGGGCTTGATCTTCTCCGCTGATGTTGAGCGTGCTGAGCATGGACACCAGATCCGGCTGGGGCAGCACATTTTTTAGCGCACAGACCATCATCAGCATGGCGATGTGCTTTTTGGAATATTTCTTTTTGCGCGGCCTTGGAATCAGGCCGTTTTTGACGTAGTTGTTGATCATGCTGGAGGTAAGCAGCTTTTTGCTGGTGCTGCTTTCGAATTGATGAAGCTGTTTGGCCATGTAGGTTGTGACCTGATCCATGTAGAGATCAAGGTCTGGCAGACCGTCCCAGTCGGAGGTTTGGTTCTGCTGCATGCTGTTGGCCCACTGCGTGATTTCTCGTGAACGTTCCAAAGAGGAGACCTCCTTCCAATTTCTTGCATTATACCATGGTAGAAGTCTTGGTTTCAACTCATAATAGAAAGGCATTGACAGTTGAGGGAGGAACATATAACATAGTATTTAATACTAGATGTTGTGATAATGGGGGAAACAGAAAAGGTGGCGGACAGATGAAGTTGATTCGAGACATAATAATATGGGGAGATTCTTTAATTAAAGGCATTGCGTTTGATTCGATAGGAAACCGGTATTCGACCATTCGGGAGAACGGCGTGCATATGGTGGAGAACAGCCTGGGGGTTACGATCAAGAACCGTGCCCGCTTTGGCTGTACGGCGCCCAAGGGAAAGATGATTTTGCAGAAGGATTTGCAAACGGGCATGAGCGCTGATGTGGGATTGATTGAATTTGGAGGGAACGACTGCGACTTTGACTGGAAGCAGGTATCCGAGCGCCCGCTGGACACACACCAGCCCAAGACGCCCTTGGGAGCGTTTAAGGAAGCTATGATTCAGATGATTCACGCAGTGCGTAAAACCGGGGCTACGCCGATGGTTATGTCTATGCCGCCTCTGGATGCGGAGCGGTATTTTGAATTTATCAGCCGGGGCGGCCTGAATAAGAAGAATATTATACAGTGGTTGGGAGATGTGCAGCACATTTACCGTTGGCACGAGCTTTACTCCAACGAGATTGTTAAACTGGCTCTGGAGAATGATTGTATTTTGGTGGATGTGCGCGGTGCGTTTTTGCAGGAATGGGATCATCGGCAATATTTGTGTGAGGACGGGATCCATTTGAATGAAAAGGGACAAAAATTTCTGGGAAATATTTTTGTAGAGTATGCTCGAACGAGGAAGCCGGCGCTGGTTTGAGGCATATGAAAAAGGCCGCAGCTAACAAGCTTCGGCCTTTTTTTGTTTGGGAAAAATATTTGGGGGGAAAGTTAACCTGACAAAAGCACAGTTTGACCGTATTGGTGCAGAGGAACAAACTGGACGCCCAAGGCTTCGATTTCTTTTTGGGGCGCGTTGGCTGCTGTAAAATCGCCGCCAAAATGCATGGGAACAAAATAGCAGGGCCGGAAGCTTTCGGCAAAGGCCAAGGCGCCGGCGTAATAGTCGGTTTGCAGCCTCGGATCCACCGGGAAGAAGGCGAGATCTAGGGGGCTGGAGATATGTTCTTTGATTTTTCGCATTTCATTTTGAAAGGCGCGTTCGTATTGGGCGGATTCCGCTGCGCTCACTTCATCTTTCCAATGCCAGAGATTTAAATCGCCTGCGTGGAAGATATGGTGGTTGTCTGTGTGGGTTAAGAAAGAGATTCCTTCGTCTGTGCTGCCCAGGGCGCGAACGGAGAGGTGGTTGTCGGAGAAGGTGCGTCCTTCGTCCATGAACTTGACTGTGGAGCTTTTTGGGCGTACGCCTTTTAAATCCCGGCACAGGATGTACTTTATGCCGGGGTTTTGGCGGGTCCATTGGAAGATGTGGGGGGTATAGTGGTCTGCGTGGGCGTGGCTGACAAAGACATAGACATTGTCGCGGAGAATATCGCCGGTTGTTTCGCATCCGCCCAGCAGTTGCTGGCCTTCGGAATTTTTTATATAATCGAAAATCAGAAGACACTCTTCCGTTTCGACCATAAAACCGCTGTTGTATAGGTAGGTAAGCTTCATTGAAATATACCTCCGCGTAAATATACCAAGCAAAATTTCGTGCCGGGCGCAAAACGGTTAGGCTGGGCACGGCTAGGGGTATGGTTTATTAAATTATTATACAATCTATTATAAAACCTTGTCAAACATCCCGGGGGATTGTTTTCTTTACAATTATTTTATACTAGGAAAAACCGGACGCCCCTTGGATAAGGTTGAAAAAAATAATATAATACATTAAGAAGGGTTCTAAGAAACCCTTGGTGAATAATAGTAATAGGCTTGTGTGCTTTCACAGGACTTTGGCGTGGGGGGGTTGCCTTCTTAGCCGGCGCGAAGATCATAGCTTTTACGGGAGGGTGTTTCCATATGAAAGGGGACTTGGATAGCGTCGCTGCGTATTTATTCAACAATGGTGTGAATTATCGAGCGTATCAAGCACTGGGATGCCATAAAACCGAGCAGGGATATCGTTTTGGCGTATGGGCTCCGAATGCGCGCCTTGTCAGCTTGGTGGGAGAATTTAATAACTGGGAACCCAGCGCGCATCCAATGCAGCTTTTAGATGAAACGGGAATTTGGCACGTTATGCTAGAGGACGGGATTGAGGAAGGGACATTATATAAATATGCCGTAACTACGCAGCAGGGGGACACGTTTTTCCGTGCCGACCCTTTTGGCTTTGCGTCGGAGATGCGGCCGGGGACTGCCAGCCGGATCTATACTCTGGAGGGCTATGGATGGCAGGACGAAGACTATATGGAGAAGCGCCGGCAGAAAGATATGCGGCTGGAGCCGGTGAGCATCTATGAGATCCATTTGGGCTCTTGGCGAAAATGTGAGGATATAAAGTGTTATCGTGATATGGCGGATCAGTTGGTGCCGTACTTGCTGGACATGGGGTATACCCATGTGGAGTTGATGCCCGTTGCGGAGCATCCGCTGGACGATTCCTGGGGCTATCAGGTGATCGGCTTTTTTGCGCCCACCTCCCGTTATGGGACACCGCAGGATTTTATGTACTTTGTGGATGTTTGTCATCAAAACGGCATCGGCGTACTATTGGATTGGCAGGCGGCGCACTTCCCGCGGGATGAGGCGGGGCTGCGGCGTTTTGACGGTACGGCCCTTTTTGAGCATCCGGATCCGCGGCGGGGAGAGCAGCCGCAGTGGGGCACCTGTCTGTTTAACTACGAGAAGCCGGAAGTGCGCAGCTTTTTGATTTCGAATGCGCTTTTCTGGATGGATTATTATCATATAGACGGATTGCGGGCGGATGCTGTTTCCTCTATGCTTTACCTTGACTACGGCAAGAACCCGGGGGAATGGCTGCCTAACCAGCATGGAGGCCACGAGAATTTGAAGGCTGTGGAATTCCTGAAGCAGCTCAATACCGTAGTGGATAGGGAATACCCTGGGGTGATGATGATTGCTGAAGAATCCACCCCTTGGCCGAAGGTGACCCAACCGGTGGAGGAGGGCGGCTTGGGCTTTATGTTTAAATGGAACATGGGCTTTATGAACGATATGCTGGAATATATGAGTATGGATTCGTATTTTCGCAAATGGAACCATGATAAGCTGACTTTTTCTATGATGTATGCGTTTTCTGAGCATTATGTCTTGCCTTTCTCCCACGATGAGGTGGTGCATGGAAAGAAATCTCTTCTAAACAGAATGCCCGGGGAATATGATGATATGTTTGACCAGTTGCGGCTGTTATTCGCGTATCAGTTTGCCCACCCTGGCAAGAAGCTGAACTTTATGGGCTCGGAGTTTGGGCAGTTTGAGGAATGGCGCTTTGACCAGGAGCTGGACTGGGGACTTTTAAACTATGAATCTCATCAGAAATTGCAGGATTTTGTCAGTGAGCTGAACTTTTTTTATCGTGAGAACAGCCCGCTCTATGAAATCGATGACAGCTGGGACGGGTTTGACTGGCTCAACCATGAGGGCCGGGATCATTCGGTGGTGGCTTTCTCCAGGTTTGATACGAAGGGCCGGGAGTTGGTGTGTATATTCAACTTTTTGCCCAACGACTGGGGACAGTATCGGCTGGGTGTGAGCAAGGGGACGTATATGGAAGTGTTGAACAGTGACGCTGTGGACTTTGGCGGCAGCGGCGCTGTGAACAATAAATTGATTGTGGCGGAGAAGACCCCTTGGAACTACAAGGATTACTCTATTGTCCTGAGGCTTCCCGGCTATAGCGCTGTTTTTTTGACGCCGTATGGGAAGAATGCAGGGAGGAAAGGATGATGTGCGATGGTAGCTAAAAAATGTGTTGCCATGTTGTTGGCAGGAGGCCAGGGAAGCCGATTAGGTGTTTTGACTCAGGAAGTCGCCAAGCCGGCGGTGCCTTTCGGCGGAAAATACCGCATCATTGATTTTACACTGAGTAATTGTGTGAATTCCGAAATCCATACAATAGGGGTGTTGACTCAATATAAGCCGTTGGAGCTGAACTCCTATATTGGAAGCGGCCAGTCATGGGACCTTGACCGCATGGCCGGTGGTGTGTTTGTTTTGCCGCCTTATATGAGGGAATCCAGCGGTGAATGGTATAAGGGGACTGCCAATGCCATTTACCAGAACATCGCTTTTGTTGACCAGTTCTCGCCAAAGCATGTGTTGGTGGTTTCTGGCGACCATATCTATAAAATGGATTATTCCGCCATGCTGCGCTACCATGAGAAGTGTCAGGCGGATGCGACCATTGCTGTTATTGAGGTTCCCTGGAATGATGCCGGGCGCTTTGGAATTATGAATACCGATGGAGACGAGCGGATAACGGAATTTGTGGAGAAGCCGAAGCAGCCTAAAAGCAACAAAGCTTCTATGGGGGTTTATATGTTTACCTGGAGCGTGCTGCGGGAGGCCTTGATTGCCGATGAGGAGAACAAGAAATCCAGCAACGACTTTGGCAAGGACATTATCCCTATGATGCTTGAGGATAATCGCAGGCTATTTGCCTATCCCTTCAAGGGCTATTGGAAGGACGTTGGAACCATTTACAGCTTGTGGGAGGCGAATATGGACCTGATTTCCCAGCCGCCGCGCCTGAATCTCTATGATACCAAGTGGCGTATTTACTCCAGGAACCCGGTAAAGCCGCCCCACTATATTGCGCCGGGCGCTGAGGTTTGCAACAGCTTGGTGACAGAAGGCTGTTCTGTATATGGGACTGTGAACCATAGCGTGTTGTTTGCCGGCGTTGAGGTGGGGGAGGGCTCGGTTGTGGAGGACTCCGTCATTATGCCCGGTGTGAAAATAGGGAAAAATGTGCGGATACAGCGTGCGATTGTGGGCGAGAATACGGTGCTGGAGGACGGAAGCGTGGTAGGAGAAGTGCCGCTGGCGGGTTATTCGACTTCCGCTGTGGAGAATGACGGTATTACGTTGATTGGCGGGAAGGCAGTTTTGAAAGCGGGGCAGACGGTCTCTCGGGGCGATGTCTACAGCCGATGCGATGAGGGGGGCATGATTAATGTTGGATAATGCTTTTGGGGTGATCTATACCGGTGAGAACAGTATAAGCCTGAAGGATTTGACGTACTCCCGGGCGGTGGCTGCGGTTCCTGTAGGCGGACGCTACCGAGCAATCGACTTTTTGATGTCCAACCTGGTCAATTCCGGGATTACCAATGTGGGTGTCATTACCCAACGCAATTATCATTCGCTTATGGACCATCTGGGCGCGGGGAAGGAATGGGATTTGAACCGCAAGCGGGACGGCCTTTTTATTCTGCCGCCTTTTGTAACCCGGGAGAATACGGGGTTTTATCGGGGGACTGCGGATGCGCTGAAAGGGATTATGGGTTATATTCGCCGCAGTTCACAGCGGTATTGTATTTTTATGGGTAGCCATACCATTTATAATACGGCCTATGACGATGCGATTGGGGCGCACATTGAGAGCGGCGCGGACATCACGATGTTTTATGATGTGAAGGCTGAGCCGGAATCGGACGACTTTTTTGAGCGCATTTACATGACCATGGACGATACCGGCCGGGTGACGGATGTGGAAGTAAATCCCTTCGCGCCTTCTACGCAGAACGTTAGCATGGATTGTTATATTCTGGAGAAAAATTTGCTGGAATACTTGGTAGAGGAATGTGTTTCCCATTCCCACTATGACTTTGTACGGGATATCATTATGGCTAAGCTGAAAGAGCTTCGAGTATTTGGCTATGAGCACAAAGGGTATGTGGGGCGGATTGATTCTTTGCTGGGATACTACAAGCTGAACATGGATTTACTGGAGAACGAGGTGCGCAACGATATTTTCTCGGAGAAATATCCGGTTTATACGAAGGTTAAGGACGAAGTGCCTGCTATGTATGGGAACAACGTCCGTGCCCAGCACAGCATTGTTGCGGATGGTTGCATTGTGGAGGGAAATATCGAGAATTGTGTGCTGTTTCGCAACGTCCACATAGCGCCGGGGGCCACCCTCAAAAACTGTATTGTGATGCAGGCCTGTGAGGTGCAGGAAAATGCGGCGCTGGAGAATGTGATACTGGATAAGGCGGTGTTGGTCAAGCGGGAGCGCAGGTTGGTGGGACAGCCCACTTTCCCCATCATCATCCGCAAAAATTCCATTGTATAGAATGTTTTTTGTCAAGATAGGTTGGGCACACCCGTTTGAAAAGGAGGGAGAGCAGTGAAAGTATATTTTGTGGCATCGGAAGGCGTTCCATTTGCCAAAACCGGCGGCTTGGCGGATGTTGTGGGCACGCTACCCAAGGCACTTGCTGCCCAAGGGGCGGATGTGGCCGTGATTTTGCCTAAATACCGGGAGATTACGGAGCGGTATGGCGGGCAGATCAAACACATCATGTATTTGTATGTCAATCTTGGATGGCGGCGGCAATATTGCGGCATTGAGACCCTTTGCCTGGATGGGATTGACTATTATTTCCTGGACAACGAGTTTTATTTTGGCCGAGACGGCCTGTATGGCAATGGGGATGACGAAGGAGAGCGCTTTGGCTTCTTTTGCCGCGCTGTATTGGAGATGCTGCCCCATATCGGCATGCCGGACATTTTACACTGTAACGACTGGCAGACCGGGATGATTCCCGCGTTGCTGGAGATGCAGTATCGGCGTCAGTTTTACCAGTATTCCGCTTTGAAGACCGTCTTTACCATCCACAATCTTCAATATCAGGGCATTTTCCCCTGGGGGTGGATTGCGGAGATGCTGGGCATTGAGGATAGGTATTTTACACCGGATGCTTTGGAATACTATGGGTGTATCAACTACATGAAAGGCGGTATTGCTTTTTCGGATTATGTGACCACGGTTAGCCCAAGCTATGCTCAGGAGATCAAGGGGCCTTGGCAGGGAAAGCAGTTAGATGGCTTGATCCGCTCGCGGGGGGATGCGGTGGTGGGCATTTTGAATGGGATTGATTTACAGGAGTTTGACCCAAAGACAGACCCACACATCGCCCAGACGTATTCTGCGGAGGAGTTGGATAAAAAGACGGAGAATAAATATGCCTTGCAGAGGGAATTGGGCCTTGTAGAGGGCGACGCGCCTTTGATTGCGATGGTGACGCGTTTCGTGCCGCAAAAGGGCATTGACCTGGTGGAATACGCCATGGATGATATTATGAAGACCGGCGCTCAGTTTGTTGTGCTGGGGATGGGCGACGCCCAGTATGTGGACTTTTTCCGCTGGGCTCAGTGGCGTTATGAAGGGAATTTTGCGGCGCGCATCGAAATGAACAATCCCTTGGCGCACAGGATTTATGCAGGAGCGGATATGCTGTTGATGCCTTCACAGTTTGAGCCTTGCGGCCTATCGCAGATGATTGCTATGCGTTATGGGACGTTGCCTATTGTACGGGAGACCGGTGGCCTGAAAGACACCGTTGAGCCATATAATCAATATACTGGTGAGGGAAACGGTTTTTCTTTCAGCACGTTCAATGCCCATGATATGCTGCATATTATTCGGTTGGCGCAGACCTGCTATGCAGATCAGGCTTTATGGAGACGCTTGCAGATCCAGGCGATGAACAGTTGTTTTTCCTGGGAGCGTTCGGCGGCGGAATATATTGCGTTGTATCATGCTGTTTTGGCAAATTAGCAGCGTAGGGGCGCGGCGTGCCGGAGCAGGCGGGTATTTTGTGAGTTGAGCATTTGGTTTGGATGGCTTGGGGAAAAGCGGACGGGGGGGTTGGACGCTTTTCGCCGGGCTGACAAACAGGAATAGAATGGTGAAGCTTGGGGATTTTCCCAGGCTGAGACGCTGCGAATACGATGGGGAGGTATATTATGGCGGCTTTGGAACAGCAACGCATTGAAGAGAGCATTCGAAAGAAACTTGTTTCAACCTATGGTACGACGTTGGAGGAGGCATCGAAGGCTCAAATTTATAATGCGGTAGCGATGTCGATAAAGGACCATATTATGTCCAGATGGGCGGCAGCTAATGTGGCCGTGGAATCACAGGGGAAGAAAAAGCTGTATTATCTTTCTGTGGAGTTTTTGATGGGCAGGGCTTTGTATAACAACATGGTGAATATGCTTAGGGACGAGGACTATAGGCAGGCTCTCGACAACATGGGCATTGAGCTGGAGGATATCTGTGAACAGGAAAAGGACCCCGGCCTGGGTAACGGCGGCCTGGGGCGGCTGGCGGCTTGCTTCTTGGATTCGCTGGCGACCCTTTCTCTGCCTGCTGTGGGCTGCGGTATTCGATATGAATACGGGCTGTTTCGGCAGAAGATGGTGGACGGCGTTCAGACGGAGCTTCCGGATGAGTGGTTGATGGACGGCGGCAACGTTTGGGAAGTGGAACGGCCGGAGGATACAATGGAGGTAAACTTCGGCGGTACGATTCATGAGGAATGGGTGGATGGCCGGATGCATGTATACCATGAGGGCTACCATACTGTGCTGGCTGTGCCGTATGACATGCCGATTGTGGGCTATGATTCGCCGGTGGTGGACACCTTGAAGCTGTGGAGCGCCCGCTCGCCGGTGCGCATTGATATGGACTATTTCTCCCGGGGGGAGTATACCCGTGCTATGGAAGAGCGGGCGTTGGGAGAGGTGATATCCAAGGTTTTGTATCCGGCGGATAACCATTATGAGGGAAAGGCCTTGCGCCTGAAACAGCACTACTTCTTCTCGTCGGCTACGATACAGTTGATTGTGAAGGAACATAAGCGCACCTATGGCAACCTGCACAGCTTGCCGGAGAAGGTGGCTATTCAGGTTAATGATACGCACCCGGCTTTGGCGATGCCGGAGCTGATGCGTATTTTGATGGATGAAGAGGGGCTTGGATGGGATGAGGCTTTCGATATCACCCGGGCTACTTTTGCCTATACCAACCATACGGTGATGAGTGAGGCGCTGGAGAAATGGCCGGTGCCTTTGGTGCGGGACCTTTTGCCCAGGATTTTTTCCATCATCAACGCTATGAATGAGAAATATTGTCAGAGGTTGTATGCGCTATACCCCGGACAATGGGAGAAGATCAGCGATATGGCGATTGTTGCCAACAACGAAGTGCGCATGGCGAACCTTTGCATCATCATGGGGCATGCGGTTAACGGCGTTTCCCAGCTGCATGCGGATATTTTAAAGCGTGGGATATTCCGAGATTTTTATGTGCTGGAGCCGGCCAAGTTTTTGGGGATTACCAACGGCATTACCCATCGGCGCTGGCTGATTGAATCCAACCGGGATTTGACCGGGCTGATTTGTGAGGCCATTGGTGATGGTTGGATTAAGCAGCCGGAGAAGCTTGAGGACTTGATGGCGCATATTGATGACTGTGCATTTTTAGAGAAATTTGACCAGGTTAAGAAGAAGAATAAGCTGCGGCTGGCTACGTGGATGCAGGATAGGCAGGGTGTTTCTGTGGATACCCAGACTTTATTTGACGTACAGGCAAAACGTTTGCATGAATACAAACGGCAGTTGTTGAATATCCTGCATGTGTTGTATTTGTATGACCGGATTCGGGAGAACCCGGATATTGAGATGACGCCCCGCACGTTCTTTTTCGGCGCCAAGGCGTGGCCGGGCTACACTCGGGCCAAGCTGATTATTCAGCTGATTACGACTGTTGGTGCGATGATTGATAAAGACCCGCTGGTAAAGGGACGGCTGAAGGTTGTGTTTTTGGAGAACTACGATGTGTCGTCTGCTCAGATTTTGATTCCGGCGGCGAATGTGAGCGAACAGCTTTCTACTGCCGGGAAGGAAGCATCCGGCACCGGCAACATGAAATTTATGATGAATGGCGCTTTGACTGTAGGCACTATGGACGGTGCTAATGTGGAAATATTTGAGCAGGTGGGCGAGGAGAATATTTTCATATTTGGTTTGCAGGCTGAGGAAGTGGAAGATATGCTGCTGCATGGGAGCTATCACCCCGGGGATATCTATGCGCAAAACAGGGAACTGAAGCAGGTGTTGGATCAGCTGATAGACGGGAGCCTGCCATTGCAGTTTACGGATATTTTCCGCTCGCTGATCTTCGGGGACGGCGGACAGGCGGATTTGTATTTCCTGCTGGCAGACTTTGACGACTATGTTGCGGCACAGCAGAAAGTTTCTGCCGCCTACCGGGATAGAGGCAGCTGGAACCGGATGGCTGCGATAAATACTGCGAAATCCGGCGTGTTTTCCAGCGATCGGACGATTGCGGAATACAACGATTTGGTTTGGCATCTCAAGCCGCTTAGGATGTAACGAATAAGATCGAACAAAGCATCCCTTGCCCAAAACCGGTGCAGGGGATGTTTGTGTGTGGGGTATGGATATGAATGTGATGCATCATTCCCGCCTGGCACAATACAGACGACCCTTTGGCGCCTGCCATGTGGACCAGGAAGTGGGCTTGCATATTGTTGTGGCGGGAAAAAACCCTGAGGCCTGGGTGCTTTTGTATGGGCCGGACGGACGACAGAGTGAGATTCCGATGCAGACGCTGCGCCGGGAGGGGGAAACCTTTATCCTGGGCACGTCGTTTGTTGTGGAGCAAAGTGGGCTTTATTATTATTGTTTCCGTTTGCTGTGCGAGGGGAAGGAATATTACTTGGGCTGTGAGGCGGGGAAAACCGGGGGCATCGGGAAGCTTTATGAGCATAGCGGGCCGCCCTGTTTTCAGATTACGGTTTATTGGCCTTGGGGGCAAAGCCCGCTGCGCAGCAAGAATATTTACCAGATTATGGTGGACCGTTTTCGAAGGGGCGATAAGGAAAATTGCTTGGCAGGGCTGGCGTATCACCGGAGCATGGGGCGTCGTATGATTTTACATGAGGACTGGAATGAATCGCCCAATTACTTGCCGCTGCCTGGGGATATCCATTATGACCCTTGTGATTGCTTTGGCGGCGACTTGCGCGGTGTGATTAATAAGTTAGACTATATTCAGTCGTTGGGGACGGATATTATCTATTTTAATCCCATTTTTGAGGCGCCATCCAACCATAAATATAATACGGCAGATTTTCTGAAGATTGACCCGATGTTGGGGGGGGAGGCAGATTTTCGCGAGTTGTGCGAGAAGGCTTTGGATCGGGGGATGCGGGTGATGTTGGACGGTGTGTTTTCCCATACCGGCGCAGACAGCGTTTATTTTAACAAGACCCGGGCATACGGGATGGGGGGCGCATGCCAGAGCATGGAATCGCCCTATTATAGCTGGTATACTTTCTATGATTATCCGCACACCTACCGGGGTTGGTGGGGGTTTGAAACGTTGCCTGAGACCAACGAAATGGACAAAGACTTTATGGAGTTTATCATGTTTGGCAAGGAGAGCGTCGTGGGGCGGTGGGCGAGCTTCGGCGCGTCTCTTTGGCGGCTGGATGTGGCGGATGAGCTGCCGGATGCGTTTATTCGGACCTTGCGGCGGAATTTGAAGCGCCTGGCGCCTAAGGGGGCACTTTTAGGCGAGGTTTGGGAGGATGCTTCCAATAAATTTTCCCATGGGGAGAAGCGGCAGTATTGCATGGGCGAGGAGTTGGACTCGGTTATGAATTACCCGATGCGCAATACGCTGATTGCTTTTTTGCGCGGTGAACAGGATGCTTTTGCTTTGAAGGAAGAGATTATGAGCCTGTTTGAGAATTATCCGCGGGAGTTTTTTTATTCTTGCATGAACTTGACATCCAGCCACGATGTGCCACGGGCGCTGAGCGAGCTTTGCGGTGCGCCCCACCGCAACACATTGAGCCGGGAGCAGCAGGCGGAGGTCGTTTTTTCCGAGGAGGGACTGGGCTTTGGCAAGACGCTGCTGCGGCAGCTATTTGCAATGTTGTATGTTTTGCCCGGATCGCCCAGCATGTATTATGGCGATGAGGCGGGGATGCAGGGCATGGCGGACCCGTTTAACCGGGGCACCTATCCGTGGGGCGCGGAGGATAGGGAATTGCTGGAATATGTGCGGACGTTGGGCAACGTACGCCGGCTGCCGGTGTTGCGGCAGGGGCGCTTTGTTTTGCATGCGGTGAACAAGGATTGTGTGGCGGTTGTGCGCTATATCTATGGCGGTTATGATGCGTTTGGAACACCGTCTCAGGACGCGCTGGCAATTTTGCTGGTTAATCGCTGCGGGTATGGGCAGCGCATGGTGGTGGACTTGCGGCAGGTTTTTGAGGGCGCGGACGGGCAGGGATTGTTGACGCTGGAGACCTTTGTTGCAGAGGGTCTTTTAGGCGACGATGGGATTACTGTAGACAGTGCGCTGTTGGACATGGAGGTTGAGGCTTATGGGATGCGGCTGTATTATGGAGAACTGCCTGCTTTGAGGAAAACTTCGTATGTATAAGCAGCGTTTTTTGCAGGATACTATTGAAAAACCGAGGCAATCCGTGTAGGATACAAATAGGCTTTGACAAAGAGTAAAGGAGTTGTGGACGATATGAAGATTACCAAAGATATGAAAATTTCCGATGCGCTGAAGGTTAATCCGGACCAGGTGGGCGGCGTGCTAATGGGCTTCGGTATGGGCTGCTTGGGTTGTGCAATGGCTTCTGGGGAAACCATCCAGGAGGCTTGCGGCGTGCATGGCATTGATGTGGATGAGTTGCTGACCGCCCTGAACAAATTGGTTTGACGGTGTTTGTCTGATGAGGCGGCCCGCTGTCCCGCAGCTTGGACGGCGGGCGCTGTTTTTGACTATATATTTTAGAGGTGAGGGTTTATGGCGAAGCATTCTGCTGTTAAAATGAAGGACGGGTTTTATTATGTGGGGGTGCAGGATCCGGGCTTGCGTACGTTTGACGTGGTGATGCATACCGAATACGGCACCAGCTATAATTCCTATTTGGTGAGGGGAGAGAAGGTTGCGCTGGTGGAGGCTGTGAAGGACGGCTTCCAGGGGGAACACCTGGAGAAGATTCGCAGCGTGGTGCAACCGGAGAAGATTGATTATATTGTGTTGAACCATACGGAGCCGGATCATTCGGGTTCGGTGGCGGATTTGCTGGAACATTGCCCCTATGCGAAGGTGGTTTGTTCGAAGGTTGCGGCGGGCTTGCTGGAGGAGATTTGTAACCGGGAGATAGACTTTATAATCGCCAAAGACGGAGACAGCATTGATTTGGGCGGCAAGACTCTGCAATTTTTCAGCGTGCCTTTCCTGCACTGGCCGGATACTATGTTTACCTATGTTCCCGAGGATCAGATGCTGCTTTCCGGGGATGTGTTTGGCTGTCATTTTTCTTCGAGGCAGCTATTTGACGATGAAGTGGATAGCCCGTTTGAGGACGCTCAGCAGTATTATTTTGACGTGATTATGTCGCCGTTTAAGAGCTATGTTTTGGATGCTGTCGAGAAGGTGTGGCAGTTGAAGGTTGACATGATCGCCCCGGCTCATGGGCCTGTTTTACGCAGTGGCGTGCGGGATATTGTTGATTTATACGAGGGCTGGGCTGCTGTGGTGCGGGAGATTAACGACCCTAAGAGGGCCTTTGTGGGCTATGTGTCTTGCTATGGATATACCAAGGAATTGGCGGAGGAAATTGCCAAGGGCTGCCGGGCGGAGAACTTGGAGGTAGACTTGGTGGATTTGTCGGAAACGGATTTATATGAGGCGCTGGCGCTTTTGATGCAGGCAGATGTGGTTGCTATAGGCTCGCCCACTGTAAACCGGGATGTGCTGCCGCCGGTTTGGGATGTGTTGCTGGGGCTGTCCCCTTATACTTGCAAGGGGAAGAAGGCTTTGTCGTTTGGGTCGTTTGGCTGGAGCGGTGAGGCGGTGAGGTATGTTGAGCGGAGGATGAAGGACTGCGCAATGCAGACTATGCCGGCATTGAGCGTCAAGCTAAAGCCTCGGGAGCAGGACAAAGACGCCGGATTTGAGGCGGGGAAGGCGCTGGGGCGGGCGGTTGAATAAAGAACTGGCGGAGGAGGTTGCAGCGAAGACCTGCTTTCAACACTGCATCATGTAGTTTTAGTTACAAGATGAGTAAGTTTCTTGACTGATGAGTGTTAAGATGATATATTAGCATAGAATAAAATGTGCATACGTGTGGGAGGAATGATCATGCTGGAGAAAATTTCGGCTATTATTGCAGAAAAACTGGATATTGACACGGGAGACGTCACCATGGACACGACGTTTGAGGAACTCAAGATTGATTCGCTGGATATGGTGGAGATTATCATGGACCTGGAGGAAGCGTTTGATATTACCATTGATAACAATGCCGAGATGAAGACTGTGGGCGAGTTGATTGCGCACATTGAATCGTTGGCCTGAAAAGGCCGGATTTGGAAGATGGAGTTTGGGGTCGGCAGATAGGCTGGGTTGTTGGTTGTGTGAGGATCGGCGGCGTTGAGTAGCCGGCATCGGTCAGCTTTTTTGCCCTATTTTGGCGGCCTAGTTTGATGATAGAGGAGAGGGAATCGGGCATGGTGGAAATCCGGGAGATAAACTCTGTGGGGGAACTGAAAAAATTCGTGGACTTTCATAATGAGATGTACCGCGACAACCCCTATGCTATCCCTGATTTGCGCATGGATGAGCTGAACAATTTGCGCAGAGATAAAAATCCGGCCTTTGAGTATTGTGAGACGCGGTATTTTCTTGCCTATAGAGAGGGTCGGATTGTTGGCAGAATTGCAGGCTTGATTAACCATGCCGCCAATGAAAAATGGGGAAAAAAAGACATGCGGTTTTGCCGCCTAGACTTCATTGACGATGAGGAGGTTTCCGCTGCGCTGTTTGGCGCTGTGGAGGATTGGGCGAGAGAACGGGGCCTTGAGCGTACGGTGGGGCCGATTGGCTTTTGTGACCTAGACAAGCAAGGGATGTTGATTGAGGGCTTTGAAGAGCAGGACTTATTTATTACAATTTATAATGCTCCGTATTATGTGCGGCATCTAGAGAAGCTTGGATATGGGAAAGAAGTGGATTGGCTGGAATTCCGTATCAAAATTCCGCGGGGCGTGGAAGAGCGCATCCAGAATCTGTCTGACCGCATTATACAGCGCAACAACTTGAAGATTCTGGATATTACCAAGACTCGGGAAATTCGGCCTTATGTGCGTCCGTTGTTTGAATTGATCAATGAGGCGTATGAGGAATTATATGGTACGGTGCCGCTGACGGAAAAGCAGATGACCTGGTATGTGGGGCAATTTTTGACCTTGCTCAACCCCCGTTTGGTGAAGGTGATTGTGGATGAGGACGGCAAGGCTGTGGGGATGGGCGTTGCGGCGCCATCTTTGGGGGAACCTTTGAAGAAGAGCAATGGCAGACTGTTTCCGTTTGGCTTTATTGGTGTTTTGCGGGCTATTCGGAAACCCAAAGTGATGAACCTGTTTTTTATTGCGGTGGCGAAGAAATATTTGAATCAGGGGTTGCCGGCGATTTTGATGCAGGCTATGACGGTTTCTGCCAATAAGTTGGGCATTGAGTATGCTGAGACCGGGCCGGAGTTGGAAGTCAACGAGAAGGTCCGCGCTGTATGGAAGCCGTATGAATCGCGCCAGCATCGAAGGCGGCGTTGTTTTGCGAAAGAACTGTAGACTTGCTTTGTAAGCGGGACAATTGAGTAAACGTATGAAGAAGAGGATAGAAGAGCAACGATTTCATTGCTCTTCTATTCTTTTGGTTTCTTGTTGGCGTTTTTTCAGCTTTTTGGTGCCGGGGGAATGGGCGTCTTCGCCCCTGCATAGATATGGGATAGAGCGATTCTGGGCTGGGGGGAGATGGGTTGGAATGAAGCGTTTTTTTGTGAGACATTGGAAGAAGCTGGCGGCGGCTTTAGCCGTTTTGTTGGCGCTGGGGCTGGTTACGGCCTTGTCCGGTGCGCCGGTAGGGGATGTTGCGGCGGTGATGGGGGGCTATGAGTTGCAGCCGGTTCGGTCTGTGGAGCGCTCGGATCATT
>JBMNTQ010000024.1:0-16883 GCA_050945815.1 Christensenellales bacterium
ATAGAAAAGAGAGAAATGGATTATTTAAACGAACTGGTCAATAGCGTGAGACGAAAAAACGGATTGCTGTTGAGCAAATATGGAATTGTTATTGAGGGATACTGACTGTCTAGGGCCATCTAAATTATAGGAAGAAAAACTTAAACAATGGATTGGTGTAGCCTCCTAAATATAAAAACAGCGTTTTTTAAAGGGAAATCCTCTAAATAAACGCTGTTTTATTTGAAGTGCCTATTACTTTTTACGTATTACGCGTCGGCTACAGTTTCCTTGTGAGGAGCCGGGACAGGAGGGGGCGGCAGGGTAGAAAGCGGTGTTGGAAGGAAAAACGGCAACCCTTTGGGATCAGTCTGGCTGCATCAGGTTGCGGCACAGGGCTTTGAGATCCTCGAGGCTATGGTATTGGGTGCCGGACTGGCGGATGGTTTCTTGCAGATAGGGGGGCAGAGAATCGAAATAGGCCTTTATCTGTCTGTTTTCTTGTTGTTTGGCCATGAATGATCACCTCCAGAGATAGTTTGCGTTATTAAAAGGGGATTATTCGAAAAAGCAGCGATTGGGTCGGGCATTTTCTGGCGTTCATTCTTTTTGACGGGGTTATTGCATATAGTTTATTGGGAATATTCGGGAGATTGGATGGGCTTCGGAGGGTGGATATGAAGAAGAAACGTAAAAAAAGGCATGCGAGGGCTAAGGTGCATACGGCAGGTATGCGGTTATTTGGCCTGGAAGAAGAAGTGAGCTTGGATTTGCCGCGGGTTTTTATACAAGGAATGCAACGGGTGAGCATTGATAATTATACAGATATATTGGAATATGGGACAAATAAAGTCCGCATCGACACCGAAATGGGCATCTTGAGTGTTTTCGGTTCTGATATGGTGCTGGACAGCTTGGAAAGCAGCCGGATCTCTGTTTCCGGCCAGATATTCGGCGCAGTGTACGAGGGGATGTTGAAGAGTTGATGACCTCAATATGGCATTATTTGACTGGATATGTTATCATCAAAGTGGAAGGCCTTGCGCTGGAGAGACTGATCAGTTTGATGCGGGTCCACGGGCTTTTCGCATGGGATGTCCGGCGCTTGAGCTATACGATTTTGGCGGCGAAGATCAGCGCTTTTTCATTGCCGAAGCTGAGAAAGCTGGCGGCTGACCAACCTTGCAGGCTGTCTATTGTAAGAAGGGGAGGGCTAAGCGCAACGTTCTCGTTTTTGCGTGCTCGGCGCAAGGGTTTTTTGATGGGCGCGCTGGCAGCGGTTGTCTTATTTTTTGCCTTGACTTCTTTTTTGTGGGGCATTGAACTTGAGGGGTTGGAGGATGAGGCGCTTGAGCAGAGCATTGTCTCACAATTGGAAGATATGGGTATTCGGCCGGGCATGTTGAAGGCCCAGATGGATTTCAGCCAAGTGGAGAAACGGTTGCTGTTGGATAACCCCGAGATCGCTTGGGCAGATGTGCGGCTTAGGGGCGTTATTTTGAACATTGGCTTTCGAGAGGCGGACTTGCCGCCCGATATGCAGAGCAAGGGCTATGAGCATATTATAGCCACAAAGGACGCTGTGATTCACTCGGTTACGCCATTGTCCGGGCAGGCGGAGGTGGAAGTTGGGCAGGCAGTGAAGGCTGGGGAGACTTTAATTAGCGGGATTGTGGCGTTTGAGGATGCGGCGCCTATTTACAGCACGGCCCGGGGGGAAGTGATGGGCCGGGTTTTTTATTCTGCTCGTTGCAGCCAAGACCTGTTTGAGCAGGAGCGGACGTTGACAGGGCGTGTGGCAACGGAGCGCTTCTTGATTGTAGGGAACTGGCGTGTTTCCCTGGGAAAAGAGGGGGAACCCTTCGTAGAATATGATGAAGAGGCTGTAAGACACGAGGTGTCGGGGTTATACTTGCCTTGCTTTGTGGAAACAGTGGAATATAAAGAAGTTTTGATCCAGCAGAAAAAGCTGGACTTGGATCGTGTTTTACAAGAGGCGCAGCAGAAGGCCTATCGGGAGATTGAGGGACGCTTGCCTGAGGATGCGGTGATTAGGAAGGTAAGCACTGATTATGCTGTATCCGATGGTGGTGAACTTGTGGCCAATGTTTTGCTGGAATCGCTGGAGCAGATAGGCGAGGGGCGCCCCTATACACCGCCCGCCGATATCGGCGTCAGGGAAAACGGTGAGATGGGGGAGACGGCGCAAGAAGAATAGAACGTTTAAGGCAGGAGGGCTGTGTTTGAACAACGGTGAGAATAGTAACGGCTGTGAGGTTTTTGAAAGGCGGATTGCTGTGGAATCCATGCAGCACCTTTCAGAGCTTTTTGGGAACTATGATGAAAACATGAAAGTGATTGAGGCGGAATTGGGCGTTGTGGTGGCTACGAGAGATGCGGAGATTGTTGTTTCCGGAGAATTGGACAAGGTCTCTTTGGCTGCTGCCGTGATCGAGCGGTTGCTGGCTATGATGCGCAAGGGCGTGATTGTGGACAGAAGCCGTATCCGCTATGCGATAGATGTGATTGCCGAGGGAAAGGCGGACATTTTGGAGGAGGCCATGACTGATGTGGTGGCCATCACCAACCGTGGCAAGCAGATTAAGTGTCGTAGCGTTGGACAGAAACGCTATGTGAAGGCGCTGCGGGAAAACACCGTTGTTATTTGCTCGGGCCCTGCGGGGACAGGCAAGACCTATCTGGCCATTGCTATGGCAGTTTTGGCCCTGAAGAATAAAGAAGTTAGTCGCATCGTACTCACCCGCCCGGCAGTGGAAGCGGGGGAAAAGTTGGGCTTTTTGCCCGGCGATTTGCAGAATAAGGTTGACCCTTATTTGCGGCCGCTGTATGATGCGCTGTTTGACTTTATGGGGGCGGAATCGTTTCAAAAATTGATGGAGCGCGGCGTGATTGAGGTAGCGCCGCTGGCTTATATGCGGGGGCGTACGCTGTCGGAATCGTTTATTATATTGGACGAGGCGCAGAATTGCACCACCGAGCAGATGAAGATGTTCCTAACGCGTTTTGGGGAGGGTTCGAGGGTGGCGGTGACCGGCGATGTGACTCAAATCGACTTGCCCCGGGACAGGAAATCCGGCATGAAGCATGCGATGCAGGTTTTGCGTGGCGTTGAGGGAATCGAGCTGGTGAGACTAACGGAGAAAGATGTGGTGCGTCATGAGTTGGTGCAGAAGATTGTTGTGGCGTACGAGAAGTTTGAGAAGACTCTGGGAAGGAGAGATGCGGATTGAGCGGGAAGAAGAAAAACAAGGCGTCTTTTGGGCGCTCGGCAAAACAGATTGCCAAAACCAAACACTTTTATTCCCTGATGGTTGCCGCGGTGGTGTTTGTGGCGGTGTTTGCCGTGCTGGCAGCTTCTGCGTCGCCCAAGCAGCATACGCTGGCGGAAGGCAGCGTGGCTACGGAGACCATCACCGCACCTCGGGATGTAGTGGATACTGTGACAACGGAAAGGCTACGGCAGGAGGCGCGTAACAGCGTCCAGCCTATTTACGTGGAAGATGAGACCATTACCCAGGGTGTCAATGAATCGCTTGAAGGATTTTTCGCTCAGGTGTCGGAGGCCTATAGCTTAGGGCAGCAATATAAGGCGGATATTCAGAGCCAGAATATCGGCATGGTAGACTGGATTGCCGAGTTGACCCTGTCGGAGATTTCTTCCATGCAGAAGGTTTTTGAGCCCATGGAGGTTAGTGAGGAGGAATTGGAGACACTACTGACTTCCAGCCCTTCGACCATCAACCGCATTAAAAATGAGACGTTGAGCCGGGTGAAAGAAGATCTGGATAATGGTATCAAACCGGAATTTTTGGAAACCCAGCAGGAAAAGATAAAACAGGATATCATGACGACCTTGTATGATATTTCCGACGATTTGCTGGCTTTTACCAACCGCTGTGTGGACAGCGCGACCCAGGCCAACATGCGGGAAAACGTTGAGCTGACTGAAAAGGAACGCGAGGAGAAGGCTGCCGCTATAGACGAGCGGGTTTATAAGGCGGGACAGAATATCGTGGTGCAGGGCGAGCTGGTAACTGGGGCGCAGATTGCCATGCTGGACAGTTTGGGCATGTTGCAGGCTAATGATGTGGTGGTATTGCTGTATGTGGGCGTGGGGCTGCTATGCGCTGTGTTGATCACCATGCTTAGCGTGTATGTTGTGCTGTATTGCCCTGACATTTTGCAGGATCGCCGTTTGATTAACCTGCTGGGGATTGTGTTTTTGCTGACTTTCTTGCTGGGTATCGTGTTTGCCAAGGCCGACACGAGCACTATGCCGCAGGGATTTTTCGCCATTATGCCGATGGCATTTTTCTCCATGCTGCTCACCATCTTATTTTCACGTTCGTTGGCGCTTTTTGCTAACTTGGTGTTGTCTATTTTGATTGCCACGATGGTGAGCACCGATGGGCTTTTTACCTCGGAGATGGTGCATGCTCTGATTATTTATGTGGTGGGCGGAAGCACCGGTGTATTTTTTCTTAAGGGTTCTGGGCGGCGCTCTCGTATTGTCCTTGCGGGATTAGCGGTGGGTGTGGCCAATATTTTAGTCAGCGCCGGGATGGGGCTGATGGCTTCCACGGACCATTTGGATACGCTGAGCCGCTGTGGCTGGGGCTTTGTTTCCGGGCTGTTGTCCGCTGTGCTTTGCATTGGCACGCTGCCGCTGTGGGAAGCGATATTCAATGTGGTAACGCCTTCCAAGCTTTTAGAACTGGCAGCGCCGGATCAGCCGCTTTTAAAGAAGCTGATGCTGGAGGCACCAGGCACCTATCATCACAGCATCTTTATGGCAAACCTGGCGGAGGGAGCGGCCGAAGCCATCGGGGCGGACCCCGCTTTGGCGCGAGTGGGGGCATATTACCACGATATTGGCAAAAGCAAGAGGCCATACTTTTTTACGGAGAACCAAATGGGGGAAAACCCCCACGACAAGCTTTCGCCGGAAGCCAGCGCCAAGATGATTGCTATGCATCCCCGCGATGGTTTACAAATGGCGCAGAAGCATAAGCTGCCCAAGCAGGTTCAGGATATTATCGTGCAGCATCACGGGACAACGGTGATTTTATATTTCTATCATAAGGCGGTGTCGCAACGGGGTGAGGAGAATGTAGACATTAATACGTTTCGTTATCCTGGCCCGAGACCTAGGAGCAAGGAGGCCGCGATTATCATGCTGGCGGATACGGCGGAGGCAGCCGTGCGTTCTTTGTCTACCAATGATACGGATGTGATTCGCAAGAAGGTGGAGCAACTGATTAAGCAGCGTATAGAAGATGGGCAGCTAAAGGAAGCGCCGCTGACGTTTAAGGATATTACCACCATTATCGAGACATTTGTAAAGATATTCAGCGGGATTATGCACGAACGAATAGAATATCCGGATATGGATATTACGGTAAAGGAGCAGCGGGATGCTGGAGATACAAAACCTGCAGAATGAGCTGTCGTTTGGCGAGGAACTGCGAGAGATTATAGAACGGGTCGCCCAGGAAATCGCGGATGAGAGGGAGATCGGGCCTTTTGAGGCTAGTGTGAACATTGTAGACGACCCTTGCATTCGCGAGGCCAACCGGACGTTTCGCGGCATGGACCGGGAGACGGATGTGTTGTCCTTTCCCATGGCGGACGTTGCAGCAGGTGAGGAGTTGGAGCAAAACCCGGATACTGGGGAGACGGTTTTGGGGGATATTATGATTTCCTTGCCGCGGGCGGCGGCCCAGGCCCGAGAATACGGGCATTCCCTTCGGCGGGAGATTGGCTTTTTGACGGCTCATGGTATGCTGCATCTTTTAGGCTATGACCATGAGACACAAGAGCAGGAGGATGAGATGTTTACGGCTCAGGAGCGGGTGTTGTCGCGGTTAAACCTGGACAGGGATAGGGAGGAATAGTATGAGTCCGGAAGAGAAGAGACTGGTGAACGCGGCGATTGAGGCGCGAAAAATGGCTTATGCGCCGTATTCCAATTTTGGTGTGGGAGCGGCGATTGAAGCGGCGTCTGGGCGGATTTATACAGGATGTAACGTGGAATCGGCTTCCTATGGTGCGACGATTTGTGCCGAGCGCAGTGCCTTGTGTGCTGCGATAGCTGCCGGGGAGCGGGAGTTTTTGGCGATTGCGGTGGCGGCGAGGACGCTGTCTTTTCCCTGCGGCATTTGCAGGCAGTGTTTGGTGGAATTTTCGCCGGATATGAACGTGATTGCGGCGGATCTTTCCGGGGCGTATCAATCGTTTAAGCTGTCTCAGTTGCTGCCTTGTTTTTTTGGCAGCGAGAATTTAAAAACACAGAGTGAGGTGAAGGAATAAGTTGGCTTTTCAATCGGGCTTTGTAACCATAATCGGTTGTCCCAATGTGGGAAAATCTACCCTTATGAACGCTTTGGTGGGGCAGAAGGTTTCCATTGTATCCCAGAAGGCGCAGACTACCCGCAACTGTATTCAGGGCGTTTTGACCCGGGAGGATTATCAGGCAGTTTTTGTGGACACGCCGGGTATCCACCATCCGAAAACCCGTTTGGGTGACTATATGATGCGCATGGTAAAGAATTCTATGGCGGGTCATGACGTGATGTTGGTGATGATCGATGGCGTGGCCGGTGTCGGGCGGCGGGATCGGGAGATATTGGACGGCTTGCGCAAAAATGAGATGCCGGTGATTCTGGTGATCAACAAGATCGACGCCATTCCTAAAGAGACACTTTTGCCTATGATCGCGCAGTTTCAGGAAGAAAGCTGGATTCGTCATATCGTGCCTGTTTCCGCGTTGAAGGGGGACGGGCTGAAAGAGCTGGAGCAACTGATCCGCGGCTTTTTGCCTGTGGGGCCCAAGTATTTTCCTGATGATATGGTAACGGACCAGCCCGAGCGGCAGGTGGTTGCGGAATTCATCCGGGAGAAGGCACTGGAGCTTTTGCAGGAGGAGGTTCCCCATGGCGTGGGCGTGGATGTGGAGCGCATGCAGGAGCAGGAGAATGGTGTGATTGAAATTTTTGCTACGATTTACTGCGACAAGAACAGCCACAAGGGCATCATCATCGGTAAAAACGGCTCTATGCTGAAAGAGATCGGAAGAAGGGCGCGAAAAGAGATTGAGTGGCTGCTCATGACTAGGGTTTATCTGGAACTTTGGGTGAAGGTGAAGGAAGGCTGGCGCAACAGCCATGCTACGCTGCGGCAGTTAGGCTATTCGCCTGAGAATTGATTTTTTTGAATTGGGTTTCCTAATTTTTCATCGCATATCCCGGAAGAAAGGCGTAAAACTATAAACGCATATCTGTAAGGGGGATTTTTGAATGAAGCATGAACAGCATGATTTAGATTTTTGGGCCGAATTTGAAAAAACGGGTAACATCGGATATTATTTGGAATATAAGCGGGAGAATAGAGGAAATCGCGAGCTATAATGGAATTTGATTGGAGATTTTGGGGGGAGATGGGCTTTTGCCGGCAGTGAAATTCAAGGGGATTGTTTTGCGGTATGCAAATTACGGTGAGTATGACCGTATGCTCACTATATTTTCCCCGCAGTATGGAAAAATTAGCGCCGCCGCTCGGTCTTGCCGCAAGCCCGGGGCAAAGCTTATTTCATGCGTGGAGCAGTTTTGCTATGGGGAGTATGCTTTCAGCCGCCGGGGTGAGCGGCTTTTGCTGACCCAGTGTGACTTGGAGGAAAGCTATTATCCGTTACGCAACGATTTGAAAACCCTAGCCCACGCGACCTATTTTTTGAATTTGTGCGAAGAATTTGTGGTGGCTGGAGAAGGAAACCCGGCCTTGTTTTCGTTGCTTTTGCAGGCGATGACGCTTTATGCCTATGGGAAGAATGGGGCGGAGACAGTGAGCGCTTGCTTTATTTTGAAGCTGCTGGATCTTTCGGGCTATCGGCCTGCTTTGGATGGTTGTCCGGTTTGCGGGGAAGGGCTCGAAGCTCCGGTTTTTGACCGAACCTGCGGCGAGGTGGTTTGCGGAGCTTGCGCCCACGGGGACAGGCTGTCTATGGAGGCAGTGATGGCTATGCGGCGTATCTTATCTATGGAGATGGTCAAGCTGAGAAAGGTTCGGATGCAAAGCGCCCTTTCCCGTGAGATTAACAATTTTTTGATGAAATATATTCTCAGGCATATCCAACGCAAATTTCCATCAGAGCAATTTATTGTAGAAATGATGTAATTTTTTGTAAATGTAACATGTTTTATCGGATTTATCGAATCTCCATATTGTGTTTTCTCCATTTTTGTAATACATTTTTAATGTGCAAAATATCTGAGGAGGTGCTTTTATGATAAAGTACGTTTACCTGTTCCAGGAAGGGAATGCCGGTATGAAAGATCTGCTGGGCGGCAAAGGCGCAAACCTTGCAGAGATGACCTCGTTAGGGTTGCCTGTTCCCCAGGGTTTTACCATTTCCACCCAGGCTTGTAACCAATATTATGCTGATGGGCAAAAAATAAGCCAGACTATCGTAGATGAGATTTTTGACAGCATGGGTAAGCTGGAGGAGATTTCCGGAAAGAAATTCGGCGACCTAAGCAATCCGTTTCTCGTTTCGGTGCGTAGCGGCGCCCGGGCTTCTATGCCGGGGATGATGGATACGATTCTAAACCTCGGGCTTAACGATACTGCGGTAGTAGGATTGGCTAACCTGACTGGTAATGAGCGGTTTGCGTACGATAGTTATCGGCGGTTTATTCAGATGTTTGCAGACGTGGTGATGGAGATTGACCGGAAAAAATTTGAAGATATTTTGACGCAGAAAAAGGAGAAGAAAGGCGTTTCCTTAGATACGGACTTAGATATTTCGGATTTGAAGCAGATTGTACAGGATTATAAAGCACTCTACTTTGTGGAAAAAGGAGAGGAGTTCCCCCAAGACCCCAAAAAGCAGCTTTTAGCTTCGGTGACTGCTGTTTTTCGTTCGTGGGATAACCCCCGGGCTATTGTATATCGCCGTATGAACGATATTCCTGGCGATTGGGGTACGGCTGTTAATGTGCAGGCTATGGTGTTTGGCAATATGGGCGAGGATTCCGGCACCGGCGTGGCTTTCACCCGCAACCCGGCGACCGGCGAGAGGAAGCTTTACGGCGAATACTTATTCAACGCCCAGGGTGAGGATGTGGTGGCGGGGATTCGGACGCCGCATCCAATTGCCAAGCTGAAGGAGAGTATGCCGGAGATTTACGATGAATTCCAGCAGATTGCCAACAAGCTGGAAAACCACTATCGGGATATGCAGGACATGGAATTTACCATTGAACGGGGCAAGCTTTACATGTTGCAGACCAGAAGCGGCAAGCGTACTGCTGCTGCTGCGCTGAAAATTGCGGTGGATTTGGTAGATGAGGGTATGAACAGCCGGGAGGAGGCCCTGATGAAGATAGACCCCAAGCAGCTAGACTCCCTGCTGCATCCAACGTTTGTGCCGGAAAAGCTGAAGGCTGCGCAGCCGATTGCCAGCGGATTGCCTGCTTCTCCGGGCGCTGTGTCCGGCAGAATATACTTTACGGCAGATGACGCTAAGGCCGCTGGAGACCGGGGTGAAGAAGTGATCTTGGTGCGCAGAGAGACATCTCCGGAGGACATTGAGGGGATGTATGCGTCTCGGGGGATTTTGACGCTGCGCGGCGGTATGACTTCCCACGCTGCTGTGGTGGCTCGGGGCATGGGGATTTGCTGTATATCCGGCTGTAACGCTGCGACGGTCAATGAAGAGAAGAAGACCATGAGCATTGCGGGCTGTACTTTCCACGAGGGAGACTATATTTCTTTGGACGGCACCAGCGGCAATGTATATGGGGAAAATATTCCCAGCCAAGAACCCAGCTTGTCCGGTGATTTTTCTACGATTATGGAATGGTCGGACGATGTGCGTGCTCTGAAAATTCGAGCCAACGCGGATAGCCCCCAGGACGCTTCCGCTGCAGTGAAGTTTGGCGCGCAGGGCATCGGGCTTTGCCGTACGGAGCATATGTTCTTCAATGAAGACCGCATTTCTGCTATGCGTGAGATGATTGTGGCGAAGAATGTGGAGCACCGAAAAGCGGCGCTTGCAAAGCTTTTGCCTATGCAGAAAGAGGATTTCAAGGAGATCTACCGGGTTATGGGCGACCGGCCGGTGACTGTGCGTTACTTAGACCCGCCTCTACACGAATTCCTGCCCCATGAAGATTGCGATATTGAGGATCTTGCTGCTCAGATGTGTTTGGATTTTACGGACCTGAAGAATGATGTGGAAAGCTTGCAGGAGACAAACCCTATGCTGGGCCATCGGGGCTGCCGGCTGGCTGTGACGTACCCTGAGATTGCGGAGATGCAGACTCGGGCGGTTATCGAAGCGGCGATTGAGGTGTTTGAGGAGGATGGCTTGAGCGTTTTGCCGGAAATTATGATTCCGCTGGTAGGCGACGCAAAAGAGCTTAGCTTTGTTAAGAAGATTGTAGACGATACGGCCAAGCTGGTGATGCAGGAAAAGGGGACAGAGATTCAATACTTGGTGGGTACGATGATCGAGGTGCCCCGGGCTGCGCTAACGTCGGAGGAAATTGCCGAGGAAGCAGAGTTCTTTTCCTTTGGCACCAATGATTTGACCCAGATGACCTTCGGTTTTTCGAGGGATGATGCGGGCAAATTCCTGGATGATTATTATGCTAAGAAAATCTACGATTTTGACCCGTTTGCCAAGGTGGACCAGAAGGGTGTGGGCAAGCTGGTGAAGATGGCAGTGGAGGGCGGTCGAAGCGTGCGTCCCGACATGAAGCTGGGCGTTTGCGGCGAGCATGGCGGCGACCCAAGTTCTATTATGTTCTTTAACAGCTTGGGGCTGGATTATGTGTCCTGTTCGCCTTACCGTGTGCCGATCGCACGGCTGGCGGCAGCGCAGGCTGTGATTGCCCAGAGATAGAGGGGGAACCGAGACAGACCGATTTGGGCGGCCCGAGACTAGGCGGGCCGTCCTATTTTTGTTGGAAAGCCGGGGAGGATTGGGCGAGCAGCGGGGGAGGGGCGAGCGAAGGGGCGGAGATTTTGGCAAGGGGCTGGGGAGATAAGTATAGGGGAATCGGCTTTGGGCCTTGGTAAGATAAAATTGCGGGCGCGGAAGCAGGGAATCTGGAAAGAATGTGGTATATAGTTAGTATAGCGTTTTTAAAGTTGGCGGATTTGTGAATGGGAGGCTTATGAACAGGGAATATTTTGAACAACTGGAAATGCGGTTGCTTTCGCCTTTTGCGGCTAAGAGTGTGAAGACGCGCGGCCGGCTGCGCGAGATTGAGCCTTGCCCTTTGCGTCCGGCTTTTCAGCGTGACCGGGATCGGGTTTTGCACTGTAAGGCCTTTCGGCGGATGAAGCATAAGACGCAGGTTTTCCTTTCGCCGGAGGGCGACCATTATCGAACCCGGCTGACTCATACGCTAGAGGTGGCCCAGATTGCTCGCACCATTGCCCGGGGGCTGCTTTTAAACGAGGATTTGACTGAGGCGATTGCGCTGGGACACGACCTGGGGCATACGCCGTTTGGGCATGTGGGGGAGCGGGTATTGGACAACATTGCGCCTTTTCCCTTCAGCCACAACCAGCATAGCTTGCGGGTGGTGGATATTTTGGAAAACGGCGTGGGCCTAAACCTGACTTTTGAAGTGCGTGACGGCATTGTGAACCATACATCGGCAGGCAACCCTGCTACCTTGGAGGGGCGCGTGGTGCATTTGGCAGACAGGATCGCCTATATCAACCACGACATTGATGATGCGATACGGGCGGGTATTTTGCGGGCGTCGGATTTGCCAAAGGCGTGTGTAGACGTGTTGGGCAACAGCCATGGGAAGCGGATTAATACCATGATTCTGGATGTGATTACATCCAGTGAGGGGCAGGACGCGGTTTTTATGTCGCCGCTGATTAAAGAAGCTACAGATGAGTTGCGCCAATTTATGTTTGATCATGTGTATCTGGATTCCTTTGCAAAGAGGGAGGAAGGGAAGGCACACTATATCTTGGAGATGCTGTATCAGCATTTACTTGAGCATCCGGATAAAATCGGCCAGGAGTACCAGGGCATTATCCTGAAGGAGGGAGTGGAGCGCGCGGCTGTGGACGACATTGCCGGCATGACCGACCGTTTTTCTGTGGCGAAGTTTCAGGAGTTTTTTGTGCCTAAAAACTGGGGTATGTGAAAAAAGGACAAATTTTATACGGACTTTGGAAGAAAAGAAGGAATTTTGGCGGATACGGAGAAACTAATATGAGGTTGGAGTGATTACATGGCGGTGTTTCCGGATGAATGGATGGCAAGGCTTAGGGGTAACAACGATATAGTGGATGTTGTTTCCCAGTATGTTGCCTTAAAGCCGAACAGCGGACGGCATTGGGGGCTTTGCCCGTTTCATTCAGAGAAGACGCCTTCGTTCAATGTGAATGGGGACAAGCAGTTTTTTTATTGCTTTGGGTGTCATAAGGGCGGGGATGTGGTACGCTTCGTCATGGATATTGAGAAGCTCTCTTTTCCGGAGGGCGTGGAGTTTCTGGCGCGGCGGGCAAACATGCAGCTGCCCGAGACGATAGACGATGAGCAAGCGGCAAAGCAGCGCCTAAAAAAGCAGCGGGTTTTGGCTGCGAATAAGGCGGCTGCGCGGTTTTTTTATGGAAACCTGGTTGCTGAGGGAGGCCGAGGCGCCCGGGCTTATTTGCAAGGGCGCGGCATTGATGAAGCCACGGTCAAACATTTTGGGCTGGGCTATGCCCGGGATTCCTGGGATGCGCTAGTGGGGCATTTGAGGGGCGAGGGCTTTTCCGACCAGGAGGCAGTGGATGCGAACCTGGCGGCTTTTGGGAAATCCGGCGCATATGATTTCTTCAGGAACCGGCTGATGTTCCCCATTATCAACCAATATGGCGATGTGGTGGGGTTTGGGGGACGGGTTTTGGACGGATCGATGCCTAAATACATCAATACGTCCGATACGGCCGCGTTTAACAAGCGGCGTAACCTGTACGGGCTGAACTACCTGAGCAAGCAGGGCGCAAGCTTTATGCTGATGGTGGAAGGGTATATGGACGTGGTTTCCCTCTATCAGCGGGGGGGCGTGCATGCCGTCGCTACGCTGGGTACGGCGCTGACACCGGAACAGGCGCGGCTGATGAAGCGCTATGCGGCTGGTGTGTGCGTGGCTTACGACGGGGACTCGGCAGGACAGCGGGCTACGCTTCGGGGGTTGGATATTCTGCGGGAGGAAGGGCTGGAGGTTAAGGTGGTGTTGTTTCCTGCTGGGATGGATCCGGATGAATTTATCAGCCGGGAAGGAAAGCAGGCCTTTGAGCAGGCTGTGGACAGCGCCGTGCCTTTGATGGAATACAAGCTTTTATCGCTGCAAAAGGGATTCGATATGAAGGATGCTGAGCAGCGCATGAAATATGCCATTGCCGCGGCAGGACTGCTTAGAACACTGGCGGACCCGGTGGAAAAGGAGCGGTATTTGCTGCTGTTGCGCAAGCAGACAGGGTTTACGATGGAAGCTTTACAGGCGCAGGCAGGAATTGCCGTGGATGCGGAGAATAAAAAGAATAGGATTGGCAAATTAAGGGATAATAAGCCACGAAGAGAGCTACCGCAGGCCCATGTAAAGGCGGAGCGGCACATTTTAAGCACCATGGCCAAGGGGCCGGAGGCCCTCGAGCAGGTGTTGGGGCAAGACTTGTGTTTTGCCCAGGAGGATAACCGAAGGCTGGCGGAGATTATTGTCGGTTTTCGCGGAAAACAATTTTCTTATGCGGATGTTTTGGCGGCTCTGGATGGGGACAACGCTAGTTTTGCAGCGGAAGTGTTTGAACGGTTTCCGGAATGTGGGGACCAGCGGTTCTTTGAGGACTGCGTCGGGCAGGTGAAGCTGTTTTCGTTGGAAGAGGAGATTGGAAAACTGCAAGCCCTTGCCAAAGAACAAACACAGCAGGAAGAGATAAACAGAATTATATCGAAAATACAGCAATTAAATATAGAATATATGCAATTGAGGAAGACCCTTATTGGGTGAAGGAGTGATGGGTTTGGCGAAAAACCTTAAGATGGAAAAAATAAATGAGTTGGTGGAAGAGGGAAAAGCCAAGGGCGTCCTGACTTATAAGGAGATTATGGATGCGCTGGAGGATATGGAGATGGCGCCGGAGCAGATTGAGCATATTTATGACGTGTTTGAGAAATTGAACATCGATGTGGTTGAGGATGCTGAATCTGCTGAGGAATTGATGCAAGAGATGGCGCAGGAGAATGTGGAAAGTTCTCTAAGTGATACCGTCAGTATTGATGATCCGGTACGCATGTATCTCAAGGAAATTGGCAAGGTTGCCCTGCTTACCCCCAAGGAGGAAGTAGACTTAGCACAGCGCATGGGTGCTGGAGACATGGAGGCAAAGCGCAAGCTGACGGAGGCTAACCTTCGATTGGTGGTTAGCATTGCCAAACGCTATGTGGGCCGAGGGATGCTCTTTTTGGATTTAATCCAGGAGGGAAACCTGGGACTGATTAAGGCAGTGGAGAAATTTGACTACAGCAAGGGCTATAAGTTCAGCACCTATGCGACCTGGTGGATCCGGCAGGCGATAACCCGGGCGATTGCCGACCAGGCGCGCACCATACGCATTCCCGTGCACATGGTGGAGACTATCAATAAGCTGATTCGGGTATCTCGTCAGCTTTTGCAGGAATTCGGACGTGACCCGCAACCGGAGGAAATTGCCCGGGAGATGGGTATTTCTGAGGAGAAGGTGCGGGAGATTATAAAAATTGCTCAGGAGCCGGTTTCTTTGGAAACCCCGATTGGCGAGGAGGACGACAGCCACTTAGGCGACTTCATCCCCGACGATGATGTGCCTGCGCCGTCGGAGGCAGCGGCATTCACCCTTTTAAAGGAGCAGCTCGTTGAGGTTTTGGACACGCTGACGCCCCGGGAGGAGAAGGTTTTGCGGCTTCGCTTTGGGCTGGACGACGGCAGGGCGCGCACCCTTGAAGAAGTGGGTAAGGAATTTAACGTGACCAGAGAACGAATTCGGCAGATTGAAGCGAAGGCGTTGCGCAAGCTTCGTCATCCCAGCCGCAGCAAGAAGCTGAAAGATTTTCTGGATTGATGTATTTTGTTTAGGCAGAAGTGGACTGCAATGCGGCTATCGCCTGAGGAGGAGATTGGCCGCTTGGTTTTTATGGGCAGATGCAGCCAGGGAGAGGCGCAGATGGGGAAACGGCTGGCAACAATTTTAAACATGGTGCCAAAATGTGGCACGGTGGCGGACATAGGATGTGACCATGGGAAGCTGGCGGCATCACTTTTGCTGCGGGGCGTATGCGAAAAAGTGATTGCTACGGACATCAGCAGGCCCTCCTTGGACAAAGCCCGGGGCTTGGCTATCCACCTGGGGCTTTCCGGGATGGAATGCCGGGAGGGGGATGGGCTTGCGACCCTTTCTCCCGGGGAAGCGGATGTGATTGTGATGGCAGGCTGGGGCGGGCGCAACCTCTATGAGGCGCTGGGCCGGCAAAGGGAGGTGGCTGAAAACGCTTGGATTATTTTGCAGCCCATGAGCGAGGCGGCGGATTTGCGGCGTTTGTTACAGGCGGACTATACACTGATGGACGAGGAGCTGGCGCTGGAGCGAGGCCGCTATTATGATATTCTGATGATGCGAGCAGGACGGGGCGAAGCGTATGATGATTTTCTGTGCGGTATAGGCCCGCTTTTGCTGCAAAAGAAGCATCCGCTGTTAAAGGGCAAGTTGCAGCGGTGGGTGAATCGGTGGGAGAAGGAAGTAGACGCGCTGTCTGGGCGGGGCAGCGACGGCGCCTGTGCGCGCAGGCTGGAGTTGGGCACACTGATTAGACGCTATAATGAGGTGATTGCATGGCTGTGAGATGTCGGGATATTCTTGCTATTTTGGAGGAACTGGCGCCTTTTTCTCTGGCGGAACCCTGGGATAACGTGGGCTTTTTATTAGGGGATCGTAACGGAGAAGTGGGCAGGATATTGGTGACTTTGGATGTAACGGAGGCTGTGGTTCAGGAGGCTATTGAAAAGCAATGTGAGTTGATTGTCAGCCATCACCCGCTGTTCTTCAAAGGGGTGAAAAGCTTGAACGAGGACACCTTTGAGGGGCGGCTGGCAGCTGCGTTGATCCGGGCCGGAATCGGCGTTTGCGCCTGTCATACCAACTTTGACAAGGCCCAGGGCGGCACTTGTGACGCTTTGGCGGATATTGCCCGCCTTGGGTTGCGGCGGCCGCTTTTGCCCGATGCATCCACTGATAGGAAGCTGGTGGTGTTTGTACCGAGCGGCTATGAGGAGCAAGTGGCTTCTTCGTTGTTTGAGGCGGGGGCTGGGGTGATCGGAGATTATCAAGGGTGCAGTTTTTCCGTGGCTGGGACCGGCAGCTTTGTCCCCGGGCAGGGGAGCAGCCCTTTTATCGGTGCTGTCGGACAGCGGGAGCAGGTAGAGGAAACGCGGCTGGAAGTTTTGGTGCCTCTGGGGAAAACCGAGGGAGTTTTGGAGGCGCTCTATGGCAGCCATCCTTACGAGGAGCCGGCTTTCGATCTCTATACTCTATCCGCCCCGGCAAGAACCGGACTGGGCCGGGTGGGCGAGCTGGACAAGCCTTGCTTGTTTCATGAATTCTGCCGCTATGTATCTCGTGGGCTGGATGTGGGCGTGAAGGTGATGGGCAACGGGGATACTCTGGTGCGCCGGGTGGCTGTGCAGGCGGGCACGGGCGGACGGGAGGATATACAGGCGGCGGTGCGCGTAGGGGCAGATGTTCTTTTTTGCGGGGAAGTGAAATATCACGATTGCCTATATGCTGCGGAAGAAGGACTTTGCTTGGTGGATGCCGGTCACTATGGCAGCGAG
>JBMNTQ010000025.1:0-16654 GCA_050945815.1 Christensenellales bacterium
TGAAACCGAACTGAAATTTGACGCCACGGAAACTAAAATCCACTTGGAGGATTTAGCCGAGGAATTGGATATAGAAGCTGTGGAACCCGAGGTGTCTTTGAGGCAAGGAGCTGTGGGCGAATTTGTCGTAGCCGAAGGGGTGGAGGGCAGGAGCGTGGATATAGACGCTCTGTATGCTTCTTTGGTGGAGAAGGTGGAGCAGGGTGACTTTGAACCTATCACCATTCCCTTTACTGTTACGCAGCCAACTAAGACCAAAGCGGAAGTGGAAGAAAATTTGGTGTTGCGCGGCGTGGGGACAACGCGTTTTACCGGGACGGCCAACCGGATTCATAATTTGAACAAAGCGGTGGGCATCATCAATGGGGAGCTGGGTTATTATAAGCTGGCGCCCGGCGCAGTGTTCACCACCGATGATACGTTGGGCGACCGTACCGCCGCCAATGGATGGCAAAAGGCCGGCGCATACTTGAACGGCACGGTGACGCAGGATTACGGCGGCGGCATCTGCCAGGTTTCCAGCACGCTGTATAATGGCGTTCTCAAGGCTGGGCTGGAGATTGTGGAGCGTTCCAGCCACTCGATGCCTGTAGGCTATTTGAATGACAGGCGGGGCTTGGATGCGGCGATCGACCGACATAACCTGGACATGAGGTTTAAAAATAATACGGACCATGATATCTATGTTATCGGCTACATCAACAATTCTTCCGCGGTGATCTCCTTCTATATTTATGGCGCGCCGCTGGAGGACGGGGTGGATGAGATTGTGCTTTCTTCCTACCAGACGGGAACCATTCAGCCCGGCGCCGAGCAGATTATTGAAGATCCGACCAAGCCTGTGGGCTATTCGGAGGTTCAGGTGCCGCGCCGTGTTGGTGAGCGTTGGGCGGCTTTTCGTCACTACATGAAGAATGGCGAGGAAGTGAAGAAGGAAGAGCTGCGCAGTACGACTTACCGTGCTTTCGCGGGCAGGCGGGTTGTGGGGACGATGGTGGTGGAGACTCCGACACCCGAGCCGACAGATCAGACGCAGCCGACAGCGCCGGACCAGCCGACAGATCAGCCGCAGCCGACAGCGCCAGAGGTGATGGAGGATCCGTAAGCAGGGGCTGAGCGGGGACGGCGGGATGGGAGCGTTCTTGCTGGCTTGAAAACTGATTGAAACGACGAAGCGTTCCCGCGCCTTTCCTAGGCGGCCGGGAACGCTTTTAAACAGACGAAGGCCTGGGCGAAGACGCAGCTCTTTCAGGGGGGCGGCGGGGCTAAATGCTTTACTTTTTGGCAATATTGTAATAGAATAACACATGTATTTTTATAAAAAATAAGGGCTGCATCTGATTTGGAGAAGCAGAAACATTCTATAATTATGAAATGAGACGAGAGGATTTTATGGCTAGAAGAGTGTCTAGAAGAAAATACCGCAGAGGACGGGTGAAGAGCAGACAGCGATTAATTTTCAGCACTTGTGTTGCGGCGATTGTGGTGATCGTTGTGGTGTTGGTTCTCACCGGTGCTTTAAGCGGCGCAGAATTTGACCCGGAGCAGGCCGCGATACCGGCGAATGTTCGCGTCAATGGCGTGGATGTCGGGGGCATGACTAAGGCAGAAGCCAAGCTTGCGGTTGCGGATACGGACGAGGAGAAGATGGAGTCGCTGACTATTGTTTACCAGATTGACCAGGAGACGGTGGAGTTTGGGCCGGGGGATTTCAAAGTTTCCTCGGATTTGGACGAGGTGTTGCAGACTGCCGTCATGCTGGGTCGGGAGGAGGACGCACAACAGAGGAGCGAATCCAGCCGGAAGCTGCGGGAAGGCGGCGTGGATTTGACCACCAGTTTGCTGGTGGATGAAGGTTCTTTGAAGCAGGCTGTAACAGAACTGGCGCAGACCCAGTTTAACAAGGACGCTATCGAGCCTTATGTGACGCTAAGGCCGGACGAGAATACCCGCTTTGCCTACCATGAAGGGGCCAATGGCCGTGAGGTGGACGTGGAGGCACTGGTGGCAAAGACAGTTGACCATGTCAAGAGCGGCGAGCGGACAGCGATTGTGGTGGATTATCATACGATTCAGCCTGCAAAAGCCATGGAGGATTTGTATGCTGAGACGGAGTTTATTGCTGCGTATACGACGTCGTTTGCAGGAAATGGGCTGGACGTTGCCAACCGGGTGTTTAATGTAGCCAAGGCAACGGAAGCAGTTGATGCGAAGATTATCGGTGCCGGAGAAACTTTTTCTGTCAATGATGCTTTGGGGCCGCGCACCGAGGCCAACGGTTGGAAGGCTGCGGCGGGCATTGAGGACGGGACTACGACCCAACAGTATGGCGGCGGCATCTGCCAGGCCTCCAGTACGCTGTTTGTGGCGGCCTTGAAATCGGAGGTGACGGTGGTTTCCAGGACGCGCCATTCCTGGCCGGTATCGTATGTTCCTGCCGGTATGGACGCGACCATCAACACGGGCGGCCCGGACCTTCTTTTGCGCAATGATAAGAGTACGCCGGTCTACCTGTTTGCAAAGGTGGATTCCTACAATAAGACTTTGACTGTGGCGTTTTATGGGACACCTTTGGAGGATGGAAAGACCATTGAGATAACCGCCCAGAAGCTGAGCGAGGTGGCGCCGCCGGATCCCAAGGTGATACTTGACGAGAAAATGGCGTCCAATACCCGCGCAATCATTAAGAAGGAGCGTGCGGGCTGTGTGGCGGAGACGTATAAGACGGTATATGACGCCGACGGGAACCAAATTTCCGAGCCGGAGAAGATATACACGACAACCTATCCGGCTTTCCAGGGGGAATATTACGCAGGGCCAAAAGACGCGGACAACCCAGATGCGCCGGTTACGATCGTGCCGTTGGACAACCGTTATCCTGCTCCGCTGCCTAGCCCTTCGCCTACGCCCAGTCCTTCGCCTGGGGACGTGCCGCAGGAGCCAGAGCCTACTGTGCCGGAGGACGGGGACGACGAGGAAACGACCTGAGGTGTTGTGTAGAGAAACATAAGGACAGAGGAGGTTGGAGCATATGAATAGGCTGGCAGCCGAAATTATTGAAATACTAAACGAGGATGCCCGGAGAACGCCGGAGCAGATTGCCGGGATGTTGGGCAGCGAGGCGGAAAAAGTGGAGACGCTTATTCGCCAGTTGGAGCAGGAGAAGGTGATTCTGCGGTATAAGGCTGTGGTAGACCAGGAGAAGGTGGACCATGAGAAGGTTCAAGCGTTGATTGAAGTGCGGTTGACGCCTCAGCGGGATATGGGCTTTGATTCTTTGGCGAAGCGAATCTACCGCTTTGACGAAGTGCAGTCGGTTTACCTGATGTCCGGTTCGTTTGATTTGATGGTGATGGTGGAAGGCCGTTCCATGAAACAGGTAGCGTTGTTTGTTGCGGAGAAACTGTCGGTGCTGGAAGGTGTTTTGAGTACGGCCACACATTTTGTTCTGCGTAAATATAAAGAGGACGGGGTGGTCATTGCCGGGCAGGAAAAGGATAGCCGATTGGTGGTGACACCGTGAGACCATCGGATTTTATTGCAAAGAAGGTGCGGGATATTCCGCCTTCCGGTATACGGAAATTCTTTGACATTGCCAGTGAAATGAAGGATGCTATTTCTTTAGGAGTTGGAGAGCCGGACTTTGTGACGCCTTGGAATATCCGTGAGGCGGCGATTTATTCCATTGAAAAAGGGGAAACCCACTATACCTCCAACAGCGGGAAACAGGAGCTTCGGGAGCTGGCGGCGGAATACTTTTATGGGCGCTTTGGACTGGACTATACCCCGGCCCAGATATTGGTGACGATGGGGGCCAGCGAGGCGATTGACATGGCTTGCCGCACGGTTTTAGAGCCGGGGGAGGAAGTTCTTTTGCCTGAGCCTTCCTATGTGGCTTATTCGCCGTCGGTGGCCTTGGCGGGCGGTGTGGCTGTAGGAATTGAGACCAAGGCCGAGGACTGCTTTAAATTGAAGCCGGAGGCTATTGAGGCGGCCGTGACTGAAAAGACCAAGGCTTTAGTGTTGACCTACCCCAATAATCCTACAGGTGCGATTATGACCCGGGAGGATTTGATGGCGTTGGTGCCGGTGATTGAAAAGCATAATTTGCTGGTACTATCCGACGAGATTTACGCGGAGCTGACCTACGGCGAGAAACATACGAGCATCGCTTCTCTGCCGGGAATGAAAGATCGGACGATTTTGATTCATGGGTTTTCTAAGGCGTTTGCTATGACGGGCTGGCGCTTGGGCTTAGTTGCCGCTCATCCGGAGCTTTTACAGGAGATGTTGAAAATTCATCAGTATAGCGCGCTGTGCGCTCCGGTCATGAGCCAGGCTGCCGGGATTGAGGCGTTGCGTGCGGGGCTGGCGGACGGCTTTGAGAGCGTTGAGAATATGAAGCGGCAGTATAATCGCCGGCGCAGGCTGTTGGTTAAGGAATTAAACCGTATGGGGCTTTCGTGTTTCGAGCCTTTGGGCGCTTTTTACGTGTTTCCTTGTATTCAATCGACGGGGCTTTCCTCGGAGGATTTTTGCCATAAGCTGCTCATGGAGAAGAAGGTGGCGGCTGTGCCAGGCGGCGCTTTTGGGCGGTGCGGGGAAGGGTTTATTCGCTGTTCTTATGCAGCTTCCATGGAGAATATTGAGGAGGCCTTAAAGCGGATAGAGGCCTTTATACAGGAACGCAGGTAGGCGATGTTTGCAGCGGGATAGGGCCTGTTTCTGGAAGGATACGGACAGTATCTCGCTTTTCTTTCGTGTTGCGGCTTTGGATAGGATGGCCGGGAGGGGCGGGGCATATGGGCAGGCGGCAGGTTGCGCTGGTGAGGCAGGACGACTATGAGCTAGAGACCCTGGAGCAGGCAATTGAGCGTGCTTTTTCCTTGCTGGGCGGCATGGATGACCTGGTGCGGCCGGGGATGACTGTTGCTTTGAAAGTGAACGCTCTTTTGCGTAAGCATCCGGACCAGCATGCAACGACCCATCCGGCTGTGGTGGCGGCGCTTGCTCGGGCGTTGGGCAAGCGGGGGGCGCGGGTGGTGATTGGCGACAGCCCCGGCGGACCCTACAACTCGGCTTATTTGCGCAGTGTGTTTGATAAGTGCGGATTCTTTGCGGCGGCTAAGGACGGCGGCGCGGAGGTTTGCCTGGATACGGATACGGTTGTGCTGGAAAACCCCGCCGGCGTTTTGCTGAGACAGGTGGAAGTTTGCGGCTATTTGCAGCGGGCGGATGTGGTGTTTTCTTTGGCTAAGCTAAAAACCCACGGAATGGTGGGCTATACCGGCGCGGTGAAGAATATGTTTGGAGCGGTGCCTGGGGCGCTGAAGGTGGATTACCATTACCGTTTTCCGAAGGTTTCGGATTTTACCAATTGCCTAGTGGATATCTGCGGCGCGGTTGCTCCGGTTTTTTCTTTGATCGACGGCATTTGGGCGATGGAGGGGGACGGCCCTAGTGCCGGTACGCCGCGAAAAGTCGGCGCGTTGGTTGCTAGCCGGTGTCCGCACAGCGCGGACATTATTGGCGCTTCGCTGTTGGGGATGGATTGCAGCTTTGTGCATACCCTGAAGCACGCGGCTCAGCGGGGCATCGTGGCGCCGGATTATGCTGTGGATGTGGTAGGTGAGGCTGTGGAGACGCTGGCAGTTGGGGATTTTAAGATGGCGACGCCTCATTCTATGGATGTGTTGGACCGTCGGCTGGGGCGGTTTCCGCCGTTTGTGCGCAGTGCGGCGCGCAGGTTGTTGCTGACTCGGCCTCAGCTCGACGCTGGGCTATGTATTGGCTGTGGTGTTTGTATGGAGGCTTGTCCGCCCAAGGTGATTCGGATGAGAAACGCGAAGCCTGTGATTGACCGTTCCCTTTGTATTAAGTGTTATTGCTGTCAGGAGCTTTGTCCGAAAGCCGCCATGCGAATTAAAAGGCCGCTGCTGTTGCGGCTGATGCAGGGGCGCGGATAGACTCTGTTTTTCGGGATGGGACTGGGGGAATAAAGAACAATGGGGATTCATATCGTGTTAATGGAGCCGGAGATTCCGCAAAATACTGGGAATATTGTGCGTACTTGTGCGGTAACTGTCAGCAGCTTGCATTTGATCCGTCCGCTGGGATTTTCCATTGATGATCGGTATTTGAAGCGGGCGGGGCTGGATTATTGGCCTATGGCAAACGTACGGGTACATGACAGCTACGAGGCCTTTAAGCAGGAGATAGATAATATGCCCTGCTATTATTTTACGACCAAGGCGAAACGTTTGTACACGCAAGTGGACTATCCTAAAGAATGCGCGCTGGTTTTCGGAAAAGAGACTGCCGGGCTGCCTCGGAACATTCTAGAGGAAAACGCGCAGCATTGTGTGCGGCTGCCTATGAAAGAGGGGCTGCGTTCATTGAACCTGTCTAATGCGGTGTCGATTGCGGTTTATGAGGCGTTGCGCCAGGGCGGATTTGCCGGGATGGAATAGGGGAGCAAGATAGATAGGGCCGAGGAATTTTTTGAGGGGAATGGGATGCTATGCAGCGGAGTAGTGGCGTTTTGATGCACATCAGTTCTTTGCCGTCTTCCTACGGGATTGGCACGCTGGGAAGTGAGGCGTTTGCCTTTGTGGATTTTTTAAAGGACAGCGGACAAAAACTTTGGCAGATGCTACCTACTGGGCCGACCAGCTATGGTGATTCGCCGTATCAGTCTTTTTCTACGTTTGCGGGCAATCCGTATTTTATCGATTTGGACTTGCTGCAACAGGAGGGCTTGCTGCGTAAAGCGGATTACGTTCTGCTGGATTGGGGCAGCAACCCGGGAAAGGTAGATTATGGGAAGCTGTATCGCAATCGGTTTTCTGTGCTGTGGAAGGCGTTTGTGCAGGGACGGGAAGCGCTGGCCGGTGATGTGCGTCGGTTTCGCGAGGAGCAGGCCGAGTGGATTGCGGACTATGCGTTGTTTATGGCGGTAAAAGGGTATTTTGGCGATGTTGCCTGGACAAAGTGGCCGGATGAGGAGATTCGTATGCGGCAGCCGGCGGCGCTGGAGGAATATGGGCAAAAGCTGCGGGAGCAAGTGGACTTCTGGATCTTTATGCAATATTTGTTTAGCCGGCAATGGCGGGCGTTTCATAATTATGCGCAGGAGAAGGGGGTATCCCTGATTGGGGATTTGCCGATTTATGTAGCGTTGGACAGCGCGGAGGTTTGGGCGCATCCCGAGCTTTTTTGGCTGGATGACCAGCGCAGGCCTGTTCGGGTTGCGGGCTGTCCGCCGGATTATTTCTCTGCTACGGGTCAGTTGTGGGGCAACCCTTTATATCGATGGGATTTTATGGCACAGACAGGTTATAGCTGGTGGATGCGGCGTATTGAAGCGGCCGTGCGACAGTTTGATGTTTTGCGTATTGACCATTTCCGGGGCTTTGAATCGTACTATTCTGTTTTGGGCGATGCGCAAGATGCTACGGTTGGTGAGTGGCTTGCAGGCCCAGGCCAGGATTTCTTTGCCGCTGTGCGCCGGGAAATCGGAGAGGTGGCTATCATTGCTGAGGACTTGGGGTTTTTGACGCCGGAGGTGCATCGGCTTCGGCAGGAGAGCGGCTATCCGGGCATGAAGGTTTTGCAGTTTGCATTCGATTCTCTAGACGAAAGCGATTATCTGCCGCATAATCATAGTAAAAACTGTGTGGTGTATGTTGGGACGCATGATAATGATACGATCTGCGGCTGGTTTGAATCCGCACCGCAAAAGCTGCGGGATTATGCAACGGAATATTTGCGCCTGGACCGGGAGGAAGGCGTGCATTGGGGGTTTTTGCGGGCTGCGATGGCCAGCGTGAGCGATGTTGCGGTGAATCAGATGCAGGATTTTTTAGGCCTGGGCAGTGAGGCTCGGATGAATACGCCGTCTACCTTGGGAGACAATTGGCAGTGGCGGGTGGAGAAGCAGGCGCTTAGCGATGGGCTGGCGAAGCGGATGGCCCGAATCAGCAGGTTGTATGGTCGGGGACGATGAGGGATTGTGAACGGAAAGGGGCTTGCTGGATGCGGGGCGTGCGTGTTATAGCGGGAGGCGATGGATATGGGATTGTTTAGACGAAGCAAAAAAAAGAAGGCTCAGGGGGCGGCGCTCTCCTTTCCTGAGGAGATCCAGCAGCTTCGGGAGGACGGCAGCGACCAGGCAGTGGCTCGGCTGATGGAGAGGGTGCGGCAGGGGCCGGACCAGAAGCAGGCGCTTTTTGCTCTTTTGACGATGGATGCTGCCCAGGCGGCAGAGTTGGTGCGCGAGACTTTAGGAGACTATGCCTATGGGGATAATGTGCGGATTGCTCAGTTGCTGCTGGAGACTCCGTGCGAGGCGTTGTATGACGCGATTGTGGACGTTTATTTGCAGCAATATTTCTATATTCGCAATGAGCTGATTGGGTTTATCAGCAAGGACCGAAATGAACGCTGTGCGCAGGCCCTAATTGCGTTTATGGGTGATGATGAGAGCTGTGATGAGGCGCGAGAGAGGCTCTTTGAAATTGCGCCCCAACGCATGGAGGAGGGCTTGGATAACGCGTATCGGCACGGCAACAGCCGCACAAGGCTGATGGTTTCCCACCAGTTGATGGCGCTGGGCGGCGAGCGGGCTGTGGAAGCTTTGGCGCATTGGGACTGGGACGGTGACTTTGACGCTATGATGGAGGGCGCCGCTAACCTGACGCTGCTCTATGATGAGGCGCCGGAGGCTGTGGAGGCTTTGCTGGCGGGTGAAGCGGCAGACAAGGCGCCGGTGGTGTTGGCGGCAGGGCTGAGGATGGGCCGATATGACGAGCAGCAGGCACGCAAGGCGCTGGACAGCGCGGACAGTGCTTTGCGGTATGTGGGAGTACGGACACTGCTGGATAGGGAGATGGCGGACAAGACGCAGATTATGGGCAAAGCACTGGCGGACACGGACGATCGGGTGCGGCGTGTGGGGATTCGCTACTTTATGGATTATCCGGCGAAAGAGGCGCTTTTAGGGCTGATGGACGCGCTGTCGGCGCAAGAGGAACAGAGCCGGCGGCTAGCGGCGCTTGCTTTGGGGAAGCTGGGCGATCAAGCTGCCGCAGGGGCGCTGATTGTTCTTTTGCGGGATGATGAGGCGCGGGTGCGTGCTGCTGCCGCAGAAGCGCTGGGGGCGCTTGAAAGCCGGACAGCGGTGGATGCGCTGCTTGCTTGCCTAGAGGATGAGAAAGCGGTGGTGCGCCAGATGGCTGCCCAGGCATTGGGGGAGATTGGAGACATGCGCGCGGTGGACAGGTTGATGGAGGCGCTGCGGGATGATGATGTGGACGTGATTAAGGCTGTGAATGGGAGCCTGGCGCGCATACAAACCAGTGACGCTTTAAAATAAGGATGGATATGGGGTTGTTTAAAGGACGCATCGGCGGATGCGTCCTTTTTTATAAAAAGAAAACCACAGGTTAGACGCGTGGTTTGTATAGAACGTAAGGCGATTAGCAAGAGGAGCTTTTTAGAGGGATTTAAAATGGCAGGAACAGTCTATCTCGTACATAAGTGGACTTACCAAGGCCTGATTGTGTTTGGCCGAAGCACAGGAGGAAGAGATTTTGCTAGGAGAAATGAGAAGCAGCAGGTAGGAATGCAGGAAGAATAGCCGGGCGCATTACGAACCAGTTTATAGAGGATGAGCTGGGAGAACAAGGAACAACACCTGAAAGGGGGCCCTTTTAGGGCGGCAGGTTTATGCGTTTACGCATATCGCGAAGAACAGAGGGTTATGCCCGAAGAGGAGCGGCCACCCCGCTTTAGCGGGCAAAGGTTCCTATTTGCGTTTTTGGGCGCTTTAAAATGTCGGATTTGCTCTTTTATTCTGAAACTGTGCATATAGTAAATATACGGTTTATTTTGTGCCGGAGTGGGTTTATTTTCCTGCCGGATGGCGCATACTCTCCATAAAATAGGATAGGGAGGTGCTGGAAGAATGAAAGAGAGACAGAAAAACCAGGAGTTACAGGAATATATACGGGAAGCCTACCAGGCCAAGCGGGAATGGGAGGCGGCACAGAATTTTTTTAATAATGTAGTCGATCCGGATTTGGTGGATTATGCCATCTATGATTTGGAAACGACAAAGCGTAAATACATGTACTTAATAAAGAAGGTGCGCGGGAAGGTGTTGCTTTCTGACGAGGGTCTAAACCGCAGATGAATGGCATAGGATGAGGTAAGAATGTTTTGCGGGGGATGGTCAGATGGGCTTAGGCATCCAGACAGAAGCTGTCATTGCGTATATTTTTGCGCTGATGCTGTTATATTTGGCGGGCTGGCTGCTGTTGGTTCCGCTAAAAATACTGGTTAAGCTGCTGATCAATGGGCTTCTGGGCGGTATTGTTCTGGTTGTATTGAACTTTTTTGGCTCGGGGTTTGGCGTATCTGTGGCGGTTAACCCCATCACTGCACTGTTGGCCGGTTTTTTCGGCGTGCCGGGGATTATTCTCATCTTACTTTTGCAGATGATCATTGTCTGACGGCGTCTGTTGAGTTTGTCAGACGCAGATTGAACCGAAAAACAAAGAAATAGGTAGAATGAACAGGCTGGGCATTGTATAATCATAGAAAGCCAAAAGGAGGGTTTTTTTATGATTTCCTGGCCTGTTTTGCTGGATAAAATGAAGGATTGTTCGCTGTGCAGCTTGTGTGAGGGGCGGCGGAGAATCGTGCTGGGCGAGGGGGATTATTTCGCTCGGTTGATGCTGGTGGGTGAAGGGCCCGGCGCGCAGGAGGACAGGCTGGGCAGGCCTTTTGTCGGGCCCGCAGGACAGTTGTTGGACAAGATGCTGGCGGCGATTGGGCTTTCGAGGGAACAGGTTTATATTGCTAATATTGTGAAATGCCGACCGCCGGGCAATCGGGCGCCCACCGACGAGGAAGCGGCGGCCTGCTTGCCGTATCTTCGTTCCCAGGTTGCGCTGATTCAGCCTGCGTTGATCGTCTGCCTGGGGGCGACGGCAGCGCGGCATATTATCGATCCACAGCTGCGTATCACCCGGGACCGGGGCGTTTGGGTGCAACGGAAGAATTATTTTATTCTGCCTACCTACCATCCGGCGGCGCTGCTGCGGGATGCGGGCAAGAAGCGGGAGGCATGGGAGGATTTTAAAGCGATCCGGGACAAGCTTGCGCAGCTGGAACAGGAGGGTGGCCGCTATGGACAATAAGCAGGAGGCTATGGCGGCTTTGCGGCAAGCATGCCGGGAGACACTGGAGCCGCTGGACAAGCGGGTAGTGCCCGGGCGAGGCAGCCTGGATGCTAGGCTGGTTTTGGTGGGGGAAGCGCCGGGGGCGGAGGAGGAGAAGCTGGGGCAGCCTTTTGTGGGACGGGCTGGGAAAAACCTGGATGAATTCTTGGAGGCCTTGCGGATGGATAAGCAGGACATTTATATTACGAATGTTGTGAAAATCCGGCCGACTAGGCAAAAGACGGAAGGCGGCCGACTGTCGAACCGGCCGCCTTCCCGGGAGGAAATCGCGTTATGCTTGCCATTTTTGACGGCGGAGCTGGACTTGATTGACCCGCTCGTTGTAGTGACCCTGGGCAATGTTGCCTTAGCGGCCCTGGGCGGGGAGGAGAAGCTTCGAATTGGGGAGGTGCATGGCCGGATTTTACCGAGGGAGCAAGCTCCTTATAGGATATTTCCTATGTATCATCCTGCCAGCATGATTTACAGGCCGGCTTTGAGGGGAAAATATTACGAGGATATGCGGGTTTTAAAGGGAATTTTTACTGCATTGCTTGAAAATTTAACAAATAATAAAAAAATGTAACAAATTTGTAATATTAGAGAAAAAGAAAGAAAGAGATAGAAAGATGGAGTAAACAAGCTATAATTTAAATTAACAGACTTTGACAGGTGTATTTTCTTGCTCTATACTTAACCCATGAAACTTGAGACGGAAGAAAAATATCCTTGGCGGATACCTGTGAAAGGAGCCAGACTGATGAGAGTAAAGAGATCGATGCTGTTTATATTGGTGGCTTTGTTGGTGCTAACGCTGTTGCCGTTATCTTCCTTTGCGTACAGCAACCGGGTGGGCGTTGTTAGTGCATCTGCAGTCAATATACGCAGCAAAGCATCTGTGGATGGCAGTATCCTTGGAAAAGTAACCAAGGGGAACTCGGTCAACGTGATTAAAAGCGTGGGCATGTGGTTCAACGTTTCGGTAAATGGCGTGACGGGATATATTCGTGATGATTGTATGTACGTGACGGACAAAGCGGCAGCGGCAAATACAGGCGGCAAGGCTTCCTCGCCTACTATAAATGCCAATGGTGTGAACTTCCGCTCGGGTGCGAGCTTAAGCGACAGTGTTATAGGCTCGTTCAACAAAGGAGCTTCGGTTTCGGTTGAATCTCGTTCTGGAGATTGGTATCGGGTAAGCTATAACGGCAAAACCGGATATGTCTATGCAACTTATGTGAGCAATGCGGGTAATGTGGCCAGTACGACAGGCGCACAGACAACGCTGCCCGGCACGTTAAAGCTGGGGATGCGCAGCAACGATGTGGCCAAGGCTCAGACCGCTTTAAAAGAAAAAGGTTATTTCAAGGTAAATGTGACCGGGCTATTTGGATCGATTACCCTGGATGCTGTTAAACGCTTCCAGCGGGATGCGGGCTTGGTAGTGGACGGCTTGGTCGGCAACCAGACCAAGAACATGCTTTACAATTCTAATGTTACTGTGAAAAGCAATAGCGGGTCTTCCGGATCGACCAATACCGGCGGAACGACCAATACCGGCGGATCGACCAACACCGGCGGATCGACCAACACCGGCGGATCGACCGGGGCAGTTTCCAATGGCAAGGTTTCAAAAGTAGACTGGTTTGCCGGCGGCAACGCGATGTTCCCTTACAGCCCTGTGACGGTAATTGATGTACGCACCGGGATTTCCTATAATGTGAAACGCCGTGGCGGACAATATCACGCCGATGTAGAGCCGGTGACCAAAGAAGATACGGAGAAAATGTTCCAAACCTATGGCAGGCAATGGTCTTGGGATCGTAGGCCGATTTGGGTTGTGATAAACGGAACGTATGTTGCGGCTTCTATCAATGGGATGCCCCATGGAAATAGCTCGATGTCCAACGGGATGTCCGGACATGTTTGCATCCACTTCCTGAACAGCAAAACCCATGGTGGGAACTCGGTTTGTCCGTTGCATCAGAACTGTTTGAATCAAGCTTTTAACGCAGGTTGAGAAAATTCCCTATCTGTGGTAGAATACTTGGGTCTGCCAGCCCGCCTAGGGCAGCAGACTCAATCAAACAAAAGGTGGATTTATGGAAATTCGAAAAATAGTAACCAAGGTTCTTGCACCGATATTGGTCATGTTGACCCTCATTCTGACGGCAATGCCGGCGCTGGCAACGGATAGCAGCGCATCGCCAGAGACAACTCCGAAGGCGACTGCGACCGAAGCTCCCAAAGAAACCGAGCAGCCCCAAGAGGACGAGGATGCGAAAGAGGAACTTGCTTCCGATGGTGATGAAGCGAAAACGGACGAAACAACGTCTATCGCAGCTGTTGTTACCTGCGATGATGTGAACATGCGTAACGATGCCGACCTGGAAAGCCAGCCTATCGTCGTGCTGCCCAAGAGCGAGCAGGTGATGGTAGTAAAGCCTGGGATGCTGTGGACGCTGGTGGAGTATGCCGGCTTGCGCGGATATGTACGCAACGACTTTATCTACTCGGATGACCTGGTGAAGTATGGGTTTGTGGTGCGGGACGGCGTGAACTTGCGCAAAGGGCCAGGCACGGATAACGAAATTATAAAAGAAATGAAAGCGGGCGTGCGTTACGATATCGTCGGCTATGAAGAAGGCTGGTATAGCGTGACCAACGGTGAGGACACCGGGTTTATCAACAAAGATGGCTTGGTGGTCAGCACGATGACGAGCCCGTCGTCGGCGCAGCAGGTTTACTTTGCAGGCATGAAGGGCGAAGCGATCGTGTCGATTCAGAAAACTTTGAAAGAAAAAGGATTCTTTAATTATGCGGCTACGGGTGAATTTGCCCAGATGACAGAATTGGCTGTTAAAGCATTCCAGAAGGAAGCGAAGACCACTGTGGATGGCGTGGTGGGCCCTGCGACCTTGGAATTGCTGAAGAATAAGAATATTGTGAACCGGTCGGCTTCTTCTACGGTGGGTGTGTCTGTGAATGCTGTGAAGCTGGTGGATTGGTTTAGCGTAGGCAACGGCTTGGTAGGCCGGGGCGGCAGGCTTGTGGTTACCGACGTTATGACCGGGATTTCTTGGACGGAAGTGAGAAATGGCGGCTATAACCACATGGATACGGTGCCTGCCACTGCCGAAGATACGGCGAAGATGAAGAGGGCCGTAGGCGGCTGGACCTGGAATCGGCGGCCTGTATGGGTGACTGTGAATGGGCAGACCTATGCGGCTTCGATGAACGCTATGCCTCATGGAAGAACCATTGTTTCCGGCAACAACTTCCCCGGACACCATTGTATACACTTCCTAAACAGCAGAACCCATGGCAAGAACCGTGTGGATGCTGCGCATCAGAACTGTGTACAGAGGGCTTATAGCGCCGGTAAAAACCTGTAGGAATTATTGGGACAAAAAAGCGCACCGAAAACGGTGCGCTTTTTTTGCGGATTTGTATGGAAATTTTGATCAATTGTGATAAACTCTATACGATAACACAAGGCGCTCGGACAGGAGCTGGATTGCCTTTAAAAGGGCTTGTGATGGCAGGGCATGGCCTAAGGAAAGAGGGTGGAACGGATGGCGGCGACATTGAAACAAATTGCGGAATTGGCGGGAGTTTCCCGTGGCACGGTGGATCGGGCGCTGTATGACCGGGGCCGGGTGGCTCCGGAGGTAGCCAAGCGCGTCAAGAAGATTGCTGCGGATTTGAACTACCAGCCCCACCGTGCGGGCCGGGCGCTGGCTTTGGCGAAAAAGCCCATCAAGATTGGCGTGGTGGTGCAGTCGGTGGATACGCCTTTTATGCAGCAGGTTTTGCAGGGCATCCGAAAAGCCAAGGCCGACTTGGAGGATTTGGGCGCTCAGGTTTTTTTGCGGGAGATTGAATCGGTTAATACGCAACATCTGATCTGCGGAATAGACGAGATGGTGAAGAAGGGTGTAGGCGGGCTGGCGATTTTGCCTACGGATGATGATGTGTTGCGGGAAAAGCTCAATTCCATGGATATTCCTGTGGTCACCTTTAACTCGGACATTGACCAGGCTCGGCGCCTTTGCTTTGTCGGCTTGGATGGCCTGCGGGGCGGACGAACTGCTGCCGGGCTGATGAACACCTTGCTCTGCGGCCGAGGTCGGGTTTTGGTGATGACCGGGCATGTAACCAGCCGCGGACACAACCAGCGGATTTCAGGCTTTACGGATGAGGTGGGGCGGAGTTTTCCGGGGATTCGGCTGCTGGACACCCAGGCATGCAACGATAATGACGAAATGGCTCGCTCTATTACACTGCATATGTTGCGGCAGTATCCTGATATCAACGGCATGTATCTTGCGGCAAGCGGGGTGGATGGAGTTTGCCGGGTACTTGCTGAGATGGGGTGTAAGGATCGTGTTAAAGTAATCGCTTATGATGTGACGGAGGCGAATAAGCGGAATTTGCAGGAGGGTTATCTTGACTTTTTGTTGGGTCAGGATTCTTATGCTCAAGGATATCGGCCCTCTATGATTCTGTTTGACTACTTGTTTTCCGGGAAAAAACCCGAGAGCGAACACCTCTATACGGATATTGTAATCAAGACAAAATATAACCTGTAAGAGATAGACGGAAGATATCGGGGAACGGCGCGCGTTAGGCTACAGCCTAGCGGGCGCTTTTTTTGTATGCATGAGGCGCGGCGGTAGGTTGCGGCTATATTTACGTTGATACGGGGCGGTTTTTGTATGGAAACTGGGAAACCTGTAAATAATAGCAATACAAATCAAAGCCTGGGGGAATTTTATGAAATATTTGCTAAAGAAGACAGGGGTTGCTCTGATGGTTGCGGTGCTTTTTATCGGGATGATCGGCTGTTACGCTGATCGGGATGGGGAGGGCGAGGTGTTTCGCTTGCATATCCTGGCGAACAGTGATTCGGAAGCAGACCAGAAAATAAAGCTCTGTGTTAGGGATAAGATATTGGATTATATGAAAAACTTTGAAGTAGAGAGCGAAGAGCAAGCCAAGATCGTTGCCCAGAACAACCTGGAGGAAATCCAGGCGGTGGCGAACCGGGCATTAGCGGAGGCGGACGCGCCATACCAGGCGAAGGCGCAGGTTGGAGTGTTTGATTTTCCGGCGAAGCAATACGGCGAGGAGTTCTATCCTGCTGGGAAATATGATGCTTTGCGCATTGGGCTGGGGGAGGCTGTGGGGCGCAATTGGTGGTGTGTGATGTTCCCGCCGCTTTGTGTCATGGACCTGAGCTATGCTGAGAATCAGGATTATGAGGAGCGTCTGGAGGCTATGGTGGATGGGGACGTGCAGGTGGAATACGATTCGTTCTTTGCCAAGCTTTGGCGGGATATTTTCGGAGAATAGGAGCGGGAAGAGAGCGGCTTTTAGACGCAGACGGGAGGAGAGCTAGTTGTTTAGAAAGTATTTTATTTTATTGTTGT
>JBMNTQ010000026.1:0-16257 GCA_050945815.1 Christensenellales bacterium
CAACAGAATAATCTGTACGCTCGCCCGTTCTCTCACCCATCCGGATCGATATCAGGAAACGGAATTGGGAAACCTTCTGTCCGAGGTTCTGCGAGAGGCACTGGAAGTGGATATTGCGCTTTTGGGCTCGGGATCAATCCGCAAAGAAAGCGTTCCCGCAGTGCTTACCTATGGGGAACTTATTGAGCTTTTCCCCTATGACGACAAAATGTATCGCCTTAAAGCCACGGGCGCGCAGTTTAAAAGGATGGTTGCCTATACACTGCGCGATGAGATGCTCCAAGGCGTGCACACCGAGTTTTACCAGTATTCCGCAGATTTGCGAATCACTTTTGACAAGGCGACAAAAAGCTTTACTCGCTTTGACTTCCGGGGCGAGCCGATGCGGGACGACACGGTTTACACTGTGGCGCTTCAAGAATTTCATCTGAGCAACTTCGAGCACTGTTTTGGATTCCCTGTGAAGGAACTGACTGTAAACGGCAGGTCCAGAATACTTGCGACTTCGGTCCACGATGTTTTGATTGAGCATTTGCCTCTATTGACGAACAAGGACCAGAAAATCGAAGGCAGAATGACGATTATTTAAGCTTAAATCAAAATCACGCGTTAAACGCGTGGTTTGCTCTGGCCCTAGAAGGGCCTGCTGCTTGCCGCCTCTCAAGAGGCATGAATTAGTTCGCCAAGCGCATTTTTAGTCTCAGGCCGCCGCTAAAGCGGCCTTTTTTATGCCTTCGTATTCTTTTCACCCATAAATGGGTCTACGAACTCTTTTAGACTTATTTGGTCTTATGCTATATCGCTTTGTAATTGCTCTCGGATGTATTCAGATATCTTTTTTTCATTCTTACCTACTGTATCTACATAGTAGCCCCTACACCAGAAATGACGGTTTCCGTACTTGTATTTCAGATTTGCATGCCCGAATATCATTAGGGCACTTTTTCCTTTCAAGTATCCTACAAATTGTGAAACGCTCAGATTCGGAGGTATACTCACCAACATATGTATATGATCTGTGCATAGTTCCGCTTCTATTATTTCTAATCCCTTTTGTTCACAAAGCTTCCTTAAGATTACTCCAATATCCTTGCGGATATCTCCGTATATGGCCTGTCGCCTGTATTTTGGTGCAAACACTATGTGATACTTGCATCTCCATCTGGAGTGGGATAGATTGTTTATGTCATCTTTCATGACATGCCTCCTTTGTTTAATAGTGCGGTTGGCGAACCGGCGCTATCCTATCGTTGGAGGCTTTTTTACGCTAGAAGCTTTTTATACCACCAGCAGAGCTGCTAGATTTATGTCCCTAAAGGGCATGAGAGCAACCTTCTGCAAAAGCATGCAGAAAGCTGCCCCTCGAAAAAAGAAATAATTGTAAGAAGTAATATGTTTTTTCTTCCAGATTGATATTGGTTTCCTTAACACAGACATAGTACGGTAAGTAAGACCAATTTCCTTTACCATTCGTCAGATCTGCAATCTGAGGATCAGTAACGGAGGAAGCGACCATGAACTATTACGGCACATAGTGGCCGTATGCAGGTGGACGGAAGAGTCCATCAGCTCATGAAAATCGACCTTGCTAGAAATATCGGACTCCAGAAGTTGTACTCGTGACAGGCCTTCATAAGTCTGACTTTCCAATTATAATTTGGACAAATCGTCGTCCTTCATGCACAAATGAACAGCACTGAGCTTGAATGTCAGGGGCAGTGCCAAGATCTTGGGGTTGGGACCAACAATCTTCTTCTTTGCATCCTCCAGAGCCTCTTCAAAAGTCGCGCGGGTTTTCAGGCCCATGCCCCTTGCAATACCGGGCTCTTGAGCACCAACAATATAGATAGCAGAGGTGTTCATCTCCGCAATGTGGCCACAGCTCATCATAGAGAAACCATGGAAAGGATGGAAAGCATTGGCAAAGCGATACTTACGTATATACTCTTCATTGGTGGCAAAGTACTCGCCATAGCGATCCATATCGGGTAATATATTCATGTAATCGTGCTGGAACAACTCATAAACCTCACGCATGTAAGGCCATCGCTCATCATGAAAATAGCCGTTACAGATAGATGAACAGATGACAACACACTTTTCCTTCATAACTCTCTTATGGCGAATGACCTGTGCGGACAGCGCCTGCATCATCTGAATGGGGTTGGTGCCCATGCCTTTACCGTAGTGGAAATCCTGGGGCATGCCAAAAACCATGACATCGTATTTCTCTTCTGCGAAGGGAATGTATGTTCGCTTATTGGCAACTTCCCAAGAAATGGGCTGCATCACCTTGGCATAGCCGGAGAAGATAGCAATTTGACGTGAATTAGAGTCCAGAACTGCATCACAGCAGAAGAAGGGATGACCCATCTTCTCTTCCATGTGCATACTAATCTCATCGAACTTGGTGCGCATCAGGCTCTTGCCAGAGACTGGAGTAAAGTCACCCCGGTGCATGACCTTGGGAACATGGTGGGAAGCGATACTTCTCCAGTGGGTAATGCCGGTAGAACTGTGTTTATAGCCGCCGGAGTAGCCGCCGTAGGGATTACCCTGGGTGTGGCCGATGAGTATGGGGATGTCGCAGTCAAAGACGTACTTGTTCATGAGGACGGGGTCTCCGCGATGGGTAGTTCCCAGATCCACCATGTGCTCATAGTCTTCGGAGTCGTGGGAGATAATCTGATTAGACCAGTAGAACTCGTTGAAGAGCTCTTCGCCGAGAACCTTCCTGTTCTCCTCGTTGGTTGCACGGGGATGCAGACCGTTGGAGATTAGCAACAGGATGTCCTTCTTTTCAACTCCACATTCGTATAGTACATCCAGACAGGCTCGTATGGTAACCTTGCGGTGAGAAGTGGGCTGTAGACCACCTTTGACGATATCGGGAATTATAAATACAATCTTCTTGCCCTTGCCATTTTTAGCAAGCTCACGCAAGGATGGCATTCCAATAGGGTTCTCGATAGATTTCATTGTGGCATTATATAGGGTATTCCAGTCCTGAGGCAGACACTCGGGATCGGGAACGGTGACACCGGGGATAAAGACATCGGTATTGTCCGGCAGATTTGCAGACATCAAACCATGACCGTATTCAAACTCTAGTTTCATATGTATTCTCCTTACTTACTCAAATAGGTGCGGATAATTTCAATGTATTCGTCGGGGTAGAAGCCAATCTCACCTTGGAAGCGGGTCAGCGCGATGAGGCCGCCGTTGATCTCTTCGATGGATGCCACCATTTCAGCATTGTCTATCTTCAGACCACCGCCGTAGACCACATCGATGCCTCCAGTTACTTTCTTGACAAAACGGGCAATCTGGGTGATGTACTCCTTGTCAGCAGGGGTCTTGCCGGGGCCGATGGACCAGATGGGTTCGTAGCCGATGACCACTTGGGACTTATCAACACCTTCCAGACCGATCTCCAGCTGTTCACGCAGGACTTCATCCCAACGATCCAGCTCGGTATCCTTCTCGCCGATGCAGTAAAGAACCTTCATGCCGTTGGCGACAGCCAGCTTAATCTCTTGGTTCAAAATTCGGTTAACAGCCTCGGTATCCACAACGCCGGCTTCTGCCAGAATTCCCATCTTGTCATTGCGCTCTTCGCAGTGCCCAATGATGGTGTGGTTCACATTCATTGCCTTCATAATGGAGACAGGACGGTTGGTAGTGAAAGCACCAAAGTTACCGCCCACAGCGGTATTCATGCGGTACACGCTTTGGCAACCCACTTGGACGGGGCTATTATCACAACGGGCAGCCACGGCATTCAGCAGATGCGCTTCGGGGAAATACATGATGAATTCCACTTCCTCGGCATTGTACCTCTTTAATTCTTCCTGGGTATTCTTGACGATGTAGGTGCCCCATTCATTTAGGGGAGCAATACGGTTGACGCCGCCCAGTGAGACTGGTACGTCAAAGCGCTTCAGGTTTAGAAAAATATGTTTCATTTCGTATCTCCTTAACACGGGATTGCTAAGTCCGATATTTTGTTTATCATCATAGCTTGGCGTCGTCGAATAAGCAGTTTTACATCATTGATTCGTTCCAGAGGATCTTCTTATGCTGTAGGAATGTTTTACAAATAGTAACTTTGCAATTGGCAATTTTTAAAATATTCTAAGTTGCAGTATGTAGTTAGATTGTTTTTCGAGAGGCATCCAGAGAGAAAACATGGCGGACTGTCGCTTTAGATGATTTTTAGACCAATCACAGTCAAATCTTGTTAAGATTTTCGACCTTAAGGTACAGGCATACTACTCCTGTCAAGAAGGATTGGTTTGCGTTACCGGAAACGTAAATATTGGCATTAATCGGGTGTTTTATGTTCAATGGGATCCTCGTCGAATTTAAGTGCAAGTATACATGGTGTCTGATTATTTGTAAAATAGTTTGTATGTATCCAAAATCTCCTGCGCATTCAAACGGAAATGCGTTTGCAATGCACTTCGCCCACCTGACCTGCCAAATTTGTCATGGATACCTACACGGCGAATTTGCGCATATCCTAACTCCGCAACGACTTCAGAAACAGCACTACCTAGACCTCCAATTATATTGTGGTCCTCTGCAGTTATGATTTTACCTGTCTTTTTAGCATAATACCGGACAAGCTCTTCATCCAGCGGTTTTACACTGATCATATCAATTACTGCGGCACTGATACCATTCTGTGACATCAGTTCTGCTGCCTTTAGTGCCTCAGGTACAAGATCTCCGATGGCGATTAATGTGGCATCAGAGCCATCTCGCAATACAATGCCATTACCTATTTTGACCTCAGGTGGATTTGTATACACATCTTCTGCAGCTCCACGTCCCATTCGGATGTATACTGGACCATTGCTGGTTATAGCAGTTTCTACCGTAGCGAATACACTTTTCTCATCACAAGGGACCAATACAGTCATATTTGGTATTGTGCGCATTAGGGAAATATCCTCGATGCACTGATGGGAGGCACCATCTTCGCCAATCAAAACACCAGCATGGGTTCCGCCTACAATTACGTGCAAATCCGGATAGGCTATGGAGTTTCGAATCTGTTCATAAGCCCGACCTGCCGCAAACATAGCAAAACTGCTGGCAAACACTATTTTGCCACAGGATGCCATGCCGGCAGCAGTTGTCATCATATCCCCTTCGGAAACACCCATATTAAAAAAACGATGGGGAAATACTTTCTTAAACTGGATGGTTTGGGTTGCTTTGGAAAGATCTGCATCCATTACAAAAAAGTCATATTTCTTGCCTAATTCGACGAGTGCTTTCCCGTAGGCTTCTCTTGTTGAAATTCCCATTACTCTCTATCCTTATCGTTTCAGTTCTGCTATGGCGTTCAGGTGCTGTTCATAATTTGGGGGTGTACCATGCCAACTGGCCTCGTTTTCCATATAGGACACACCTTTTCCTTTTGTGGTGGCACATAGGATGACAGTTGGCTTCCCTTTTGTCCGCTTAGCGAGTTCTATTGCATTGTCGATGGCGCACAGATCGTGACCATCAACTTCTATGGTGTTCCATCCAAAAGCCATAAATTTTGGTGATAATGGGGAAATATTCATTACATCTGCTACTTTTCCGTCAATCTGTAGGCCATTTACATCCACAAAAAGAGTCAGATTATCCAACTGATAATGGGATGCGGTCATGGCTGCTTCCCAAATCTGTCCCTCCTGAAGTTCACCATCACCACAGATGCAGTACACCCGGAACAATGCATCATCTGCTTTAGCAGCTAAAGCCATACCATTAGCAGCAGAGAGGCCTTGCCCTAAAGAACCAGAAGAAATGTCAACCCCGGGGACTTTCCCTCTTGCAGGATGTCCCTGTAAAAAGCTGTCGATTTTTCGTAGGGTCTTTAGTGAATCCACAGGGAAGAAACCTTTCATTGCCAGTGCTGCATAGTATGCAGGTGCTGCATGCCCTTTGGACAGTACAAAACGATCCCGATTTGGGTAATCGATCTGATCCGCAGATATGTTCATTTGCTTAAAAAATAAGACAGCGAGGATATCACAAATTGAAAGTGAGCCGCCTGGGTGCCCGCTTTGTGCATGGTAAATGCTGTCAACTGTCAACTTACGTAGTTCATTTGCTTTTTCTTTCAACAAAGTATATTCCATTGCAGAAACTCTCCAAATCACTTGCTTTCTTTCATTCTGTCAAAAAATGCTGCGCCGCAAACTGCACAATAATCAGAGTCATTGCTGCCCGGTAGCACTTCTAGGCATAGATATCCAGGATATCCCATCTTTTCTAATAATCGATAATAGCGCACCATATCCAGATGTCCCATAGATGGTGCTAGTCGGTTAGAATCCACAAAATGTATATGTTTAACATACGGCAGGGATAAAATCAGCATTTTTTCTATATCCACCTCTTCGATGTTCATATGGAAAAAATCAATCATCAAGGACATGGGAAGACCGGTGCGTTGAAGGAAGTCAATTCCCTCCTGAACAGAGTTTATCGTATTGATTTCATAGCGATTGATGGGCTCAATCAATAAGTCAACACCAGCAGGACCAGAAACTTTAAGCATCTTGTCACAGGAATCCTGAAAACGGGTCTCAAATTCTGCTAAAGATTCATTTTGGCCTTTACTGCCACGTACCAAGCCAACAGAAACCATTGCTTCACTTTCTGATGCAAGTAAGATGATATCAGAAATACTTCGAATTGCCTTTTCACGGATCGTAGAATCTGGTGATCCCAAGAACAAGCCCTGTCCAGCAAGAGCTGCAGGCATAATGACACCAATTTTCAGATGATATTTATTAAGAAGAGCAATCGTATCCAATGTTTCTCCCGCGCGATGATCCTTTACAAACAAATCCACTCCGTCATAACCCAATTCTTTGATTCTTGCAATGTTTTTTTCACTTCCGCCAGAAAAGAGGGCGGGCATTCCGGTTGGCGCCGAAAAAACGGAAAGGGACACAGACGTTTTCATCTAGCAGCCTCCTTATTTGGTTTGGTAGAAATAAGAATTTTTTCCGTGCTTGCGCATAAAGTGCTTGTCTAATACAAAAGGTTCCAATGGCGTTGCACTATTGTTCAAAAGCTCAGTGAGCACAGCCATTTTTGCCAATTCTTCCAGGATTACACTATTTTCTACGGCCGCAGATGCAGTAGCACCCCAGGTAAAGGGACCGTGTCCTGCAGCCAGCACACCAAAAATCTGCATTGGATTAAGATTTTGCTTTTCAAAGGTATTTACTATCATATCTCCAATATTGGTTTCGTAGTTGCCTTCAACATCTTTTGGCAACATATCCCGAGTACAGGGAATGTTCCCATAAAAATGATCTCCGTGGGTTGTTCCGTAAACCGGAATATCTCTGCGGGCCTGTGCCCATGCAGTCGCAAAGGTAGAGTGAGTATGAGCGACAGCACCAATGGCAGGAAAACGTTTGTATATTACAAGATGGATATCTAAATCCACAGAAGGCTGTAATGTTCCTTCCATCAGATTGCCCTGCAGATCTACTACGGACATGTCCTCCGGTAATAGATCGGCATATTCGATACCACGGGGCTTAATAATGACCAGCCCTTTTTCTCGATCGATAACACTGACATTACCCCATGTATAGATTACCAGATTTCGGCGTACCAGTTCCATATTGGCATCATAAACCAATTCTTTTAGATTCGTCAGACTCATGCCGTGGCCCCCTCCAATTAGGCGCGAAAAATAACTGCCTCGTCACATTGACGATTAGCAGACATAATGATATCGCCATCATCTAAATGTACAATTCTGACATTACTGGATCCGGCTCCGGTTTCAATCAATTCTGTAACTAGGCTATTTTCTGTTGTATCAAAATATACACGATATAGATCCATATCCTTCTTTCGTGCTCCAATTACGAAAGAAGGCACACCGTTGAAGGTATCCGCATAGATAGCGTGATAAAAATCCAATGGTTTTTCGTGCTGATAGAGTTTTATCGCAGTATTTCCGTATTTTTTATATATGGAAAATGTATCGCCATGGAACGGAGAAATAATTCCATACTCCAGCAATCCGTCATTATCCAGATCCATGGCACAAACATCGCTGGCAGGAAAATCAAAAATGTTTTCAACAACAAAGTCATTACTGGCCATGTCCGGAGGTGTTACCTTCCATACACCGTTTTGGGCTGCCACTAGAACGGAAATGATGCCATTTTCATATACACGGTTAAAGCCGTGATTCTGAGTTAGGCCATCCATCAGAACTTCCGGAACCACAGATATATCCCCGTCTAGATTCAAAGGTAGACGGGCAACCAGAATCTTACCTGGATTTTCCCAGTCGTCCGGTGCTGTCTTTCCGGAATGAATTGTACAAGCAATTAAATATCGGTTTTTTCCGGAACGGATTACATCAAATCGATGGAGAAAAGGAATATCGCAGACCTTGACCTTGCTGTAAGAACCATCTTGGTATTTAATCAGATAGATACTGCTGGTTTCAGACTGAATCATCGTAAAAAAGCCGGTAGATACAAAAAAAGATCCAGGATTGTCCTCCACCGTGCATATGGTCATAGTACCACCCAACTTATGGCTTTCGTCCCAAAGGACAGTCTTCTTTTGATATCCGTCTCCCTCAAAAATGCACAGACTTCCGTCACCTTCACCTGCAAAAATCAGCTTGGTTTGGCCATCCACTTGCATGGCGTTTACGCTGTAACACTTGCTAATGGAATCGATGATTGTTTTTTTCATATTTTATCTCCTTCTGGTTTCAATCGGACGAAAAATGACCTCTCCGAATAATTGGAGAGGTCATTGCCGAAATATCTAACTTGTGCATATGACCTCTATTCCTTATTTACAGGAAAGATGCGAAGGGAAGATTGGGTTCATCAGTAAAGGCATCATGGAACCCCCGGTCAAACATAAACCGCTTCATGTCTTTATCGCGGGGATAGACATACTGTCCACCCACCTGCCAAATGTACACTTTGAACTGATAGTTCAAACGGGGAGCTTTAAACTGATAAAGATATTCAATCTCAGAAGGATCAGCCAGCATATTAGACCAAATGTCGTAGTGGAAGGGGATTACGACTTTAGTTTTTAAATTCTCTGCCATACGAAGAACATCTGCAGATGTCATCTTATCTGTCAAACCAGGAGGGTTTTCACCAAATGATGCTAGTGCCACATCGATATCATAGTCCCTGCCATGCTTAAAATAGCCATTGGAAAAATGAGAGTCGCCACTGTGATAAAGAGTTCCGCCAGGCATTTTGATAACATAATTCACTGCACGGTCATCCATATCTGTAGGGCATATGCCCTGAGCCTTTTCCGGCGCGGGGCAGGTAATCAGTGCTGTGCGGTCAAATGAATCCACGGCAATGATTTCCATATCCTTAATGCGAATTGTATCTCCGGGTTTGACTTCACGAATTCGCTCTTCTGGAACACCCCATTCCCTCCAGATATTACAACTGAACTTCGGACCGATAAAGGGAATGTCGTCAAAGTTCTGGCAAATGGCAGCGGCCACATACTGATCAATATGATCTCTATGGAAATGTGTAGATAAGACTGCATCAATTTTCTTGATTTCATACGGATCAATCACCATGGGGGCATATCGGGTATTGGGCTGGTAGCTTGGACCACCATTCATTCTGTACATCTGAAAATTTTTCCCCTGACTGTAAGGAAAATCCCATGCGCGCTTACTTCTCTTTCCAGTGCCGAGCCAAAGATCAATGCAAATATTTGCATCGGCGGGAGTCTTGACCCAGATGCCGGTGCAGCCAAGCCACCACATAGCAAAGTTGTTTTCTGGTACCACGGTGTCATCGATTTCTTCGTTGAGCCAAGTTCCCCACTCTGGAAAACAATTATTCTTCCAGACTTCTTTTGTAACCTTGCTTAAATCGCCACCACCAGAATTGTCATTAAAAGTTGCCATATACAATCCTCCAAATGAAAGCATGCGTTTTTAAAAAAAGTGGTAAGACCAATTAACCTTAGCTGCATTATATATGCGTATACATCCAAAAGTCAATCCCCCTTTTTTAGATTTCAGCATTTTTGTTGATTCTGCTAAAAAATGAGTTAGAATATTATGAAAACTAAACAGTGTCTAATATCCAATTCTAGTCCATTTCTGAGAAGTATGCTTCCCAGTCTCGAAGCGGAAAATAAAGCGTTGACTTATGGCTGCAATTGGATAAAATAACAAATGGTATTACATCTTTACAACAACAGTAGTACACTTGTGATACTATGAGGAGGCTGTTATGGAATTCATTATTGAAAAAAAGAACTACAGTAATCAGATATTTGAGTATCTTTTTCACGAAATTAAATCTGGAAAACTGAAACCCGGTGACAAATTACCCAATGAACGAGAACTGAGCCGAAAGCTGGGAGTTAGCCGGCCTTCATTGCGTGAAGCTTTGCGGGCTATGACGCAGCTAGGACTGATAACTACCTGGCACGGCGGCGGTAGCTATATAAATAACTATGATGACGACTATCTAATGTCGATTTTGCAGTATATCACTGTTATTTCTGATGATTTGCTTATTGACTTAATTCAGGTTCGCAGAGTTCTTGAAACGGAAGCGGCTCGCCTGGCTGCAGAGAATGCAACCGAAGACCAACTTACTAAAATAAAAAAATGTGCTTATGATCGCACTGAACTATGCAAACGTTACTGGGATAATCTTAAGGCAGTCCGGGAGGAACTCAATGTGCTTGACTACGAATTCCACAAAAATATTGCAGAAGCATCAGGAAATCGGGTAATTTCCGCTTTTATACTAAACATTCACGCTACATTTACAGAACACCAAAATCGCGCATCCGCAAAAGCGCACTTTTCAGAATCCGTAAATAAAAAACACACGGAGATTGTTTGTGCATTAGTGGAGAGGAATGCCAGCCTATCAAGCCAGCTGATGCACGAACATCTGCAAATGGTGGAAGAAGCTATTTCTGACATGATCTGATTTCTGTTGATGCTTTTGAGGGTTGCTTGGTTACGAGCGATTATAATATTTTCCCAACTTTGTTCTTAATGTAACCAATTTCTTTTTGTTTATTTTGTCCAAAACTACCTATATATATTTGTGCAACATGCCATGATTGACAAAAACTGGCACCTCCATTATACTAAGGTTAACTGGTAAGACCACATTACAATAAAATATGATATTATGGAGGAAACAATAATGAAAACCAACAAACGGACACTACTGGCTCTTGTTATGGCTGTAATGATAATTCTCTCTTTTCTGACTGGTTGCGGCAGCAATGCTACCGAGCCGGCATCGGCCCCCGAATCAGCTCCTGCAGGAGAATGGGTTCCCAAAAAGAACATTACTTTCGTTGTCCCCTATGAAGCAGGCGGCAACAGCGATGTTCCCGCACGAATCTTCGCTAAGTATATGAGTATTTATGCTGGTGTTTCTGTTGACGTTACCAATATTGAAGGCGCTGGCGGTCGTACTGGCGCACAACAGGTTATGAACATGGATGCCGATGGCTCTGTTATTTTGATGCAGCCTGTTGCTTATCCTATGCAGTACTCTATGGGCGTTGCTGATTTCACCTATGAGGACTTTGAACCTGTTGGACAGTGGCTGAACTCCTGTCTTGCACTGGTTGTCAACGCCAACTCCGGCATTGAGAATCTGGAGCAGTTTATTGACAAGGCCAACTCCGCTCCCGGATCCGTAAAATTGGCTAGCGTAAGCGGAACGCTCCCCTTCTTTGCCACCCTGTATCTGCAGCAGGCTTCCGGCGCAGAATTCAATCTGGTGGATTTGTCCCATAATAAAGCTCCCGAACTTATGAGTAATCGTGTGGATGCATATATCGACGGCTTTGGTGCTGTAAAGCAGTATGTTGACAGCGGCGAATTCAAGTGCATCGCGCTGTTTACCGATACCGAGATTGCGGGATATGAACATCTAGATACCTTGGCAGAACTGAACTATGAAGGCTATGAGTATCTGAAACAAGCTTTTGGCATGTGGGCTCCCAAGGGTTGCCCCGCAGAAGCAGTCACATTCATCAACAATGTGATGAAGCAGGCTTCCGAAGATCCCGAATGCCAGAAAGAACTGGTTGCAGCAGGCTTTGGCGCCGCTTATATGACTGTGGAAGAATACACTCAGTATATGAAGGACACCTACGCACAGTTCCAGGAAGCTGCCGCAGGCCTAGCCGGTTAAGAAAAATGACAGTTGCAACTGGAGGATGCTTTGCATCCTCCAGAAAATTCGGATTTACACATTGCAGTATTTACTCACTTGCAGGCGCTAGGGAGTCAGACATAGTTGTACACTTTTATTTTGCAATGTGAAAGGAGAATATTATGGGAGAACTGATTTTTAACGCAATCTTAGCAGCGGTAGCTGTGGTGCTGTTTGCTCTTACTTACAGCTTCCCTACCAGCATTTTTGATAAATCCGGCGGTGCAGGCATGTATCCCAGAATTGTAATTACCATTCTGGTTATCCTGCTTATTATCCGCACAATTCAGATTCTGTCCAGTGAAGAAGAAAAACAGCGAAAATTTGTTTTTCTGGAAATATTTAAAGGACCCAGACTGGTCTATTTTTTGGTAACTCTTGCATATTTCCTTCTAGTTAAGTATGTAGGATTTATACTGATGACAATTGCATACTTGATTTTTATGATTCTTTTCTTCTACCGTCTGCAGGAAGAAAAGAATCCCTCCCGCAAAACGATTAGTATTGTTTCCGTTACGGTTATTTGCGGAGTGATTTTATTGAACTATGTATTCTGCGATGTTTTGGGAGTTCTTCTACCCGTTGGACTCATTGGATTCTAGGAGGATAAATAACTATGATTGATACATTCCTTTCTGTTTTTCAACCGGATGTTCTCCTTATGGTTTTTATAGGTGTCGTCATCGGTAATATTTTTGGCTGTATTCCCGGATTGAATGCCCCAATTGCAGTTGCTTTGGCATTACCGGTTACATTCCTGATAGATACGATTCCTGCCATGGGATTGCTTCTGGGTTTGTACTTTGGTGCAACTTCAGGCGGACTGGTTTCCGCAGTCCTACTGCGTATCCCAGGTACGGCATCGAATGTAGCCACCTGTTTTGATGGCTATCCTCTGGCCCAAAAAGGTCGGGCTGCGGACGCTCTGTCTTATGGTGCTTTTGCCAGCTTCTTCGGCGGTATTTTCAGTTCTTTAGTTCTGGTTACGTTAGCCCCTTTACTGGCAAAATTGGCTATTGCCTTTGGTCCTTGGGAGTTTTTCGGAACTGCTTTGCTGTCATTGGTTCTTGTCAGTGTGATGATGGGCGAAAAGATGCTTAAAAGCTTTATTGTCATCTGCATTGGACTTCTTATGAAGTGTGTTGGTTTGAGCCCAGTTGACAGTGTTGCATTACGCTATACTTTCGGCATCAAATCTCTGGAAGCAGGTTTTAACCTGGTGGTTGTAATTATTGGTATATTTGCCATTCCGGAAGTTATCAGCTCAGTTGGCAAGATGGATCAGAAAGTAATCTCTACTAAGCTGGAAAAGAAACTTTTTTACATTCCTTCTTGGCGTGAGATCAAAGATAACCTTGGTGTCATGCTTAGTAGTAGTGTCCTTGGTACGATAATTGGAATTATTCCCGGCATGGGTGGTGGCGCCGCCAGTTTGATTTCTTATGAGCAGGCGAAAAAAACATCTAAACATCCTGAAACTTTTGGCACCGGTAATCCCGCAGGTGTTTTCTCCTGTGAAAGCGCCAATAATGCCGTTACCGGTGGTGCCTTAGTGCCAATGCTTGCACTGGGTGTGCCTGGTGATACGGTTGCTTCTATCATCATGGGAGCTATGCTGCTGCAAGGCGTTACACCCGGCCCCCTTCTTAGCATGAATAATCCAGAACTCTTTCAGGGAATTCTAATCCTTGCCTTTATTACTAATATTGCCATGTTTCTTTATCAGGCATCCACAATTCGTGTGATGGCCAAAATTGCCGAGATTCCTAAGTCGATTCTGATGCCTATCATCACAGTCTTCTGTTTGACCGGTACCATCAGTATTCGCAACAATCCATTCGACCTTATTTATGTTATGATGATTGCTGTGCTTGGTTATATTTTTGATAAGAATGGATATCCCTTTGCACCTTTTATCCTTGCAAATGTTCTGGGCGAACCTCTGGAATCCAATCTTCGCAGATCTATCATGTATCATGGTAGTTTTGTAAAGTGCTGTGTGCAGCCCTCTATTGGTACTGTCTTCGTCTTCCTGTCTGTTGTACTTGTGATTTTTGCAGTTGTTCGAGCTTCCCGTGCATCTTCTAATAAGCGCACTAACGACACACAGCAGAAAAAAGTATAATTGTCTCATTGCTATAGGCATGAGTGGATTACTTCACTCATGCCCGTTTTTTATGTTCCTAAAGGGACATAAAAAAGAATACTTTCTATCCAAATCTACTGCTATATATGGGTTCGAATGACAGGGCTTTAATCGGAGACACCGTTCTCCCAAAGTACATGCACTACTGGCTGCGCAAAAACGCTCAACTTTGTTTACCGCGATTGCCTGCTCTCTATACAGCAGGGCGCTGTAATAATCTTATGCCTTGCAGTGCCTAAACACCCTCAAAACACAAGCTGTACTAAGAGCATATAGGAAATTGTTCCTCCGGCTATGGAGAGAAGCATTTTCTTTTTCCATAAATGGAGTCCTGCTGTAATTATGATAGCAATCAGTTCCGGAATGCCGTGCGGGGCTGAAAACAGAGATACGTTCTTTAAGCAGTAAATTACAAGCATACCGAACACTGCGCACGGCAATGCTTTGCCAAGATACTGAACATATTCCGGTGTGGGTTTTTTTGATGAAAAAACAAGGAACGGCAGAAATCTTGTAAGCATTGTTCCGAAAACACAAATAGCAATAGTAATTATTTGCTCGGTGAGCGTCATCGGACTCATTTGCTTTCACCTTCAATCCGGCTTGAATATGAACTTTCAATAGGTCTTCTAAAAACAGTCAAAAGTGCGAGTATTAAGACCATTGAGGGTATTATAAACGATTCTTCCCCGAATATTATCAGGCAAAAAAGCGTTGCGCCAAGCCCAATCAAGCCGGTATATTTCTTTTTCTCTTTTAAAAGCTGATCCGTAAAGATTGCGACAAACATTGCGGTCATGACAAAATCAAGGCCCTCTGTATTGAATTTAATCAGCGAGCCCAGTAATCCGCCTATTGCAGCGCCCGAAACCCAATAGATGTGATTTAACAGTGTGACAAAAAACATGAACCAGCCTTCGTCAACATCGGCCGGAATTTCTGCGGTATAGTTGATTGAAAAGTTTTCATCGCACATACCGAAAATAAGATAGGGTTTTTTCCAACCCATGCCTTTGAAGCGGTCGAGCATGGCTATACCGTAAAAAAGATGCCTTGCCTGAACAAGCAACGTAACTGCGAGTGCCGACAGCGGCGAAAATGCGGACATAAGCATAGTGACAACAATGAATTGAAGCGAACCGGCGAATATGAGCAGGCTCATAAGCATCGGATAGACAAATGAAAATCCGTGTACATTCATAAGAATTCCGTAGGCAAGCGCTATGAACCAAAATCCTGCAAAAATCGGAATTGTATAGGGAAATGCAGCTTTTAATGCTTTAGTTTTCATATAAGCCCTCTCATAATTGACTTGTAATAAATTATGGTAACACAGCAAGTTTGCTGAACTAATTGTTTTATGATAACAGTTGCGCTTTTTCTTAACCTAAGTCGAAAGAAATAGGTGTTGGCGTGAATTCGTCGTATTTTATAACAACTTTTCTCTATGAGAAATTAGTTCAATTTTCGGGGTGCCGATTATTAAGCAGGTCATCAAATTAAAAGACGCGAGTATTCGCTTTTGAAAAACCTGCGCCTCTTTATTTAACGACCCTTAACAGCGGATTTACCCTCCCAGATATGCCTTTCGTACAGAGTCATTCGTAAGAAGTTCTTTTGCATCGGATGCCAGAACGATCTTGCCCGTTTCAAGAACATAGCCGCGATCGGCAATGGAAAGCGCCATCTGTGCGTTCTGTTCAACCAGAAGTATGGTGACGCCTGATTTGTTGAGGGTGGCGATAATATCGAAAATCTCTTCGACCAGAATAGGCGCAAGACCCATAGAGGGCTCGTCCAGCATGAGAAGCTTTGGCTTGGACATAAGAGCACGGCCCATGGCCAGCATTTGCTGTTCTCCGCCTGAGA
>JBMNTQ010000027.1:0-16255 GCA_050945815.1 Christensenellales bacterium
AAGATTAGGGCGTATACTGTAAGGATAATGGAATAGGACAAGCTTTTGAGCGCAACCACAGAACTGGCAGGACCGATATCCATGCCATGCCGTTTCATGTAGTAAATCTGCATGGGCTCGCCGGTTGCAAAGGGAGTCAGCGCGCTGTAATACATACCGACCATCGCATTCATAAAGGAGTTGCGAAAGTTCCACTTCTCAGAATAGATGCCTAGCGTAAGTATATGCAGCATGACTGCTTCCAGCAACCAGTAGACGACCATAAAAGCCAAGGAGAGAACCAGCCAGAAAGGCTGTAGTTGCATCAAGATGGTGCCGAGATTCTCCACGCCATCGGTGGAGAAGAAAAAATACATCAGTATTACAAAGGTAACGGTTAGGCTGATAATGGTAAACAGATGTTTCTTGATTTTTTGCAGAATGTTTGGTTTCATAAAAACCTCATCGATTTCCTTCCAAATTATTTTGCCTTCGCAACCAAGGTAGGGACGCTACTGTGAAACAACTTATTTTTTCAAGGATTACTAGCTTTCGACTGCCAATCATTTTATCATAGTTGGGTCTTGTTAGCAAGCGAACAACCGGCATGAGAAACGAGAAAGATGGCCCCCAAACTTTGAGAAGATCGGGGATTGATGTAAGGGGGCAAGTGGGATATAATGGTGTAGAAATCGTATGTGAGACGGGATGATCCACAAGATATAGTGAATTGGAGAAGTAGTATGATTTTTTGTCCTTTGTTTAGCGGCAGCAGCGGAAACGCTTCTTATATTGCGGCGGGGGATACGGCATTGCTCTTGGACGCCGGAATGAGTGCCCGTATGATTGTTTCCGCACTGAAGCAGATAGGTGCGGACCCCAGCGGATTGAAGGGGATTTTGGTGACCCATGAGCATACTGATCATAGTAAGGGAGTGGGCACCCTTTCCCGAAAATTTGATATTCCGGTTTATGCCAATGCAAAGACCTTTGAAGCAATGGAGAAGAAGATTGGGCCCATTGCCGGGAAAAACATTCGCATTTTCAATACCAACCAGGATTTTTATATCCGGGATATAGGCGTATATCCTTGCGAGATTCCCCATGATGCAGCCGACCCTGTTGGATTTTGCTTCTATGCCGGCGGCCATAAAGTTAGCGTGATGACCGACCTTGGCTATGTTACCGGCAAGGTGTTTGATGCGGCGGCTCGTTCGGATGTGCTGATGCTGGAGGCAAACCATGACGTTGAGATGCTGCAAAACGGCCCGTATCCAGGGTACTTGAAAAAGCGGATTCTGGGGCGGCGGGGGCATCTGTCCAATGAGTTGGCCGGGAAAACCTTAGCAGCTTTCTGTAAGGCTGGCGTGGGCCGGATTTTCTTAGGGCATTTGAGTGAAAAAAACAATACGGAGCAATTAGCCTATCAGACTGTGGCTTCTATTTTGCACCAGCAGGGGATTAGAGATGAGCTGACGATTAAGGTGGCCAGGCGGACGCCGTCGGCCTACGTCTGCGTGCGCTAGGGGGAGCAGGACTATATGAAAGTTCGGATTGCGGCAATAGGCAAAATGGCGGCAATGTGGCAGCCTGCCTGCGATGAATACAGCCATAGGCTCAAACACTATTGCCGGCTGGATATTGTGGAAGCACCGGAGGGGGAAGGGACACACGCTAAACAGGCAGAGGGCGAGAAGCTTTTGCGACTGACGCCGCAGGGTGCTTATAGAATTGCGCTGGACGTAGGGGGCCGCCCCTTAGACAGCTTGGCTTTTTCCAAAAAAATAGAGACCTTGCGGGATGCAGCCCGACCGGTGTGTTTCTGGCTGGGCGGCTCGGATGGCTTTGATGCAGCGGTTTTGCATCAGGCGGACGAGCGGCTGAGTTTTTCCTCGCTGACGTTCTCACATCAGTTGGCCCGGGTAATCCTTTTGGAACAACTATACCGCGGCTTTCGAATCATGTACCATCAGCCTTACCATAAATAGAACGTACAGCCGGGCAAGATACTAAACGCCTCTTCAAAACGTAGAGCTTTGAAGGGGCGTTTTGGGAGTATGGTTAGTAAACAATAAGAGAATATCTGGGCCTATGAAAGCTTCGTGCCGGTAATTTGCGAACCTATGCGCAGGCCGCCCAATAAAATTAGGTAGATGCCGGCAACGGTTATGACCACTACGCCGGCGGCTCTCAGGTTGGCTAGCAGTACGATGCAGGCAATTAAGGACACCAAGCCGATAACCAGGGAGATCCACCAATTTTGAGAATCGGACTTCTTTTGCGTTAAGGCGCTTTTGATGTGCAGTGCGGCAATGACCAGCAGCAATATGCTGAATACAAGGGGAAAGATGATTAAGATCAGATGGGCAGCAAAGGCGCTGAACAACAGCAGCAGCGCGCCTAGAATCAAAGCTCCCAGCGGTAACACAAGGTCGGCATGTACTTCTTTGCGCAGATGCTGGCGCACCAGGCGTACGATGCCGTATACGACCAGCGCAGCAGCAATCAAAGATACTAAGCTTTGGATGCCATCCCCGGGATTAAACAATAGAAATAAGCCCAATATGATAAGTGCCGCGTTTAAAACAAGACCGGAAAGATTTTGTTGATCCATAGTGACAGGGCCTCCTTCATGCGGTATTTCTTTTGTCGCTTTTTCAATTATTATATAATTTCATATAAACACTGTCAATTCTTGACAGATAGGGAGTATAGCGTAAAAAGCGCGGGTTTTCGGTATAAGACTGGGGTTTCTTGGATAAATGGGCCAACCATGGTAAAATTATAAAGAAGCAACTATTTGAATGAAGGAGATTGTGGCAATGGATCTTTTGATAAAGGATTGCTACGCCGCCCCGCAGCGATGGGAAGGCCAGACAATTCGAATCAGCGGCTGGGTGCGCACCACACGCAGCAGCAAAAGCTTTGGCTTTATGGAGGTCAATGACGGCAGTTATTTCAAGAATGTCCAGATTGTGATCGAAAAGGGGCAGACCCAAGAATTTGAGCAGGCGATATCGCATGGCACCGGCTCGTCGGTATGGGTGGAAGGGGAATTCGTCCTGACACCCCACGCTCAACAGCCCTTTGAGATACGGGCGTCGGAAATTCATTGTGAAGGGCGGAGTGCGCCGGACTATCCGCTGCAAAAGAAACGTCATTCCCCGGAATACCTGCGCACCATTGCTCACCTTCGCCCGCGAGCCAACCTGTTTCAAGCCGTGTTTCGCCTGCGTTCACACCTTGCCCAGGGAATTCACCGGTTTTTTAGTGAGCGGGGCTTTGTTTATGTGCATACGCCGATTATCACCGGCAGCGATTGCGAGGGGGCGGGAGAGATGTTCCGCGTAACCACCCTAGACCCGAAAAACCCGTTGCTGACCTTCGAAGGCCAGCCGGATTATCACCGAGATTTCTTCGGAAAGGAAACCAACCTGACGGTTTCGGGGCAGCTTTCTGTGGAAACATTTTGCATGGCGTTTCGTAATGTATACACCTTTGGGCCCACATTTCGGGCGGAAAACTCCAACACACCGCGCCATGCGTCGGAGTTTTGGATGATCGAGCCTGAAATGGCGTTTGCCGACTTGAATGACGATATGGGACTTGCTCGGGAAATGATACAATACTTGATCGGATATGCTTTGGAACAGGCGCCGGAGGAAATGGAGTTTTTGAACCAGTTTGTGGACAAAACGCTGCTGGACAGGCTGTTGGCGGTGCAACATGCGGAATTCGAACAGATCAGCTACACCCAGGCGGTGGAAATTCTACAAAAATGCGGCCAAAGATTTGAGTATCCTGTGGTTTGGGGCAGCGATTTGCAAACCGAGCATGAACGCTATCTGACGGAAACCGTATTTGGACGGCCAGTCTTTGTGACGGACTACCCCAAGGACATCAAAGCGTTTTATATGCGCCTGAACCCCGACGGGAGAACGGTGGCAGCGATGGACCTGCTGGTGCCGGGAGTGGGTGAGATCATCGGGGGCAGCCAGCGGGAGGAGCGGCTGGACATGCTGCTTGGGCGAATGGAGCAGCTCTCCTTGTGCCCAGAGGATTATTGGTGGTATCTGGACTTGAGGAAATATGGAAGCGTACGGCATTGCGGCTTTGGCTTGGGGTTTGAGCGTCTGATCATGTATATGAGCGGTGTGCAGAATATCCGCGATGTGATCCCCTTCCCAAGAACCGTAGGCAACGCGGAGTTTTAGAGCGCTATAATGAGGATGAGCGATGCACAATATCTACAGGAAAACAGAGTAAACGGTTGAAAGGTGGATAGAACTGTAATAAAATGTAAGCATACTCGTACGGTGACCTAAAAAAAGCGATGGTAAGGGGAAAATGATATGAAAACATGGATCCAAAAGACGGCCTTTTTTATAGCGTTTTTGCTGACCCTCAGCCTGTTTGGCGGACTGTTCGCAGCGGCGGCTCCGCTCTCGGAGCAGCCAGTGCAGCAAAGCCAGAGCCAAGCGGCGGTTCCGGGTGATAACTACGCGGCCGCTGCCAAGCAGAAGGCTGCCAACCAGCAGGGTGGAGAAACGGCCGAGGCAGGCGAGAGGCCTCCTTCTTATAAAGAAGGGGAGGTTTTGGTAACATTTCGCCATACCCTCACTCAAAAGGGCGCTGATGCTGTGCTGGAATCCTATGATACGGAATCTTTGGAGACTACGAAGGTCAATGGAGAGTTTAACGTAGTGGAAGTTCCCGAGGGCGAAGAGGTTGCCGGTTTTTTAAATAAACTAGAGAAAAACCCTGCTGTGTTGCATGCCCAGCCCAACTACAGATATTTCAGTGCAGACGCAGGTTATGTGCCGGATACTATGACCAACGATCAATGGTTGCAGCGGCAGTGGTATCTAGATGCAGTGGGGGCTTACGGTGCCTGGAAGACAACAAAAGGCGTAGGTGTCAAAGTTGCTGTATTGGACACCGGTGTACGCATCGTAAATGGCAAAGCTACCCATCCGGATTTGACCAACAGAGTTGAAAAAGCGTATGGACTGGTCAACAACAACCAGGATATGGCTGTGGCTAGCAGCATGGTGGACAAGCGGGGACACGGCACCCACGTTGCCGGCATCATTGCAGCGCAGGGAAACAATAAAATTGGGATTTCCGGGGTAGCTCCAAGCGCCAGCCTGCTTGTTATGAAAGTCGAGGACAATGATGAGAGTATTTTCACCAGCTATGTTGTGCTGGGCATCAGGCAGGCTATGGAGCAGGGAGCCAAAGTCATAAACATGAGTTTCAACTCGAAAGACGGCAATTACGACTATGCGCTGGAGCAGGCGGTGAACAGCGCTTATGCTAGCGGCATAGTCAATGTGGCTTCGGCAGGGAACGACTCGACTACAGCGGCAACCTATCCTTCGGATTTTGCCAATTGTATTTCTGTAACGGCAGTGGACGAAGCCCTGTTTCCCTCTTGGTATTCCAACGGCGGCAGCGCTAAGGATCTTGCGGCACCTGGGGATAGCATCTACAGTACGATCCCGGCGACCAGGTACGACTATCTCAACGGTACGTCTATGGCGGCACCCATCGTGGCCGCGACAGCGGCCCTGATGCAGACGGCGCGAAAGAGTAGCGGACAAGCCTATTTGTCGCCGGCATCGGTTAAATCGATTTTACAGGCAACGGCCCTAAAGATGGGAACCGGAGGAAGTAACAGCAACCAATACGGCGCCGGCGTGGTGGACACAAACGCGGCTGTACAGCGGGCTAAATTTGGCACGAATTCTACGAACACGACTCTTGCGGCTGTATATGCGCAAGGAACAGACATATCCTATGTTTCTACCCTGCAAAATGGGGACAGAAATCCGTATATACATATTGAGGATTCCTATGTGCGCTCCATCAACCTCAAGGCGATTCCTGCCAGCTCTGGTAGCAGCGTGAGTGGCGGCGGCACAAAATCACTGAAGCTGGGCAACAACCAGTTTACAATTACTGTGACTGCGCAAAACGGTGCAAAGAGAAACTACAGCGTAACGGTTTATGTGGGGGAAACGGATAGCATCCTAAGATACCTGACTGTTATGGATGGAACAACCGGGCGACAATATGACCTGACGCCGTCATTCTCTTCAGAAAGGTTAAACTATAGCCTAAGCTTGCCCTATAACGTTAAAGGCGTACGCATAGCAGCAGGCTCGACAGGCATGTTTTCAAACATTGAAAGCGAAGATCTGACGGACGAGCATGACGAGAACGACAGCTTTTTCGGTGTGAAAGCGCTCGCTGTGGGCAGGAATGAGGTGCGCTTGAAAGTCACGGCTCAAAATGGTGAGTTGTTCACCTACACACTAACCATAAATCGGGCAGCACCCAGTACGGATAACAACCTGAGCGGCATCAGGATTGTCAATGCGGCCACAAACTACCCCTATACGTTAAGTCCGGTTTTTCGCTCTTCTACCACCAGCTACACGCTGCATGTGAAGGCCTCGTTGCATACTCTACATATCCAGGCAACCAAGAGCAGCCAACATGCTGAGGTAAGCGGCACCGGCAACTGGGCCTTGGCTATGGGCAGCAATAAGATAAACCTTGCGGTGACTGCAGAAAACGGTGCGGTCAAGACCTATACGATAACGGTCTATCGCGGGGATACCGACTATATGTTGTCCTCTATAAAGGCTACCAACGCAAAAACAGGCTATCCTTATAGCCTCGCGCCGGCGTTTAAACCCTCTGTGGCAAGATATAATATAGACGTGCCGGCTACTGTGGAGAAGCTGAATATTCAAGCGGTGGCTTCCTCCTCCAAGGCGACTGTTACCGGGGCGGGTGAGGTTACTTTAGCGTATGGCAAGAACGAGTTTCGTGTGATATGCCGGGCGCAAAATGGCAGAGCCAGAACCTATTTCCTGACGGTGAACCGCTCGGCGCCCAGCACAAACAACAACCTGTCTGCTCTCAACCTGTTTAATGCGGCCACAAACTATCCTTATAGCGTCAGTCCGGCTTTTTCTCCATCGACGACGAACTATACTCTACAGGTAAAAGCTTCGCTTCATAGCCTGCGGATTCAGCCGGTCAGGAGCCATAAATATGCGAGCGTAACCGGCTCGGGCATCAAGACTCTTGAATATGGAGAGAATCAGTTTGACATCGTGGTAACTGCGCAAAGCGGTGCGGTAAAAACCTATACTTTGAAGGTGATGCGGGCCTTGGCGCCGGGCGCGTAGGAAGCTAAATCGCACAAAACCCGGTGCATAAGGCTTTACAACCGCGGACAGACTGATTATAATAGTAATATTCATAGAAAAACCGTTGAATGGGACAGTATGCGAGAGGGCAGGTGCTTTGCAGCGAGTGCGGGGATGGTGGAAGCCCGGCGGCACCTTTTTCGCAGGATCACCCGGGAGGCGCGAGACGAAAGACGGCAGTTGTGTAGTTTTGTGCGGTGTAGCCTACCGTTAGCAGGGCTTTGAAACGAGAGAGCGTGGGGATCGTTCCTGCGCTAAATTAGGTGGTATCGCGGCCCCTGCCGTCCTAAGCGGAGGGGGCCTTTTTAATTGCCGAAAACAGGGCATGACTGAAACAGCAGAAAAACGGAGGATGACGTATGTATCAAAAAGTTCCAATGGATTTGAATTTTTTAGACCGGGAAAAGCAGGTTTTGGAATTCTGGAAACAGAACCGGATTTTTGACAAGGCAAATGAAAAAAACAAGGGGAACGAGCCTTATACTTTTTATGATGGGCCGCCCACAGCCAACGGGAAGCCCCACATTGGCCATATCTTAACCCGTTGTATCAAGGACTCTATTCCCCGGTATAAGTCTATGCGGGGCTATGACGTGATGCGGAAAGCCGGATGGGACACCCATGGCTTGCCTGTGGAGCTGGAAGTGGAAAAACTTTTGGGCTTGGATGGCAAAGAGCAGATAGAAGAATATGGCGTGGAAGCCTTTATTCAGGAATGCAAGAAGAGCGTGTGGAAATACAAAGAGGAATGGGAACGTATGTCCGACCGGGTAGGCTTTTGGGCGGACATGGAGAACCCCTATGTGACCTACGAGAACGATTATATTGAATCGGTCTGGTGGTCGCTTAAACAAATTTATGAGAAGGGGCTGTTGTATAAGGGGCATAAGGTCGTACCCTATTGCTCGCGCTGTGGCACGCCCTTAAGCTCCCATGAGGTAGCTCAGGGCTATAAGGATGTGCGGGAGGAATCGGCCTATGTGCGTTTTCGGGAACAGGACGGCGACGGTTATTTCCTGGCCTGGACGACCACACCCTGGACACTGCCCTCCAACGTTGCACTATGCGTTAACCCCAAGGAAACCTACGTTAAAGTAGAGAAAAACGGACAGCGCTATATCCTGGCTCAGGCGCTGGTGGAGCAGGTGTTGGGGGAAGGGGCTGTGGAAGTCCAGCGCTATATTGGCCGCGAGCTGGAAGGGCGCAAATATGTGCCGCTATTCGCGTTTATGGACGATTCGCTGGACGCCTACTACATCACGGTGGACAACTATGTAACCCTGACCGACGGGACCGGTATTGTCCATACTGCGCCGGCGTTTGGTGAGGACGATGCACGCATTGGAACAAAATACAAGCTTCCTTTTGTGCAGTTGGTGAACGAGCAGGGCAGATTTCAAGGCGGTACGCCGTGGGACGGTATGTTTGTTAAGGAAGCAGACCCGAAAATCATAGAGCATTTAAGCCGGGAAGGGCTGCTGCTGCATACCGCCGACTACGAGCATAGCTATCCCTTTTGCTGGCGCTGCGATACGCCTCTGCTGTACTATGCCCGTAGCACCTGGTTTATCAAGATGACTGCGGTGCGAGAGACCCTCATGGCCAGCAACAGCAGTGTGAATTGGCTGCCGGAGAATATCAAGGAAGGCCGCATGGGCCACTTTGTGGAGAATGTGATCGATTGGGGGCTGAGCCGCGAACGCTACTGGGGCACGCCGTTGCCTGTTTGGGAGTGTGGCTGCGGGCATATCCATGTAGTGGGTTCGGTTGCGGAGCTTCGTGAGATGGGCAAGGATGTACCCGAGGATTTGGAACTGCATAAGCCGTATATCGACCGGGTGATTTTGACCTGCCCCGCCTGTAGCGGCGAGATGAAGCGGGTAAGCGAAGTGATTGACTGTTGGTATGATTCCGGCTCGATGCCCTTTGCCCAGTGGCATTACCCCTTTGAAAACAAAGAGCTTTTCGCTCAGCGTTTTCCGGCGGATTTTATCAGTGAAGCCATCGACCAGACCCGAGGCTGGTTTTATACCCTGCTGGCCATCAGCACCTGCCTGTTTGGAAAGTCGCCCTTCAAAAATTGTATTGTGATGGGCCATGTGCAGGACAAGGAAGGTCAGAAGATGTCCAAGCATAAGGGTAATGTGGTGGACCCGTGGACCATCCTGGATAAGCAGGGGGCGGATGCTGTACGTTGGTTCTTCTATACCGGCAGCAACCCATGGCTGCCTGTGCGTTTTTCGGAGAATGCGGTGAATGAGGTGCAACGCAAGTTCATGGGCACGCTGTGGAACACCTATGCGTTCTATATTCTCTATGCACAGATTGACGGCTTCGACCCGAATCAATACGACCTTGCGGACTGCAAGCTCAGCGTGATGGATCGTTGGGCGTTGTCGCGCCTCAATACACTGGTTCTGGGGGTGGGAAACTATCTGGACGCCTATCGCCTAACTGAGGCAGGCAGGGAAATCCAGCGCTTTGTGGACGACCTGAGCAACTGGTATGTACGCCGTTGCCGGGAACGCTATTGGGGCAGCGAGATGAGCGAGGATAAGATCAGCGCCTATATGACGCTGTATACCTGCCTTGAGACGCTGGTTCGGTTGTGTGCGCCGTTTGTGCCGTTTATCAGCGAATCGATCTACCAAAATTGTGTGCGCAGTGTGAATAAAAATGCACCGTTGAGTGTGCATCTTTGCGAATATCCTGTTTGCGAGGAAGGATATATCGACAAGGAGCTGGAAGCGAACATGAACCTGGTTTTGGATATCGTGGTGTTGGGACGCGCCGCGCGCAACAACGCTTCCATCAAAAACCGCCAGCCCATTGGGCACATGACCGTGCAAGCTGAACAGCCGCTGCCGGAGCTTTTTGTAAACATCATTGCCGATGAGTTGAATGTGAAGCAGATTGAACTGACGCGACAGGCCGGCGACTTTACGGCCTACCAGCTCAAACCCCAGCTGCGTACCTTGGGGCCTAAATATGGCAAGCTTTTGAACAAACTGTCCGCTTACCTCCAGCAATGCGACGCCGGTTCTGTGGTAGCTGCGGTGCAAGACGGCGGCATCTATTCTTTCGATTTAGAGGGGACGCAAATAGAACTTTCAGAAGACGACCTTCTGATTGAGACTGTGCAAAAAGAGGGCTTTGCGGTGGAAAGTGACAAGGGCATTACAGTGGCCCTGAGCACCAACTTGACGCCGGAGCTGATCGAGGAAGGATTTGTGCGGGAGATTATCAGCAAAGTACAAACTATGCGCAAAGAAGCTGGCTTTGAGGTGACGGAGCATATTTGCCTGCACAGCCATGGCAGCGAGCGCATCAAAGAAATCCTGACAGACAATTGGGAGGAAATCTGCGAGAGTGTTCTGGCGGACGAGCTTTCCCTGGCGCCTCTGGCTTTCAAGAAGGAATGGAACCTCAACGGGGAGAAGACATGGCTTTCCATCCAAAAAATATAAAAGGCCGATGGTCGGCCTCTTAATCGCAATTGTACCTAAAAAGCGTGCGGACTAAACGGTAGGTCGCACGCTTTGCCACATTATTTTTCAGAGGAAGGGGAAGCTTTAATGATGGTTTCCAGATATTTTTCGGGATTTTGTGCCTTGTCATCTATCGTGAATTCAAAATGCAAATGTGCGCCTTGGGCCAGTTCGGCTTTGGCGGTGTTACCCACTTTGCCAATGATTTGTCCTTTGGCTACCTGATCGCCTTCTTTAACAGCCGAGCTTTCCAGCATAGCGGCATAGACGGTCTTCATGCTGTTGCTATGCTCCAGAACGACAGTATAACCCATGAGTTCATCCATCTTTGCGCTGACAACTGTGCCGGCTAAGGCTGCGGATACATCGGTACCTTCCTCCGCCCGGATGTCGATGCCGCCGTGAGTCATCCACTGGTTCAATGTTTCTGAATAGAGCAGCTGATCGTTGGAAAAAACCTTGACGATCTCACCATTGACCGGCAACCCCAGAGAAACGGTGGCTTGCGCTTTGTTGCTGTTGTCGAGATTATCCGTAGTCTCTGGCGAAAGGGAGGCTGTGGGCGAAGGAGAGGGCGTGGCGCGCAGGTCGGCTATCTGGCTTTCCAGGCCGCCATGTTGATCCTGTTGCACCGACTGGCCGTTGTCTGGAGAATCGGGATTGCCCGGGCTGTTTACCGCCAGAAAGACGGACACGCCCACAATGGCAATGCACAGCAACAGGACGATATAGAATCCTTGCTTGTCCATGAACTGTCCGGCTTTGGAGCGCGATTTCCCATTTTTCGGCGGAGTATTGGCATTCTTATCTTCTAAAGGTTTGTTTTCGTTGTTTATATTATTCATGTCATCACCTCAACACTATTCTTCCCACACGGCATAAAAACATACCGGATTTATAATTTTTTAAAAAACTGCGGCTTATTTTAAGGAAGATTGTGCAATTTTCCCTGCTGTTCGGATGATTATTCGCGTCATATGGAAACAAAGCCATGATTTGTGGCAGATGGTCGGCGGATTTGCGGGCTGCTCTTGCATTTATTCGTCAAAAATAGTACACTGTTGTAGTGTTATGATGTGTTAGATGTTTTTCATGGAACTGTCAGGCTCATGCGGCTGTTGGGAGGCTTTTGCCGTAGCATCGACGGATGGGTCAGCGAGGAGGAAGTACGGTGTTTAGACCGGATGTTGAAAGAAAAAGATTTATCAATAGCAGCCATGTCGGCAAGTATGCCAGCATCGGTGATTTGCGCGTCCATTATATGGAACAGGGTGTGGGCGAAGTTATCCTGATGATACACGGGATGGGCCAATCTCTATATACCTGGCGCAACAATATAGACGAATTGGCCAAGAACTACCGGGTGATTATACTAGATTTGTTAGGACATGGTTATTCGGACAAGCCTTGCATTGCCTATACAGTGGATGAGATGGCGGAGTTTCTCAAGCTGTTTATGGAGTCTATTTCTGTTTCCAGAGCCAGTATCGTGGCGTTTTCCACTGGCAGCATCTACGCGCTGCGGTTGGCGCAGCAGTATCCTATGGCGGTCAACAGGCTGGTGCTGCTGGCGCCGGGCGGACTGCCCAACAAGACTAACCAGATGTGGATGAATATGGTGCTCAGCGGAACATTCTCTCGCCTGGCGCTGTCTATGTTCTCTGAGAAGAAGGTGTATCATACGCTGATGGAATGCTTCTTTGATAAGACCTGTGTGACGGATGAGGTGGTTGAGCAGTACTATCTTCCCTTGGAGGACAAGGGGGCACGTCATGCGCTGGCAGACTGTATCTCTTCTTTCGAGGTGGGCGATGTGATGGATAATCTGCGCAATATGCAGGAGCATGTGCTGTTGATCAACGGCGGGGATGATCCGTGGCGCCCCATGGATGAGATGGACTTCTTTTCCAACGCGCTGCCCAATTCCTACTTGGTTCAGGTGCGCAACTGTGGGCATATGTTGCAGGAGGAGAAAAAAGATAAGATCAATACCACCATCCAGGAGTTCTTGGAGTGGAACGGGCGGGTTTGATACATTGTTGCGACGATAGGGCCAGCGCCCCTCAAACGACAGAAAAAGCCTCTGCATTAAAATGCGGAGGCTTTGTTTTATGCTGCACGGCCGGTAGCTAAAACCGCCGGCGTTTTTTGCTAGAGCGTGCAAAGGGATTGAACTGGTTCAGGCCGTCGGCGGCTAGTAAAATAATTGGCGGCAGGAACATCAGCAAATAGCGAGAACGGGTTTCCCAAACGGAAAAGAAAAGTATGATACCCAGCAGGCTTAGGGCTACTGGGCGCATCAGGGTGTTTTCAGGGCAACGCAGCCGACGCAGGCTGGAGAGGGAAACGAATAGAAGCAGGGCAAACTGGATGGACTGGGTAGCAATCCGATACCCACTGTTGTTTCCGCCATCCAGGATAGACTGGTGCAGCTTCGTTATGCGCATAGGGCTGCGTTCTAGCTTGGTAGGTACATAGTAGGAGCCGTCGGCCCAGGTGTATTGTAGCTTGTGCCACAGAAAAGAGAGGTAGCCGCCTACCCCCATCTTAGACAGCCGCTTTTGTATCACATTCCAGTTGGCTTGCTTTTTCGCGTCGTAGCCCGGGATGCTGGCGGTGTAGTTGTCGTCCATACGGCTGTAGCCGCCCCAGCCTTCCGAGGTGCCGCCTTCTTCTACGGGCTTGTTTAACCCCATCATAATCCAATGGGTAGGGGGGCGGCTGTCCTCATAGGAGAAGCAGTTCTCATAGCCGCTCAGGCGCATAAGGCCCTGCATACCGAAATTAGACAAAGCGACCATGGCTAGGATGACAAAGGCCGGTAAAACCCGCTGGAGGATAGGCCGCAGCCTTTTGCCTGCTGCTTCGAATACCGGCCGCGGGAAGATCAGGGTATCTGCGGCGATGGCTAGGGTGACGATGAGTGCTGGTGCTTTGAGGAAAAACGCCATGCCGCCCATGACGCCGGAGAGGGCGATTAGCAAAATGCGTGTGCGTAATTGCCGCTGCTGGGTGTGCAGGGCTCGGTTGGCAAAATAACAGCTCCAAATTGGATAGGGTAGTGCTAATGTATCGGTATAGGCGATGGGCATATACAGATACAGGGAGCTGGTAAAGAGACAGAGTAGTGCGGCTTTGCAGGCGAGGCGCATGCCTCCGCAATCCTTAGCTGTCAGGACAAGGCCTAAAAAGGCCATCATCAGAGAAAAGAAGTTGGCGGCATAAGCACCCAGCATGCTGGAATCCGTGACTCGCATGATCAGCCCTAGATAATAGGCGACGTTGAAGTTGAAAGGATAGATATTGAAATAAGCCAGTATATCCTCGGGGATGGCTTGGTATTGGCCCACGAGGGAGGAGGTGTAGGCTGTCCAGCTATAGTCCCAGCTGGGCCATACGGCAAAATATTCTATGCTGAATACCGCCAGCAGCGCGAACAGCAGCCCGAAGAGAATACACAAAAGGGGAAGATAGCTGCTGCTTATGCGGTCGATAATAAAACGGGAAAAAAGCATGAACAAAACGACAGCCAACAGTGCAAAGACAAGCGCACCTGGGAAGCTGATATAATCGGAAGTAGTTTTTTCGATGGTCATGACGGCGAACAAGGCGAAAAGCAGACAGACCAAAGCGGATGTGAGCCAATGATACAATCGGGGAAAACCCCGGGGCAGATCAAGTTTGATCACGATTGTCTCCCTATGCAAGACCCCGCACAACCCTAGGTTAGTATGAGGGGCAATGTTTTAGTCAATATATTTTTAGGCGCCGGGCAGCAAACAACACATTGCCCGCAAAACCATGTCGCGGGCAATGTGCCGGGGCTATAAATGGAGGGAAGATGCAGTTATTGGGAATAATCCGGTACATTCTCATCAAATATCAGGGTTACCGCGATTTCCTGGTTGTTACGCAGCAGGGTAACTTCTACGCTGTCGCCGGCTGTATATTGGTTTTTTACAGCGTCTACATCATCGGTGGTATAGACCGGTTCGCCCTCGATGGCGATGATGATATCCTCAGCCTGGATGCCTGCTTTATCCGCTGCACTGCCGGATATGACGGACGTGACATAAACGGAGGTAGATTGTTCGCTGCTGCCCAGACCGGGGATGATGCTGTCTCGGCTGTAGATGGTTTGGATGGTGACCCCCATCAGGGGGCGGCCAGTCACATAGCCGCTGATTTTCAATTCTTCCACAATGGGCTTGGCCAAGTCGATGGGAATAGCGTAAGCTAGGCCTTCAACGCCGACTGCGGAGGTTTTTGCATTGACAATGCCGACCAGATCGCCCTGGCTATTGAGCAGCGCGCCGCCGGAATTCCCCTGGTTGACCGCAGCGTCGGTTTGCAGAAGCGTCATGGTGGTGCCTTCCACAGTGACCTCGCGGTTTAAGGCACTGATAATACCCGAGGTGACCGTGCCGGACAGCTCGCCTAGGGGATTGCCGATAACTACTGCCAAATCGCCTACTTTCAGTTCGGAGGAATTGCCTAGTTCGATGTAGGGGAAGGCATCGCCCTGGATTTTCAACACGGCAATGTCTGTTTCAGCATCGGTGCCGACAACCGATGCGGTGTGTTCCGTTTCGTCGGAGAGAACTACTTGAATGGCGCTGGCGCCTACCACCACATGGTTGTTGGTGACGATGTAGCCATCGGCTGAAATAATAACGCCGGAGCCTGCGCTGGTACCTTGTATGTTCTGACTAAAGCCGGAAGAACCGCGGATGGTGGAGTTGATGCTCACCACCGCCGGGCTTGCTTTTCCGGCAATCTGGGCGATCGAGAGGGTTGAACTGACCGGTTCGACCACAGATTCGTTGCCCTGGGTGGCGCTAGGCGGCTGGGAAACGGAGGCTGTAGGCTGTTGCAGCGCACCATTATTAGCAGCCGGGGATTGGGCGAGGTTGTCTTTGTAGATGGTATAGACTGTAGCGCCGCCTACGCCGGCACCTAAAAAAGCGCAGAAAAAGCAGAGAACGACCATCCAGGCGCTGATACGGCGGCGTGCCCTGCCGCGACTGCCCGAGTTGCCTGAGGATGCAGGCCGCTGGGGGCCGCGCTCCGGTGGTGACGCGCCAAACGAAGGCGGACCGGCTTGAGCGGGGTTGTCCATGCCATTGGCAAGATAGCTGCCGTAGGGATGATTCGATTGAAGATTATAGTTCGGAAAACCGCCGGGTAGATTTTCGGGCTTATTTAGTCGGGCAGATTCTCCTAGCGTGTCGAGATTGGGAGAGATAGTTGGATCATGTTCGTTTATCATAGCTTTCACCTCTTCAAGGATTAGGATTGCTTCTTTGAATGGTTTTATTCTAGCTGATCAGTGTGTCAAAAATATGTCTCAAGGTTGGAAACTTTTAGGCTGGGTGGATAAATCAATCCGGCAAGGGAAAGAGTAGCAGCCTTTGCTGGGAGATTAATCACATTATAGCATTTTCCCATAATTTATTCAGGAGCAAATGGAAACTTATTGGCTTATTGTGACAAAAATATGGAGCAAAAGAAAACAATTGTGGCAGCGACAAGATGTACATTGCGATGAACTTATTCAGCCTATAT
>JBMNTQ010000028.1:0-16005 GCA_050945815.1 Christensenellales bacterium
TAAACCACGCTGGGCGCAGTGGTCACCAAATCCAAGTCAAATTCTCGCTCCAGCCGCTCCTGAATAATCTCCATATGCAAAAGCCCTAAAAATCCACAGCGAAACCCGAAGCCTAAAGCCACGGAAGTCTCCGGTTCAAAGCTAATGGAAGCATCATTGAGCTTCAGTTTTTCCAAAGCATCGCGCAAGTCCTCGTAACGAGCGCCGTCCGCCGGAAAAATGCCGCAAAACACCATGGGATTCACGTTTTTATAGCCGGGCAGCGGCTCTTTGGCAGGCCGCTGGGCGTCGGTTATCGTGTCCCCCACCCGAGTATCCCCCACAGTCTTAATGCTGGCAGCCACATAGCCCACATCCCCGGCTAAAAGTACGTCCGTTGCCTTGGGAGAGGGCGTAAAGTAGCCGACCTCCACCACAGAAGCCTTAAGCCCGGACGACATAAACTCAATGGTCATCCCCGGCCTAATCTCTCCCTCCATCACGCGCACATAGCAAAGGGCACCCTTATAGTTATCGTAGATCGAGTCAAAAATCATGGCTCGCAGCGGCGCACTGCTGTCGCCTTCGGGGGGCGGCACAACTTCTACCACCTGCCGCAAAACCTCCTCAATGTTGATACCCTGCTTGGCAGAAACCAACGGCGCATGGGCCGCGTCTAGGCCCAACACATCCTCAATCTCCCGTTTCACTTCCTCCGGCTGGGCGCTGGGCAAGTCAATTTTATTGATAACCGGCAAAATCTCCAAGTTGCTGTCCAAAGCCAGATAAACGTTGGCCAATGTTTGCGCCTCAATACCCTGGGTAGCGTCCACGACCAGTATCGCGCCTTCACAGGCCGCCAAGCTGCGAGAAACCTCATAAGTAAAGTCCACATGCCCAGGCGTATCGATGAGGTTCATCTCATATTCCTCGCCATCTAGCGTATACATCATACGCACCGGCTGGGCCTTGATGGTAATCCCCCGTTCCCGCTCCAAGTCCATCGTATCTAAAAGCTGTCCTTCCATATCCCGCTGGTCTACCGTACCGGTCAACTCCAGCATCCGATCCGCCAAAGTGGACTTCCCATGGTCGATATGGGCAATAATACAAAAATTCCGTATATTTGATTGCCTCACAGGCATACCTTTTCCTCCCGCATCCATTTCATTTGATCCATTCTAACATGATAGAATAAGCACCTGCAAGTTGCAAACCGATTCTATATTCGCCCTCCCCTATCCTGCATAGCCAAACCAAAATGCATAACCGCCGGCCTTTGCCCAATCCGGCCCCTAGCAAGGCTTTCTGTCCGGGTTTTGATGATGCCCAAGGGAGGTATCAAACAACTCACTCAAAAATGCAAAGCACGCCCGTTCGTCCATGCGCTTAGGGTTGCCGGACATACTAGACCCTTGAGACCCCACCGCAATCAACTCCAATTTGGCTTGGTCAACCCGAACCTGTTTAAAATCCCGTGGAATACCCAGCTCGCTGTTCAGCGTTATCAGATAATCGACAGCAGATCGCGCCCCTTGCCCCGGCTCTAAGAATTCCTCTCCCAGCAAGGCCCTGCCCACCTCATCATATTCATGCAGCGCCGCGTCCATATTGTATTCCATCACATGGGGCAGCAAAATACCACAGCACAACCCATGGGGCATGTCCAGATGCGCACCCAAAGCCGCGGCTATTCCGTGGGCCGCCCCCAAGCCGGCGTTACACAAGCACATGCCGCTCAGCAAGCTGGCCATCGCCATCCCCTCCCGAGCAACGAGGTCTTTCCCGTTGTCATAAGCGGGCTTCAAACTAGCAGCGCAATATGTCATGCCTAAAGTTGCCAAGCTTTTGATAAGCGGGTTGCTCCGAACAGAAACATAGCTCTCAATCAACTGGCAAAGGGCATCTAGGCCGGAGGCCGCCGTCTCGCTTTTAGGCAGCGTTACAGTCAGAGCCGGATCCACCAGCGCAATGTCCGCCAGCATCCGATCGTCTCGAAAGCTCTTCTTATAGCCCTTGCTGCGGGAAGATATAACGGCATTTTTCGTTACCTCCGAGCCCGTCCCGGATGTCGTAGGCACAGCAACAAAGGGAACCGGGCCGCGCGTCAGCTTCCGGCCAACACCAACGCCCTCCAAATAGTCCTCCACAGGCCCTTCATTGGTTATCAAAGCAGCAATGGCTTTTGCACAATCCAAAACGCTGCCGCCCCCCAGTCCAATTACCGCGTCGCATCCATGCTTCCTGGCCAACCGCGCGCCCTCATCGACATCGGCAGGCTCGGGCTCCCTCCTCACGCCGCTATAATGCACATAGGCCTTCCCCTTTGCCTCCAGCTGGCTCTCCAGGCTGCCTAAAACACCATTGTCCCGCAGCGCCCCCGATCCGCTCACAATCAAAAACCGGCTGCCCAACTCGCCTGCGCTGTCTGCCAATTGCTCAAACTTGTTCCTGCCAAAAACGACCTTCCCCGCGGTTAAAAACTCAAAATTCATTCATCTGTCCCCCTATCAATATTCCTTCCTCACATCCAACGGCTACAAAAGTCCAATCTGTATCAGCCTTTTTTCCCAATCGCTGGCGTCCTCCGCTTTGTTATGGTATACTTGCCTTGCAAGTGTGCAGAGTAGGCACGAGCGCGTTAAGTGCTGGAGGATGGGAAGTTGCCTCCAGACGAAAGGCCTGAAACGGCCTGCGGTGCTGTGTCGCATCCGTTGCCCATTTCATCTCATTATTGAGAACGGACATCCTTCGTTTTCTTTAACATGGTGATCTGCCATTTGTTAAGAAAAAGGAGGTGTTTTTTTATGAGAAAAACCTATGTAGTTGTAGTCTGCGGCATGTTGGCCGCCATCGGCGCGCTGTTGGCCGGCCCGCTGGGCATCAAGGGCTTTACCTTGGGCGCCTACTCCCTAAACGTATCCTTCGGTCTGGTTCCGGGCATGCTGGCAGGGATTATGTTCGGCCCGATGTTCGGCTTTCTCACCGGCGCCGTTACCGATCTGGCAAAGTACCTCATCACCACGTCCGCTTTAGGCAGCTACGACCCTGTATTCACCCTGTCTTTCGGCATCATGTGTATGCTGCCGGCGTTTTTCCTGCACAAGAGCAAAAAAATATCCTATCCCAAAATACTGCTCTCGGTGCTGCTGGCCCAGTTCGTGGGCTCCGTCGTAATCAACAACCTATGGATGATATTCGCCCTGGGCATAGCACCTGCGGCGCTGGTCGGGCGTCTAGTCGCCCAGGCCATCCTGATCCCCTGCAACGCTTTTTTGCTGTATACCCTGCTTAAGAGCAAGGCGTTCATCCTATCGCGTAAGCAGGCAACCAAATAACGCCCTAAACAACAAGGCCCTCTCAAAGAAAACCTGCATAAACCTGCAGGTTTTCTTTCTCGTCCATCCAAGCCAATTATCCGCCCTTGCCTTCCCTGCCCATTTTATGCAAAATAACCCTCATTTTCTGTCCGTCAAACGCCTTGAATCTGCGCTGCAACGAAATAAAGCCGGCCCACCGGGCAGCCTACATCCGCTGCAATGGTCTCCTCCCGCTGCCCTGCGTTGCCCCGCATCGCTCTCCAGCCTATATAGTATACCATGTTTTTTTCCTATGAAACAAAATTCCCTCCCCGTTTTCAAGGAATCAAAGCCTTTCCCAAATCCAACGTCATTATATCCATTTTCTGCAATTTCCTTCTCCAATACGCGCCCGGCCTATGTTATACTGAAATTATACTTCCATGGGTATCCATGCTCTCATTTTATCATGAATATAAGGTGGTTTTATTATGAACAAAGGCCGTACTTTGCCCATTCGCATTCTGAAGCTTTTTTTGCTGCTGGTGTTGGTCTCTTTGTCCGTATCGGTAAATAGCCAGCCGCTTTCCGACATACAACCGTCAACAGCGGATAAAGCCCAGGAAACCGCGTCTGCAAATCCCGCCGTATGGGTTGCCGATGCCCAAGCCGCGTCTGTCCAGGCCTATACCGACAACGCCGTCTCCCTGTCTGCCGGCTATCCTTATGTCATACGCATCAACATCTCCGGTCAGGTGGTAGCGGTGTTCGCCAAGGACCACAACGGCCAATACACCGTCCCCGTCCGCTCCATGATATGCTCCACCGGCGCCTACAACCAAACGCCCACAGGCAGCTTTCGCCTCTCCGACAAATACCGCTGGCGTCTGATGCTGGGCGATGTATACTCCCAATATATGTGTCGTGTTGTCGGCAGCATCGCCATGCACTCCATCCCCTACAAAAGGGCCTCCGCCGACACCCTCTTCACATCCAGCTTCAACTCCCTGGGCAGGCCGGTGTCCGCAGGCTGTATCCGTCTGCGCGCCGTCGACGCGAAATGGGTCTACGATAACTGCCCCAGCGGCACCACAGTCGAAATCTACCAAAAAGCATCTTGGCCCGGCGTCCCCGACCAGTTCCTAGGCGTAAAGATCCCCGCCCACGTCAATTGGGATCCATCAGACCCATCGCCCAGTAATCCCTATTCCCACATCAACACAACCCCTACGCCCTATGCGGCCGCCGCCAACTCCGCCCTCTCCTCCATCCGCATCACCAACAACAAAACCGGCTATCCCTATAGCCTGACGCCAGGCTTTTCTCCCACCCGCCACAACTACAGCCTAGTAGTCAAACATGCGCTGACCCAAATCAACATCCAAGCGCAGCCCCAGTCCCGCTACGCCGCTGTTTCCGGCACCGGGGTATACAACCTGCCGCTAGGCACCACCACCCTTTCCATAAGATGTATCTCTCAAGCGGGAACCTCAACAACCACCACCATCCAAGTCACCCGTCTAAGCAACGAATCCCGCCTGTCCTCCCTAAGCCTGTCCGACAGCAACAACACAGGCTACCCCTTCACGGGCGCTTTCGACAGAAACACACGAACCTACTACGTCGCTGTGCCAGATACCGTCTCAAGGGTATCCCTACAGGCAAAATCACTACATTCTGGCGCATCCATAAACGGTGCCGGCAGCCATTCGCTACATTCTGGCACCAACGACCTGACTGTCTCCTGTACCTCCCCTGACGGCACAAAAACCACCGCCTATACCGTCAAGGTCTTCCGCGGATCAGTGGATACCTCCCTGTCCCATTGGCAGGTAGCCGACCAATCCGGCAAGCCTCTCTCCTTAGGGCTGCTTACTTCCCCAACATCAAACCAGACTCTAACTGTCACGGACGACTGCACGTCCATCCAGGTAGACGGCGTTTCTGTCTCGCCCTATACCCGAATCCGCGGCAGCAACAGCCACACGCTAGGATACGGCCTAAATCGCATTCCGCTGACAGTCTACGCCCACGACAGCAACAAGCAAACCCACTATCTCCAAGTCTATCGCGGCGGCTTCGATTCCGGCCTCCAGTCCCTAGCTCTAAAAGACGATTCCACCAACATCACCTATCCTGTGCTGGAATCCGTCAACCGTCAGCAAACTGTCTACCACGTCAGCCTGCCCGCCGGCTCGTCGCCCCAGCTATCCCTAAGCGCCCTGCCCACCGACAAAAACGCAAGGATACAGGGCCCGGACAGCTTCCCGCTGCTTCCCGGCGAGAACACCTTCACCTTCTCCTGCGTCTCCTCCAACACGCTGCACACCACAGACTACACCCTGCATGTGTACTACGGAGACGATGTCGACACCAGCCTTACTTCCCTGTCGCTGTACAGCTACCCTACAGACCATGGCAGTCCGCATGCGCTGATGCCGGATTTCGATCCAGCCGTCCATACCTATTTCGTCATGCTGCCGCCATCGGTTAAAATGGTACAGGTGCTGGCACAAGCCGGCCCCTATTGCGCGGTCCAGAGCTTACAGCTCTACCCGGCAGACGTCGGCATCATCACGCTGCATTGCTTCGCCCACAACGGCTCCGCCCCCACAATCTACACCATCCATCTCCTACCCGCCCCCGGCTGATCCGCAAGTCTACCTACAAACCGACCCCAAGCTTGGGGCCGGTTTTTCTCTCCCCCTTTCGATGGCCTCTCAAACCGCCCTACATCCCACGATTTCTTTTGACATTCAACTCAAACATGCTATAATACTATATCAGTTAGGCTGGCATAGTCTGTCTACTACCCGCCGCACCAGCTTTTGAGAAGCCCGGCTGTACCGGCGGCAGAAAATCTCCGCCCTTTCCCCTTTGCGTGCTTCTCACGATAGCTATGTTTCGTTTTGTTGATTGAGGGAGGAAACCATTTTGCAAAAAAACAGCATCTACTCGGATTTTATCTTAAAAAATGCCCCCCGGGTTATCACCCAGGTAGACAGAGACCCCCATTCCACAACCTACGGCAGCTGCGATCGCAACTACTGGCATTTGAAAATCCGAGATTTCAATTCGGCGATTCTCCAGCAATCCGGCCTGACGTTAGCCCTTCTCTATCAGCTGGATTTCCCCGGAAACATCTACTACAACAACCAAAACGTTGCAGAATGGGCAAAAGCCACCGTGCGCTTCTGGTCAAACATTCAACTGAAAGACGGTTCCTACAACGAATACTATCCTTGGGAACATGGCTTTCCGCCCACAGCCTTTTCGCTGTATTCCTCCAGCCAGGTATACAGTCGTCTGCAAATGGACGAGCCGGACATCTTAGAAAAAATGAAAAAAACGGCCCGCTATCTCTGCAAAACCATCGAAGAGAAAGCTTTCAATCAAGAGATGGCTTCCATCGCTGCCCTCTACAGTGTCTACACTCTGGTACAGGAGCAGTGGATTTTAGACGGCTGTCGTGCAAAGCTAAACAGAATCCTGCAGCACCAGTCCCCTGAAGGCTGGTTCTCGGAATATGGCGGCGCCGACTTGGGTTATCTAAGCGTCGCACTGGACATGCTTTGCGAATACTACCATCTTAGCGGCGATGAGGCCGTGAAAGAGCCGATTGCCAAAGTCATCGATTTTATAAAATACTTTGTCCACCCAGACGGCACCGTGGGCGGCGAATACGGCTCACGCAACACAACCTATTTCCTGCCCAGCGGCCTGGAAGTCGCGCTGCAAATAGGCATCGCCGATGCTGGCGCCATCAAAGAAAAGCTGTATTCCAACACCGCCGCCTACAACTACTTTATGGATTCTGTAGACGACCGCTATTTTTCCCACTACCTGCTGCATTCCTTCCTGCGGGCACTGGAAAAGGAGCAGCTCTCCCCTGATAAGCAAGCCGGTGCTTTGCTGCCCTATCAAAGCGGAAACACCCGATATTTCCCGAAAAGCGGCCTGCTCTCTCTGCACAACGATGTTTATTCTGCCTTTGTCGGGCTGCAAAAGGGCGGCGTGGTCAAGTTGTACGAAAAAGAAAAGGAACTGTTTATCGATTGCGGCTACCGGGTAAATTATGGAAAAGGCACCATCGCAGCTACCAACTGGCAGGATCCGTCCTACGAATGGTCATTTGAAGGCACCAACGCCAAAGTCTACGGCAGCCTCAACAAAATTTCGTTAAAAGTCTCCCGCCCCATCCTGCATATGGGCTTGCGGGTGGTCTCCTTCATCATGGGAAATAAGATTATCGGCTTTTTGAAAAAGAAGCTGATCTTTGTAGACCGGCACACAAACATCACCTTCTCCCGGGAAATTCAGTTTGCCGAGCGCACCGTCACCCTCACCGACCACCTAAACAGCCCTACGCCGGTAGATTTCGAATATGCAGGCACCATGTCCCTGCGCCACGTCGCATCCGGAAAGTTCTTCATGACCGCCGACCTCCTCGCCCAGCCCCGCCTGCTCAAAGGCAGCGCAACGGAAGCGACCGTAATCACAAAATACAACATGGACACCGGCCAGGCAGAGCGAGTGGTACAGTAAAATCGCTCCAATCAAACGCAGAAACCCCGACATAACGCTGAAAGGACTGAAACGCCCTGTGAATATCCACGATATCATTGTTTCGCGCAGAAGCATTCGAAAATATAACGACAAGCCGGTCCACCGGCAAACCATCAACCAGATCATTGCCGCCGGCATGTGGGCGCCCACAGCCTGCAACAAACAGGAATACCGTTTTATCTACCTGCAAGATAAAGAAACCCTGAATCAGCTAACAGCCCTAGGAACGGCCCATTTTGTCAAAGACTGCAACCAGGCCATCTTAGTCTTATACGACAACCGCATCGACAATTTGGAATACCGGGACGATATTCTAAGCGCCGGCGCAATCATCCAAAACATGCTGCTCCAAGCAGCCCAGCTTCAAGTCGCCACCTGCTGGGTGTGCAATCTCCCTTCCAAAGCGTCCCTGCGTAAGCTGCTGGACATCCCCCCCTCCTACGACCCTATTGCCCTAATTACCCTAGGCTACACAGACAACACGCCCCAGCAGGTGGCTCGCAAGCATACCTTGGATGAAGTCGTATTCACCGACCGGTTCGACCGAAGCCAAGACAAAACCCAAGCCAAGTCTGGAATCAAGTTGTTTGTGCGCAAACGCTTGCGGCAAATCTATATCCGCTTGCCCAAAACGGCTTTCCTAAAAAAGCTGGTCGACAGGTATGAAAAAAAGTTCGATAATTAAGCATAACGTATCCACTAAAAATATTGGGAAAAAGCAAACAGGCAGAAAACTCTACCTGTTTTTTTCAAATTTTCCTCCCCCCACCATTACAAACCAAACCGTTCGCGCTAGTTTTTTTGTTTTTTTCGGGCACCCCTTGACATGTTAGCTTCCCCAAACTATACTGTTTGCAAATGCGTATGATTCGCATTTAAGCCGAAATCAAAAATTCGGCATCCCATGCTCATGTAAGGAGGATCTATCCTATGAAAAAATCCCTGCCCATTTTGCTGTGTGTCTTACTGTCCTTGTCCTTGCTGGCAGGCTGCGTTAACCCCTCCCCCGGCCCGCCCGAAGCCACATCGCAAACCGGCGGCCCCCTCAAAGTCTACACCAGTTTCTATCCCATGTACGACTTTGCCTCCAAAATAGGCGGCGATACCATACAGCTAACCAACCTCGTCTCTGCCGGCGGCGAACCCCACGCCTGGGAACCCTCGACCTCAGACATCATCGGGCTGGAAACAGCGGATGTTTTCCTATACAACGGTGCAGGCATGGAACATTGGGTGTCCGATGTTCTAGCCGCCCTTGAGAACCCATCGCTCCTTTCCGCGGAAGTCTCCCAAGGCATTCCTCTGCTGGAAGGCCACAGTCACGACCATGATGACGATCACGATCACGATCATGATGACGATCACGGCCACGATCACGATCACGACCACGATCATGATGACGACCATGACCACGATCATGCTTCCTCCCCCGATCCTCATGTCTGGCTCAATCCCGCAAATGCAAAAATCCAAATGCGCAACATAGCAGATGCCTTCTCCAAAGCCGATCCGTCCAACCAATCCTCTTATCAAGCCAACTACGAGCAATACGCCGCCGAACTGGACAAGCTGGACCAAGAATTCAAAACAACTCTAAGCAGCCTGCCCAACAAAGATATCGTCGTATCTCACGAGGCCTTCGGATACCTCTGCGATGCCTATGGTCTCAATCAAGTGGGCGTCGAGGGTCTATCGCCGGATTCCGAGCCCGACCCGGCAAGGATGGCGGAAATCATCAGTTTCGTCCAGGAAAACAATGTCCAAACCATTTTCTTCGAAGAATTGGTCAGCTCCAGAATCGCCGATGTCATCGCTGATTCCACCGGCGCCAAAACTGCCGTTCTCAGCCCCCTCGAAGGGCTGACCGCCAAACAGCAAGAAGAGGGCGACGACTATTTCTCTATCATGCGGCAAAACCTTGCCGCGCTAAAGGAAGCGCTGCAATAACACATTCTCCCCTCCATCCGCCCCAAAACAGTGGGCGGATGTCTCTTTCTCTTGGGCAACCCATCCCGCCCCGCTTCATATACTGTAGCAAAAAGGGTGGGTGCTTATGCAGGAAATCTCCTACAATCGCGAACAGGCTCTACATTACGCCAAAACATGGGCGCTGTCGCGAAACAAAGCCTACTACAACTTCGACTCCCTAGGGGGCGACTGCACCAATTTCGCTTCCCAGGTTCTGTTTTCCGGCTGCGGCATCATGAACTACGCCTATCCCTTAGGCTGGTTCTACCACAGCCTCAACCACCGCACCCCGGCTTGGACCGGCGTAGAGTTTCTCTACAAGTTTCTCACACAAAATAAAAGTACCGGCCCCTATGCCCAATCGCTACACACCCCCTCTGCGCTGCTGCCGGGCGACATCATCCAGCTCAAATTCTCCGGCAGCGTATTCCAGCATACGCCAGTGGTGGTTTCAGTAGGCAAGACAGGCAATCTGGACGAAATCTATGTTGCCGCCCATACCTACGATGTCGCCCACAAGCGTCTGACAGAATACTCCTGGCAGGATATTCGCTTTTTGCATATCCTGGGCGCAAGAACTTGGTAAGCCGCCAGAAAAAGGCCGACAAAATTCGGCCTTTTTTGCTTACCCTATATAAACAAGTTGGTATCCGAAAGCTCCGCCCGGCCCAGGAACGTCGCCACGCCGGCCAGCTCCACCCCGTCTATCAGCTCCTCTTCCCGAATGCCCATCACGTCCATCGACATCTGACAAGCCATCACCCGCACGCCGCTTTGCATCGCCGATCGAATCAGCCCCTCCAACGACTCCACGTTTTTGCTCTGCATAACGCTGCGGATCATCTTGGCGCCCATGCCCCACATATTCATGCGCGACAGTCCAAGTTTTTTGCTGCCCCGAGGCATCATCCAGCCAAATATCCTCTCAATCAGGCTCTTCTCCACCTTTACCTTGTCGCCCCTGCGCAGAATATTCAACCCCCAGAAGGTAAAAAAGAGTGTAACCTGACGGCCCATGGCAGCCGCCCCGTTGGCAATGATAAATGCCGCCAGTGCCTTATCCAAATCCCCGCTGAATAGTACCATCGTCTTCTCGTTGCCGCCGGCGGCGATGAGTCTTTGCTCTTTGTCGCCTTTCTCCAGCGTCACAGTAGAAACGTTCTTGTCCCGCCGCACATCCACCACCGTATTGCCGGTCCGCTGCGCCCAAACCGTCGCGTCCGACACAAAAGCCGGATCACTTGCCCGCACAGCCAGCCGCGCACCGGCCTTGAGGGGTCCCATCCCTTCCGCCAGCTTCATGATAGGCCCAGGGCACATCAAACCACAAGCGTCCAGTTCTATCACGTCGGCCAAAGTCTGTCCCTCGCCAGCTAAAGTCCGCCCTTCGCCGCTGCCGCCAATCTTCGCCCGCTCAAACATCCGCTCTCCCCCCTTAGCCATGCTGTACGTCTTATAGCCGCCGCTCAGGTTCAGCGCGTCATAGCCCCTAAGCATCAACATCCGCGCCGCAACATAACCCCGCAGCCCCACCTGACAAAACACATACACAGGCTTTTCCTTGGGCAGTTCGCCCATTCTGTCGCGCAAATCGTCCACCGGTATGTTCACAGCGCCCTCTAAAGTCCCCAGTTCCGCCTCCTGCGGCGTACGCACATCCAACAGTGTAATTTCCCCCAGATCCAAGCCATCCACCTGTTCATAGTAAAATGGCCTCATAGCCCCGCTCAATATATTTACAGCCGTAAAGCCTGCCATGTTTACCGGGTCTTTTGCGGAAGAATAAGGCGGCGCATAACAAAGCTCCAATTCCTGCAAATCATAAACCGTCGCCCCTAGGCGCAGCGCCGTAGCCAACACATCGATTCGTTTTTCTATCCCTTCATAGCCCACGGCCTGCGCCCCCAGAATCCTCCCCCCCTCGTCAAATAAAAGCTTCAGGCTCATTTGACTAGCACCAGGATAATAGTCCGCATGGCTGGATGGATGCACATAGGTTTTATGATACGGCCGCCCCAACTGTCTCAGTTGCTTTTCATTGAGGCCGGTAGATGCCGCCGTCATATCAAACACCTTCAACACCGCGCTGCCCTGCACGCCGGTAGCCTCCTGCCGTCGGCCCAATACGTTTTCGGCAACCTTCCTGCCCTGCCGGTTGGCAATTCCGGCTAAAGGCACCAGCCCCTTCTCGCCGTCCACCAAGCCTAGAACCTCTATCGCGTCGCCCACAGCGAAGATATCCGGGTCGGATGTAGCGTACGTTTCGTCCACCCAAATCCCGCCCCGATCTCCGATTGTAAGCCCCGCTTCCACCGCCAGCCTGTTCTCCGGCGCGACACCAATGCTCAAAATAACAAGGTCCGTCTCCAGCGTCTGTCCGGTGTTCAGCAATACGCCCAGCCTTTGTTTTTTCTCAAAGGCCTCCACTCCAGCATTAACATACAAAGAGACTCCCTTTTCCAGCATATGCTCATGCAAGATGGCCGCCATTTCGATGTCCAAGCTGGCCACTGCATGGTCCGAATATTCCACCATGCTCACAGAAAGTCCGCGCTCTTTGAGGTTCTCCGCCATTTCCACGCCGATAAAGCCCGCCCCCACCACCACCGCGCTGGTGGGTCGGTTTTTGCGGATGAATTCATCGATAGCAAAAGTATCCGGCACAGTACGCAGCGTAAAGATGCCCTCCAAGTCTATTCCGGGCAAATCCGGCCGCCTAGGCTCCGCCCCCGGCGACAGGATCAGCTTATCATAGCTCTCCTCATATTCGCTTCCGTCTCCATGGTTTCGAACGGTCACAGTCCTAGCCTCCCGGTCTATAGAAACCACCTCGCTCATCGTGCGCACATCTATGGCGAAACGGCGGCGCAGCGTATCCGGTTGCGTCACTGTCAGCCGCTCTCTATCCCGGATAACACCCCCGATATAATAAGGCAGCCCACAATTTGCGTAAGAAATATAGGCCCCCTTTTCAAACAGAATAATCTCTGCGTCCTCATCCAATCGGCGCAGCCGGGTCGCAGCGCTGGCCCCACCGGCCACCCCGCCCACAATCAATATCTTCATTGCCTCTCCTCCTTCTCTACAATCTAAAAAAAGGATATCCAGCCCATTGCCCACCGGCAATTGCCACAAAATTCGCGCTCCAGCCTTTTTAAATCATTATATCCTGTCAATTTCCCCCTGTAAGTGACAAAATCACACTGAGAAAAAACAGTTTTTCCTCCAGCAGTCCAGCCCCGCCCCTTCGCTCACCAACCTCCCTCCTTCAGAATAGAATGAGAAAAACCCAATTTTAAGGAGGTCTCCTATGAAACACTTCAAAAAATTCGGCGCGCTGCTCCTGCTCTTGTGTTTCTGCCTGTCTCTGTTCGCATGCGGCGGCGGACAGATGCAGGAAGTCCGGGTCAATGAGGTTACCCGCTCGGTATTCTACGCACCGCAATACGCAGCCATCGAACTGGGCTACTTTCAGGATGAAGGCATGAAAGTCTCCCTCGAAAATGGCGGCGGTGCAGACAAATCCATGACTGCCGTCTTATCTGGCCAAGCCGATGTCGGCTTCATGGGCCCCGAATCTGCTGTTTACGTCTACAATGAGGGCAAAGAAGACCATGCCGTCGTATTCGCCCAGCTCACCAAGCGAGACGGCAGCTTCCTGGTCGGCCGATCAGACGAAGATTTCGCCTGGGAAAACCTGCGGGGAAAAACAGTTATAGGCGGCCGCAAAGGCGGTATGCCGGAAATGACCCTAGAATACGTACTAAAAGAAAACGGCCTGATGCCCGGCAAAGATGTCGAGGTCCTCACCAACATACAGTTCAATCTCATGGGCGGCGCCTTTGAAGGCGGCACCGGCGACTATGTCACCTTATTCGAGCCGACAGCTTCCCTCTTCCAGCAAGAAGGCAAAGGCTATGTCCTAACCTCCATCGGCCTAGACAGCGGCGAAATCCCCTATACAGCCTATATGGCAAAGAAAAGCTATATCCAACAGAATCCAGAAACCATCCAAGGCTTCACCAACGCCATCTACAAAGGCCAACTCTGGGTCATGAGCCACAGCGACAAGGAAGTAGCGGAGAAAATCATGCCCTATTTCCCCGAAACCGACCTAGACTTGCTGGCCGCCGCAGTCAAGAGTTACCGCGATGCAGACTGCTGGATGCAAGTCCCGGTCATGAAGGAAGAATCCCTCGACAAGCTGCAAGAAGTCATGACCATGGCCGGCGAGCTGGATAAAACTGCGCCCTTCGCAGAAATCGTCGACAACAGCTTTGCACAAAAGGCCGTCGAAACCATCCAATAACCCCCGCCGCAAAATCAATCCAATGCAAGCCCGGCTCTCCGCTTTCCAGCGGCAGGCCGGGTTTATCTTCTTTCCCCATTTCTCCCCTACCCGCCCGTTTCCCCTCGAACCTATCCGCTCCTTGCGAATATAATGCAATATGTTGTGTTCCCGACGCTCCCGATAGAAGAGCACCCACACCCGTTGGCCAAAAAAAGCTGCAAAAAGACTACAAAAGGAGGCGTTTTCGTTTGAGCGGAAAAACCAAGCTCGTAGAAGCAAGAAACCTTCAGTTGACTTATCATACCAGAGAAGTAGAAACTCTGGCGTTGAAAGATATCTCCTTCGATGTATATGAAGGCGAATTTCTCACCATCGTCGGCCCCAGTGGCTGCGGCAAAAGCACAGTGCTCTCCCTGATCGCGGGGCTATTATCCCCCTCCTCCGGCGAGGTGCGCATCGGCGGCGAAAAAGTGGTTCAGCCGCATCCCCAAGTCGCCTACATGCTGCAAAGAGACCATCTCTTCGACTGGCGCACCATAGCACAAAACGTAACCATTGGGCTGGAAGTGCAAAAAAAATGCACCCCCGAGGCTCGATCGTATGCTTGCGGCCTGCTGCAAACCTATGGCCTAGGCGGCTTTTTAAAACACTATCCCCGCCAACTGTCCGGCGGAATGCGCCAGAAAGTAGCGCTGATCCGCACCTTGGCAGTCAACCCCTCCATACTTATCCTGGATGAACCCTTCTCCGCCCTAGACTATCAAACCCGCCTGTCAGTGTCCGGCGAAGTAGCGGACATCATCCGCCAGGAGAAAAAAACTGCCATCCTGGTCACCCACGATATCTCCGAAGCGCTTTCCCTGTCCGACCGGGTCATCGTATTATCCAAGCGGCCGGCTACAGTCAAGGCAACCCACGAAATCAGATTTGGCGAAACCTACAAAACACCGCTGGAACGCAGGAAAGCCCCTGTATTTCAGGACTATTTCGACACCATATGGAAGGAGTTGGATATCGATGTCCACCAATGAAGGAAACGCTTTGGAAAGAAACCCTCTAGAAAAGAGTTCTCTAGAACAAAGTTCTTTAGAACATAAAAACTATCTAAAAAAATTACAGCGCGACCGCCTCTCCACCAACCTGTGGCGCATCGGGCTGCTAATCGGGCTGCTGGTTGTATGGGAAGCCGCCGCCCAGCTCGGGTGGATCGATCCGTTCATCACCAGCTCCCCCTCCCGGGTAGTCAACACAATCCTATCCCTGCACCAAACCGGCCAACTCTGGGTACACATCGGAGTCACCGTATTGGAAACCGTAGGCGGCTTCCTGCTGGGCACGGTCCTAGGCATCATAATCGCTGTGGCGCTCTGGTGGTCGCCTAAAGTCTGCCGCATCGCCGATCCCTATCTGGTGGTGCTCAACAGCCTGCCCAAAGTAGCCCTAGGCCCCATCATCATCGTTTGGATCGGGGCCGGTGTCGGCGCAATCTTAACCATGGCCCTGCTGATTTCCGTAGTTGTCACCATCATGAATATGCTGGCAGGTTTTCTGGCAGTCAGCGAAATGAAAATGCTGCTGATGCGCTCCTTCGGCGCCAGCCGCCTGCAAATTTTACAAAAGGTCGTGCTTCCCCAAAGCATACCCACCATCATCTCTACCCTAAAGATCAATGTAGGCATGTCCTGGGTCGGCGTCATCACCGGCGAATTCCTGGTGGCGCAAAAAGGCATCGGCTACCTCATCGTATACGGCGGCCAGGTATTCAAGCTGGATTTGGTCATGGCCGGCGTAGTGGTTCTGGCCATCGCCGCCGCCCTGATGTATATCGCAGTCTCCAAGCTAGAGGCTTTTTATTTAAGGACGCGCCCCTAATCAATCCCTCCCATCTAGAGAACAAAAAAG
>JBMNTQ010000029.1:0-15511 GCA_050945815.1 Christensenellales bacterium
AAAAGGCTGGATGTGTTTGTAACCGCCATCACCTACCAAGCCAAAGCAGAAGATTTGTTCCACCTTGATCTGGGCTATGCGCCGCCTTTCTCCACAACAAAAGACCCTGTGATGTACACCGGGATGATTCTGGATAACGCTATTAACAAAGGCAGGCCACTGATAACCGACAAAGGCAGCCGCTCAAAATGAAATGAATCCATTATTACGGCGCAACTATTCCCCCGTTGGAGAAGTACGGCAAATTGGCAAAACCATGATACCCGTACAGTTGCCATGACGTATTATGGATGCATAAGAAAACCCAGCTCAGTCAGTTACACCTATCCGGCCAATATCAAGGTTATGTAAAATCCCCGCCCACAGCCTTCACCTGGCTGGATTTTCGCGCCTTATTGCGCCACCGGCAGTTGAGAGATAAAAAAAGACCGCTTCTAGGCGGCTTTTTTTCGATTATTCTTTTCTGGGTTTGAAAAGGGGCGCTTTAGCTGGAATGTAGACACCATCAGCGCACAAAGCAGCAGGGTCATCACAACCACAGCCACAGTATGCCAGAGTTCTTCGCCATTTAGCAACAGTCCGCCAACTGCCTGTATCAAGCCTGCAACCGTAATCGGAAGCCCCGTAAAATAGCCCTTACGATCTTGGACATTATATCTCGAAAGCCTAAACGCCCCCGACAGCGGGTATAGTATAAGCACCAGCAAAACAAGGGGCGATCGCATGGATTCGATGGTAAAAAAGACTGCAGCAGGCGCAATGCCGAATGTTAAAAAGTCTGCAAATGAGTCTAGCTGCTTCCCAAGTTCAGATTCTGCAGCCAGCCTCCTTGCCGTCCAACCGTCCAACGCGTCTAAAATCACGCCAACTACAATCAGCCACCATGAAATCACACGGTAGTTCGGATGAATACGGCTAACAATCAAGAACAAAACAATAATCCCTACCGTCATGTTAAGCACAGTCAGGGCATTGGGTATATTTTTCACAAGATATCCTGCCAAAATGCGCATTTTCTTACCTGGCATGGTATTGATCCTCCTATTATGAGTCATGCTTCATTTCTGGTTGGCGGGCCCGCTTACGCAGGGCAATCCGGTGTACAACAATCATTGCAACGCTTACAAGCACCACCAGCCAAAACGTCACAAACCGAAATACCACCGTCGCTGCCAGCGCCTGTTGAAAGCTCAGCCCATATACGATAAGGATACTGCTCATCGCAGCCTCGAACGTGCCCAGCCCTCCCGGAAGCAACGGGATCATGCCTGCAAAATACGCGACAAATGTCGTGCCAAACAGCGCTAAAGCAGGGATTTGTGCATGATAGGACGATACAAGCAAGATCAGCTTTAACGGGAAAACCGACCAGATAAGAACCGACAGCACAAACTGCAATACCCATTCTCCGCGCTTTTGCCTAATTATCTGGGTATGTTGAGCAAAGCTATCCGTCCAATTAATAAAAACTTTAAGCCATTTTTTCTTGGCACGGATTCTGCACATGCGAGCTGCCAGCCGGTTGGTATGAAACAGAAGCAAAAACAAGAACGCTGCAATTATAATAAGAATAACAAGCACTGCAATCCGCACCGGCATGGGCTGTAGAAAACTCACGCGGTCAGCCATGGTTAGAACCACCATCAGGTTTAAGACCACCAAGGCACAAAGGCTCAGCGCCTTTTGTATAGTCACCAAAATTGTGGATTGAGCTGTGGTATAGCCAAAGCTGGATTTTAGCTGCACAACGCGCGCAACCTCGCCCCCCACCTTTTCCCCAGGGGTAATAGCATCTGCCACAACCCCATACGCATTCACTACGAGAAGCTTTGCAAACGACGTCTTCCAGCCCATAATCCGGGAAAGCCTATACCATTGAAAATTCAACAATAGCTGGGTGATAAGCTGCAAGCCGATAACCAAGAGCAGCTGCGTAATAGGGGTAGCTTTCACAGCCGCAGCAATGCCTGGTATATCGGACTGATAGAGCACATATGCAATCAGCACAACCGCCAGCACCATCAAATACGGCCGCAGCTTTTTAAGCACTGATTTCACAGGGATCCTCTTTGATATAAAGGAAGGTGTTGTGCACATTAGAAAACCTGTCGTGTAGCACCGATCCGGAGCAGGCTAGCTCTGCACCGCTTCTGCTGCAACAATAAAACTTGCATAATGCGCTTTTGGGCATACGTACAAGTATCTTTGCGCCGACCTGCGCTTTTTGCCACAAGCTTTTCAACACCTGTTCCTTAGGCGAAATTTGCATAGCCAAGTGAATAATGCTAAACCCCCTGCAATTAACAGCATCACCTTCGTTATGCAGAATATGAATATCCTTGTCCAACCGCATCCTCTTGATAAGCTCTTGTGACCGAGCAACGCAACCCTGGTTATTGTCTACCACTGTAACCCTCACGCCCGTAAGCTTGTGCAGCATAATAGCCGTATAAGGGCAAGGTCCGCCGCCAATGCAAAGGAGGTTATCATTTTCTCGAATATGAGCCAGACGAGCTTCTCGCAGGATAATATTTTTATAGTATTGAGCAGTTAACTTGTAAAACAGCCTGTTGTGAGTAGCAAGCCATTCTATCCGCTGCGTTAATGACCGAATCAACATCTTACTGGGAACCTCCTAAAATATCCCTTGGAAAAAGAGAACGATATGGTTGAGCGCCCCGCCCACAAACAATGCCGTGAACACAGTGCCCACAGTGATCGCAATCGCTACCCTTGCGTTAAACTCTTTTGCTATGATCCCAAAAACCGATAGACACGGTATATACAGCAAGGATACAACTGCCCCCACATACATTTGCAAGGGCGCTAAATTAAGCCCTAGCAACGGCGCAACCGACATTTCGCGGCGAACAATCCCCAATATCAGAGATAGAGAAGCCTCTTGCGGTAGGCCCAGCCAACCCGACATCAAGGGTTTTAAAAGCTGGCCCAGGCCCTCTAAGGCGCCCGATTCAGCTAGGATAGAAGCAATGAACACAGCGATGAGCATAGGCCCCTCCGCCTCGATCAAAAACTGCTTAATCCGAACCCACAGCTTTTTAAAATAGGCCTTTCTGTCAGGCAGCAACAGGTTGGGTACTTCAATAACCATCGGGTCCACCGTTCCCTTGAGCCGCTTGCCCAAGATCATCGCAACCGCAATGAAGATCATCGCTCCTGTAAGCGCGGTCGCAACAAGCAGCCACAGCGAATACTCCGACAAAAGCGAAATCAATGCGCCGGTCTGCGAAATGCAAGGCACAGCAAAGCAGACCATGGCTGTAACCATCAATCGCTCCTTGCGCGTGGTGGCGGTACGGATTCCAATGATTGCAGGAACCGCACAGCCAAAGCCTAAAAACACGTGGATCAAACTGCCGCCCTGAACGCCCAGTTTCCGCATGACATTATCAAACAGCACTGCAATACGCGGCAAAATACCGCTATCCTCCAGAAACGCAAACAAAACCTGGAATAGAATGACATAGGGTACCACCAGCGCCAAAATCCATTCAAACGAGATACGCAAAAATCCGTATTGGCCTACCAGTATATTCTGTAAGACAAGCGGCAGATCCAACGGGATGATAATCCCTTCGAAAAACGGCACAATTCCCTGGTTTACCAAGGGCAATAAGACAATCGAGCGCAGCGCCTTACCGCCACCCACAACCAGCCCCAGGCTAATGGCAAGCACCAAAAGCGCCAGCGGTATGCCGGGCCACGGACGCAGCAACGCATCACCAAACCGGTCCAAAATGTTAGGCTTTTCGTCTTTCTTTGAAACAGCCCGTCTTACAACCTCCTTTGCCCTCTCCCAATAATCAAGGCCGCCTGCCGAGCCGCAACCTGCACAGCTCTGGCACCTCTCGGGAATTCCCTCGCCTTCGTCGCTCTTAAGAATAATTTCTTCAAGAGCCTTGGAAATTTGGTCCATGCCCTTCTTTTTCACCGCAACGGTTTCAACAACAGGGGCCTTTAGCTCCTGCTCCAATAGTTTGACATTGATAGAAAAGCCTTTTCGATCGGCCACATCCATCAGGTTGAGTGCAAAAACCACAGGTATGTTGTAATCCAGAATCTCCAACCCAAGTTTTATGCTGCCTTCCAGGTCGGCGGCATTGAGAACGCACAATATGGCCTTGGGGTCGCTCTGCATAAACTGAATCGCCACCGCCTCCGCCGTGGACGTCGCTGTCAGCGCATATGTACCAGGAACATCAATTAACGTATATTCCTGGCCGCCCAGCACATATTTACCCTGCATATAGGAAACTGTAGTTCCCGCATAGTTGGAGCTAATGGCATGAATTTTTGTCAACGCAGAAAAAAACACGCTCTTGCCTACGTTGGGCGTGCCCATAAGAAGAATTTTGTTGGGCTTCGACATAATTTTGTCGTCTTTTAGCAGTTCATGGCAAGACATATTAAGCTACCTCCGTAACTAAAATGTCTTTGGCAATATCCTTGCCCAGCGCCAGCTGCCTGGTAGCAAGGGTTATGAGTACCGGCCCGCCCAAATGGTATTTCTTAGTTTTCCTAAGTACTGTACCAGGATAAATCCCGAGACTGGCTAGTATACCAAGCTCCGGCACAGAACAAACCGTGTAGGTTTTATTTTCAGGCGCGCGATAAAGATTGTTTTTCGACATTTCCCCCATCCCCCCATATCAATAATGCAGAATAAATCTAGTTAGTGTTTTCTAACTTAATGCAAGTATATTCTATTACTCCAATATAATCAAGTGTTTATTGTTTATTTTTCTCAGAGAGTGTTGCTTCTGAATATTTATTTTTTACTAGCTCCGTCCACATCTATCTACGTGTCAATCGGAGGGCTTTTAGAAAGCCTTTACAAAGAATTAACCGCTCTTGGATAATCGGCAAGAGCAGCGCAATCATAACTTCTATAGTTGCGATAAAGCAACATGCAAAAAAGGACTGACGCGTCATTCGAAACTGGAACTGGCGGTAAAACCCGCGCCTCCAGCGACAAATCAAATCCTTCTGTTATGCGTGTATTACAAGAAGTCCAAAATTTCAACCACGTTTTAGGCAAAAAACCGAAAATTCCCTCCATGCAGGCAGACGAGCAAATAGAACAGGGAAACTACAGCCCACAAAATAACGAGCAAATAGTTTCCCTTGAAGAAAACGCTCCCTCTTACTTCCCCTTGTCATTCAACTGCTTATAGATCTGATTCCCGTAAACGGCCGCCCCGGTCACAAGAACGCCCTGGATGATGCTATTGACTGTCCAGCCGCCCAAGGCTGCCGCGCCAACCACGCCCGGCACCAGCAGCACCAGCGGAATAAGCCAGTTGGGGATGCCCGGAATGCTTTTGATGATCTGCCCAATTACCAGCAGAACCGGTATTAGAATCAACGCCCCGTCTACAACATAACTTACAATGTCCATACAATCTCTCCTTTAAAATAATAGCGCCATTGCTGCGCCCACCACCGCGCCAACAATGCCCGTAATAACAGCCGTTATTGCTGTGTTCCATTTTTGCCCATCTACGCTGCGCAAGCCGTCCACAGCCTGCTCAATCTTCTCCTGCCCTCGCTCTACGTTATCCATCTTCTCCACCAACCGCGCGACTGATTTAGTTAGCTCAGTCAGGCATTCTTGGTTCTTAAACAACGTTTTTATTTGCTCATCATGCCGTGCTACAGTCTGCTCTAATTCACCCATGCCTTGCCGCCTTTCTTGCCGCCCTTCCTACCACCTTGCCCTTCGACCACGAAGGTCCAAATGCGTAAAGCCTGCATACTTCCCTACGCCCTGGCCCGGATACATCGCATCCAGCTTCGCGTAGACTGTCGCTGCCGGCACACCCTGCACCACAATATCCGCCGCGTTGGCTGTCAAGTGCTGGCTATGATCGGTCGTGTTGCCCTGCGCCCGATTCCAGGCCAGTGTCCGATAGCTGCTGCGAATCATAATGGGCTTACCCCAAACAGCACGGATCCTCTCCAGCTCGTCCATCAACCGCCGCACATTGCCATAATACTCCCTAGGCACTTTCGTTCCATCTTTACAATGAAACTCCGACAGCTTAAAATGTGCCGTACCTGGCTCTGTGGAGGTAGATTCGGCCCCCAAAGCGCCCCAGGTCTTAGGGCCTACAATCCCATCTACCACAAGCCCCCGCACACGCTGATAGGCCCGCACTGCCGCCTCTGTCCTCATACCGAAAACCCCATCAACCTTCCCGCAAGTAAAGCCAAGCTGGTTCAACTGCGTTTGCAACGTTCTAACATGGCTGCCGCGGCTTCCGTTCCGAATCGTCTTTGCCATTCCTATCCCTTCCTTTCCATACAGAAGGTATCACTTTTTCGCTATAGCTCCGCTGTCGTATCCTCGTCTGTTTACAGGCATAAAAATAAGGCCCCGTGGCCTTCTCATTTTTATCTCCTGCAGCTTCTGCTCTGCCAATTGTTGCAGCCTATCCTATAACGTCCTAACTTTCTTCAAACAGCCCAGCCGGTTGTAAGCCAATCGCCAACAAACTTTCTCCCGGTTTAAACAATCCTTGCCCCGCAAGCGTTCCCTCCACGCAACAAACGGTCGCTGCCGCCTTATCCAAATGCATCGCAGCTTTTCTTTTGCCAATGAATAAATCAAACATCGACTGCAAACCCTAACTACGAGGTGATTAAAGAATGAAAATGGAAACTCAGGATTATTTGAAAAAAGCGCTTCTTGATACCCAAGAACGTGTCAGGGATTTCATGAACTACTCAGATCAAGTCAAAGATCCAAAGCTCCAACATTCCTTTAAGGAATTTGCAAGGCAAGAAGGGTTTATAGCACAGGAGTTGCAGAGGTTTCTAGATAAGTAGCACCCAGGCGTAATCTAATTAGTATTTGAGGGTACAGCAAAAGCCGCCTTCAAAAATCTTTCTAACCGTGTTATAACAACCCAGCCTACCGTCACTTTTGCAAAACACGAACGAAAAAACAGGTAAACACTGGAAGTTATTCGTCTGATTCAAAAGAATATTTCCTCAGAAAGATCGATAAAAGCGGCCAATTTTTGACCGAATATATGAACTGTCCGGGCGAAATACACGACAACATAGCTCTCGGCGAACGATACGCCAAAATGGCCGGACGGTTTCCACCAATCAAGGAGGTCCTAAAAGGCTACTATCCAAGCCCTATTTTCTTTGCCTTACAAGCTCCCTTAGCTCCCCGATCCAATGGATGTAGGTGCCTGTATATCGGAAATCAAATAATTTTCCCACAGAAACCATTGCCCGGCGCTGCTTAAACTCTTGCTCAGCTTGATTTCCCGCGGGCTCTCAGCGCCGGAGGATCGAATCATTAGTTTAGCATAGCCCGGTTGCTGATAGCTGTAAGGCCCGTCAAAGATGGTAATTTGATAGGGCTGCGTTGGGGTATAGTTGTTTTCCGGCGTTACACCATAAAAAATGAGAATGGCTTGTAGGCCTTCCCCCAAAGCCTGTCTCGCAAAAACTAAATATCATACCGGGATAACATCTGCGGCCCTTTCAAGTAATTCAACATTTCCACCGTCTCCTGCGGGTTATCTGCATAGCGGCACAACACCAAAGTCGTTAGCGCAGCAGTCTGATACGGCGTGGATAACGCTGCTTCCGGCAGAGCCTGCAGCGCTTCCGTACTGCAGGGCAAATCTACGAATAGGAACGTCTCGTTTTTCACCATAATTGCATCCTCCGTATACAATAAAGAATAGGACCAGCCAGCATAGCCGGGGGTAGATGCAGTTTCTTATTTGGATTTTTTCCCGAATAAGCCTTTAAAAATTCCCTTTGCCTGTTCTTTCAGTTGCTGCGCGCCCATAGCGCCTCCCGTGACACTCGGAGCCGCGCTGCTTGTTTTTATGGCGGCCGCTGCCTGTTGCGGCTGTTTCTGCGTTTGGGGCATATGCTGGGCAGAGGCCTGGCTTAGCTGCTCTTTATATTGATAATAGGTCAAGTCCGCATTAAGCTGCGTTGCCTTCTCGGTAGCTCTGCTATGAAACTTGTTTCTTCCCGCACGATCCAGCGCATACCAAATCATTTTATCCGGAGTTTTGCAAAGCACCTCAAAAGTAGAAGCTTCACTTAGGATTTCATCCCGTACAATAGCCTTAAAAACATCATAATTTTGCGGATGCAGGGATTCCTTAATCCGGCCCAGTTCATCTACATTTTTCGGAGCAAGCAGCCATATTTTCAGCCCTTCCTCTGCAAGAAAATCATCAAATGTAAGGCCGAGTTCTTCCTTAAGAAGCTGCAAAGCACGCTTAAGTGCACTTCGCAGCTCAATCATAGTGCGAAGCGCCTTTCTGCCGTTTATCCCTTGGCCTCCGCTGCGCTGTGCGTCAAGCTTACTGGAGCAATAATCCGTCAACAGGGAAGCTATTACGATAGCCATATTCATTTTGCTGACAGCCTGCTGAATAAGCGCAATCTTTTCAAATTCCATACGTTCGATGGCATAATCCAATTCTTCGCTGCTCTGCACCCTTTGATAAATCTCAATATGTTTTTCAAGGGTGACTGTTGTGGCAGCTTGCAACGGGTCCATAGCCTGCAATATGGGTTCAAAAACATCCAAGCTGTCTTCGCTTACAATCTTCCACAGCAAGCGCTCCTGCTCCAGTATAATTTGCGCATCCAGCATATTGTCGGTTCTATCCGCCACCGAAAATATTGCCTCATACGCAGCCTCGCCCCGTTTTCGGTATCCGGCTTTCTTTATCTCGTCATAAGGCGTGCGGTATTGCTCCACAAACTCCCGCACCGATATGGGCGGCGGCGCCGGCGTATCGCTGTAATCCGTTTTTACCTTGCCGTCTGCATCAGCCGTTCCCATGCTGGCCATTGCGACTTTCGTAACAAGCCCTGAATATTCCTCCTGCAATCCAGATTCAGCAAATTTTTGGTAAAAAGTGGAGGGATCTGAGTTTGAAGCAGCAAAATCGTACATCTTCTGCTTAAATACCTCCGTCTGCTGCTGTAGAAAAGGGCTTGTAATGGTGTAATTGTCAAACGCATCCAAATAGGCTTGGACGATTCCTCTGGTTTCATCACTCAAATCCCATAACCTCCTCATCCATATAGGTATAGCTGCCGGCTTTTGAATCAGGCGCAATTACCACCACCTGTGCACGCCGTATCTTTGCCGCGCTTTCATTTCCCGCTCTAACAACCGTCTCTTTTTTACCCGAAAGAAGTGAATCAGTTTCATCGTATTCCTGCTGCACGCGCTGTCTCTCGGCTGTAAAATCCGGTCCGTTAGCATACAGCGCAGGCACCGCACGCACAAAATGTGCATACCCTTCGTCAGTTGCCGGAATCAGCGCACGAAACATGGGCAACGCCGATAGCTCCGTAAAGTCTGAGCTGGGCTTTACAAGCTTGCCCATGGATTCAGCCAAATCTTTCATTGTGTTTTGTATAAGCGTCTCATTTGTAAGGCTACAGCATGATAGCGTCAAGTAGCAGTTATAGATATTTGAAAATGCCTCACAAGTTTGAATATATGGAATCTTCAGGTTCCGTGCAGTCATCTCGTAGCCGGTTTCATACATAGCGCCTATGTCTGCGTCAATCTCCTCAATCTTTTTTCGATACACCTCAGCCACATCAGGCATATGGTTTTCACGGGACGCTTTTTCCAGTGCTGCAAACTTATCCTGCATAAGGGCAGCGCTTGGCGCAAGAAAATACTTCGAGTTTCTGATTTTGGCAGAAGCTTCCTCGGCCGTTTCGCAATCCTGCATAAATATCACCATCTCACGGTAGATCTGCGCCTGCCTTGGTGCATAGCCGCTTTCCTCACATCGTTTCGCCATCATATCGTACAATTTAAGTGCCTTGTCAATCTCTCTCAAGCGTAAACCCCCCTCGTATCATTGTTTAGTATGATGCAGCACCACACCATCAAACTGGTGCCAATCGCTTATTCCGTCAAATTCCTGACAGGAAGTCATCTCCCGCATCCCCCGCCAGGCCCAAAAAGAGATCAAACAACGCCAGCGAGGCTGTTCCGCCCATAACTCCAGAGCGATTATCATAAGCATAGATAGATTCCCCCGAAGCATACTCCACGCTCAAACGCGAGCCCATATGCTCCGGTATGCCCTCTACCGTTACGTCTGTGCCATTGGCTTTGGCCAAGTCATACTCAAAGACAAGGGCCTGCAGCGCATCAAGCGAGGACAGGGGCGCCACAAACTCAAATTCAAAAGCGGCGTCGCCTTCTCCATATCCCCAACCCGTACACAAAGCGCCTTCTTGCTGGCGCACAAGACTGAATGAACAATAATCATACTGATTCATCCGGCCATAATACCTAAAAAAATCACAGTTGAATTCATACTCAAATAGGTTTATCTCTTTCGATGTGATAGACTTTGGGGCATCCGGATTCGTCCAATCGCGAACAACGCCTGTGCCGCCGAATTCCGATGCGTCTTTCTCTTTTTCATAACAGCCCGCAAACAGCAAGCATACAACCAGCGCGGCAACAAGCATCCCTAACCATTTCATAGTCGTCCCTTTCCTATTTGCTATCTCATGGTGTATACCGCTCAGAAATAAGCCAGATACCCTCCTCACTAATGCCTACATCCGCCAATATGCCGCCGGGTCTTTCCTGCATCTCATCAATAAAGTTATCCAGGTTGATTTGAAAATACTCCATCCCAGCATCCTGCACATCAACCCATACATAGTACTCCGTCCATAGCGTAGCCGTGTATGGAATCCAATCTTCCATTTCATTGTCAATCGCATAACCATTCGGCTGGGAAGAATCGTCCACCCACATCACTTCATCAACTAAAATTTGTACCAGCCCATCTTCTAAAACTTCATTCAGCTTAACATAAGCAAGAATCGTAAGGCTGTCTCCGTTACGGATTTCCCATCTATCTTCCAATGGGTTATACTCATATATCTCGCCGCCCGGGCTGATTGTATAGAGGATTTCCCGTGTGAATTTCCCGTCATCATTCGTGCCCAGCCAAACATCACGGCAGATGCCTTCCAACTCCGTGGTTTCCCCGGTGACCAGCGCAAACATACCGTACTCTTCTACCATCTCATACGCCTCCATCACCTCAGATAGTAGATAGTCGATCAACTCGTCGTCACTCATATCCGCGGTGTCGGTCGTCTTTTGCACCGGATCTGTATCGTCGATCTGCCCGTCCATAACTGTGGGTACAGGCGTTGCATGATAGTCTTCCGCCCTTGTCGGATAAACATCACTGTTGTCAGGGGTAGGCACTCTATCAATCGCCGGTTGGTGGTTGCAAGCCGCAAACACACACACGCACAATATAGCCGCCAACACTATAAAAAGATATCGCATTTTATTAACCATTGTTCCATCACCCTATTGAGCGTTCTTGCGCAAGGCCCTACCTTCAAACCTGTCTCTTTCGTTGTGCGCGAGCCTAGCCGGCCTCCCTGCATATTGCTATATCCGCGCACACACCCAAGTTAAAGGCGTCGACAGTACCAGCCAAAAAGAGTCGTAAGGGGTTCAGCACGCGAACCCCTCATACTCTATAGCCTTATTACGCTGCCACTGCATCCATTCTTTTTTTGTTCTGGAACGCGCCAATCAGGTACAACACCGGCAACACCAAGCCAATAATCAAGTTTATCACGCTGAAGTCACCGCCGCCCGCTGTGGTCAACACATTACCTAGAACCGACAAGACCGCTGTCAAAATACCAAATACGATGCAAACGATCGCTTTCTCCGGTTTTGCTGCATTCACAACGCCCAGTATGCCCGCCACCAGGCTAACTGCCGCACTGACAAGCGAGAGGATAGCCGCAATCGTCAACATACCCAAGCTTCCCTCCGCTCCCAGCGCTGCAACCAACAGGCCCACGCCCAACACAGCAATAATGCCTACGATAATGCCAATCCCTCCGCCAATAATCATGAGAATGCCCGTCACTTTGAGAAAACCATTGCTCTTTGTTTCCATTTTTTCTACTCCCCTTTAAAAATATATTATGGCAAGCGCGAAATGGTCTTGCGTCGAACCATCCATCTCAAAACCGTACTTTACCTACCTCGTTCGCATCCAATTCCCCACCGAATCCCTCTGTTTTAGGTCGTCCCCATACGCCAACGGTAGGGGCCTTTTCATTAACCCTATTGCAACAGAGATTCCAGTTTGCAAAGCAAATAGTTAACACTCGTATCATAGAAAAGAAAATCGTCAATCCTGTTTTCCTGCTTTGCTTGTATCGCTGCGCGGCAGGAATCCACATCGCTTTCGCAACACAGAAGCACCTGTTTGCATCCAGCAACCTGTTTTCGAATCGCATCACAGATACCGAGGCATCTCTCAGCAGATCTCCAATTACCGGATTCAGGAACCTCGACCACCACAACCTCCGGTTTGTAGCTTATCGCTGTACCAACAGCCGCATCATAATTCTGGTCGGCGCATAGTTCAAAACGCATGTCGTCTTGCGTCTGCGCGATCAAAGCATCAGAGAGAATTTTCCTGCTCATAATCAGCAGAATCATTTTCTTATCCACGACCTATCACCGACCTCATCTTCTAAGCTTGTTACATATCTGGTTCAAGTATAATAGAAAAATTCTATTCAAGCCCTACCCACGGCGGATAGTTTTTGGCTTGGCCAAGAAGCCTAAACAAAAAACAGGAAGCTGCCCATCGCAGCCTCCCGCCCAATGAAGTGCTATTTCTTTTCCAGCTGATAGCTTGGTCGATAGACTTCATCCGTTTCTAGCGAAAGCTTTTTGTCGTCCAGCTTAAACTGATAGCCGATCTCAGCCTCCCAATTCGATAGCTTGATTGTCACATTGCTGCCATCGATTGAATACGTTCCATCATCCTTTATACCGTATTCGTTTTCCATTTTGCAGCCACCCTTTCCGTCAAACGTCCAGGTGACAGCCATATCTTCGCTTCGCCCTTCCCATGTTCCATGTAATTCATCCCCGCCGCCGCAGGCGCTCAGCAGCAGCATAAGTACCAGCACAGCCGACACCGCAACAACAGCCAGTCTGTTTTTTCTCATCAAACCAATTCCTTTCCAGTGTTTATTCCTATTTCTCCTATACTGTAACATCTCTTACATGCTCCCACCCTACCCGCAGCGGATAGTTTTCGAAAAAAAGAAAACGCCAGGTCGGTTCCAGAGCCTGACGTGCATCTTCCCTATCGTTTCTCTTCCTAATACAGCGGGTTAATCCAACCATTGGAGACCATATAAAAAGCAAGGTCCACCGATCTTGAAAAGCCTGTTTTTGCCAACATGTTTGATTTATGGTATTTCACGGTATTCTCGCTGATAAACAATTCTTCTGCAATTTCCTTGCTGGTCAAATGCTTGCACATCAATCGCAGCACTTCCATTTCCCTTTCGGTAAGCGGTGCCTCCCCCATCGACAAGGGGATTGTTTTCGCTTCAGGATGGTAGGTTTCGCCCCTCATTACGCCACGGGCCACTTCAGTAAAGTAATCCAGGCTTTTGCTCTTAAACACAAAAGCATGAGCACCCATTTCTTTTGCTCTCGGGGCGTACGTGATTTCATCAAATCCGGACATAACCATGATTTTGATATCGGGGAATTTGCTTCTTAATTCTTTAGTCGCATCCAGCCCAGACGCACCCCCTCCGGTGCAGACATCCATCAACACCAAGTCGGGCCGTAATCTCCCGCAATAAACGTCGGCATAGGCAGCAGTCGTCAATCTGCCGATAACCGTGAAGTCGCCTGTGCCCGTGAGCGCATAGGTTAGTGAATCGCACATAGATTCATGATCGTCAATGATAAGCACCTTGTACATGGGCCTCACCTCCTGGCAAATGAACGGTCAGAACAAAGGAAGGATGGGTCGACACATCCAGCTCGCCCCCACACGATTCTGCCATTTTCCTCATACTGCTGATTCCCCCTCCCTCGACAATAGGCTCAGACGGCAGATATCCGTTATTTGTAATTTCCAAATGATATCCGCTGGGTAAAAAGTCAATTTTCACCCTTATCTTGGTGGCAAATCCATGACGAACAGCATTCGCCACACTTTCTCTGATGATGTCGGTCATCATCCGCCCTTTTATGTGGTCTTTTGGCAGGGTTCCATTCAGTTTAATGTCCACGCCGATAGAGCCAAACGCCTGCTGCAAGCCATCAAGTTCATCCTGGGGGGAAGGCATATTTTTATCCGCCTTCAAATCATCCAGCAGCCCTTGCGAAAGAGAGCGAAGCAGGTCATAATCCAAAGCCTGTTCGCTGCGGATGGTGCGCAGCAGCAAAGTCATCCGCTGGCCCAAAACATCGTGGGCGCGCATTTTTGCCCTTTGGGTCTCCCTTTCCCGGCTGAGAATGTGCAGGTTGATGATCGACCGGTTTAATTCCTCTCCTTTTGTTTTCAGTTGGAATTCTCGCTGCTGCAATTGTTCCGTCAGAACCCACCTTTCTGTAATATCCGTTGCCGTAAGTTGAATATATCTTTTCCGCTTAATCTGTAATTCCGTTTTTGTAAACATCCATGCCGTCTTATCCGGCAAAAGGCATACGATCTTCCCTTGAAAACCCGCCCTTTCACAGCCTGGCTGCATCTCTCCCTCTGCCAGCCATTCATAAAAGTGGTTTCCATTGCGGTGAATCCTATCGAATATTTCCTTCATTAGCGTCTGCATCTGAGCGTTTATAAGCAGTATAAATCCATCCATCCCACTGTACAAAACGCCGGTATGCAAAGAATCAATTGCATGTTTAATAGACAACGCCGAAAGGCTGACCTTAATTTCCCTGTATCTGAGAATACAAACGTAGATACCCCGCACCAAATAGAACATCATAGCTGCCAAATAGCAATAGGCAAAAACGTTGCCTAAAGCAGGCTCCACCATCGGCAGCATAAGGGCCGAAACCAAGGCAACAAGCAACGTCCCTGTTTTTTTGTTCGTCACAGCAACAACCAAAGCCATCAGTGCCACCGCAGCAAAACAGACAATACGCAAAACGCCATATCCCATGGGAACGATCAGGCTGTTATAATAGCTATATATAAGCTGCCCGTATAGCAACGAACAAACCAATATCTGGGTCAGCACAAAAAGCTCAAGTATATTCTCAACATAATGCCCAAAACTGCTGGTATGCCGATGAAAGCTCAACACCACAGCCAATGCTTGAGCGAGCACAGCAAGCGCAATGAGAAAGGTAATGAACAGGCGCGCAGCCTCTGCCCAAGTATAAAACTCAGCCATCATCCCTATCCCCTCTCGTTAAAGTCAGGCTGATTCCAAAAGCGCCGTCCAAATCCTTCATAGAAAAAACGCCGCCGGCTGATACAATCGCCGCCTTCAGCTCTGCGTTCAGTTCAAAGGACCGCGCATCACAGGGAAGAAGCAGCCGCATACTAGCCGTTTCTTTCCCAGATTCCAAATGTACAAGCATAGTTGGACATTCCCGTTTTGCCGCCCAATCAGCCACCACATAGAAAAGACCATACAATAATGT
>JBMNTQ010000030.1:0-15112 GCA_050945815.1 Christensenellales bacterium
CCACCAGCCGCTATACGGCCCTTTCCCTAATGCCGGTTTTCTATCAGCCTTCTTTTTCCACCCTGCTCAAAATCGAAGAAAACACCTGCTCTCCCGGGGCAGTCTCGCTGTCCCTAACTGCCTCTATCGTCTCCCTCCGGCTTACCGGCGCAGCCTGGGCGACAACCGTACCATCAGCCGCTTGCCTGGCCGCAGCCCAGCGCGTCCGATTAAAAATCAGAATACCGGCACCAACGACCACCGCCACGGTAACCAGCAAAGGCAGCAGCCATCCGTTTTGGTATGAGATCGCCACAGCATCAGACTCAAGGCTCACAGGCCCCCCCGTCTCCACTACAACCATATCGCCATAGCGCTGGTGCAGCCGGTCTGTATAGTCTGCCAAAACACTTGCATCCACAGACACCACTACCCTGAATTCTTTCCCGCTCTCTCCAAAGCCGGCAGCTTCCGATGTCCAGCCAATGCCCACGCTATAAACCGGCTCCTCTTTGCCCATATAGTCGGCGGCAATCTCGTCGATAGCTGCCAGCATCGCATTGTAGGAAAACGACGCCGCGCCAAAGGATACGCCGGAGTCGTCGACCAGCAAGCCTCGTATTTCTTCCGCTTTGCTGCCATCGTCCCCCACAAGAAGCACCGTAAGCTTTCCTTCGCTGCCGTCCGTGCTGTAAACGCCGCCCACATAATCCGGATATCCGTCGGTTTCCCAATGCTGAAACAAGTCTCCTATATTCGCGTATTTCCCAGCAACCGATCCAATCGGCCTTCCATCAAGCTCCGGCTGCCCATCGTCTGCCGGTGCGTCCATGCCCCCTTCTGCCCCCTCCAAATCAGGCACAGGCAACTCATCTATATATTGCGGTTCTTTATCATGATATTGCGGCTCTTTATCACGGTAAACAAAGTCTTCCTGCCCAGGCTCAGGCGCTTCCGCTTCGGCCCAAGCCGTCATCGGCCCTAGCAACACACATACAACCACTACAAGGGTGGCTATTACTCTTTTCATACTATACCTCCCGATAGAATCAAACGCAGTCTCCCCACCGCTTTTTGGTATTTCCAAAGCACCGTCCCTAAAGGGATGTCCATCATACCGGCTATTTCCCGGAATTTCAATGCGCCGTTTACATGCAAAGATACAATCTGGCTTTCCTGCAAAGGCAGGGTTTTTAAAGCCTGGTCAATATCCATCTTGATTGAATGGTCCTCCCAAGGCAGATAAATTAAGTTGTCCAAGCTCTCCAAGCTGGCAAATTTCGGTTTTCTCCTCAGGCTGTCAATTGCCAGATTGCGCGCCATCTGAAACAAATAAGCCCGGGGATTTCTGATAGAAGGCTGCGGCGGCGACTGATACAGTTTGATAAAAACCTCTTGCAAAATGTCCTCCGACAACCCTTTATCCTGGGTAATACGCAGAACAATGGTATACATCGGTGTTTTCAGATCGTTGTAGATTTCTTCAAACGCAATCTTATCACCCTCCCGCAGGGCAGTGAATCTGCTTCTCAATTCCTCATTATCCACCCCTTCGCCTCCTTTCACCTACTATGACGCATTCAAAGCACCGTTTTATTGGGAAATATGGAACTTTTTTTATAAAACGGCCCACTATGCGCCCTTCTTCCATCTTATCCGCCAATGACGGTTCTCGCGGTGTTTCGCCTGTGCATAGATGCCCCCTTACCCAAAACAAAGCAGCGAGAATCCATGATTTCCCGCTGCTTTATTGCAGGCAATATTCCCCAGTCCATTCATGCGCCACAGCCCAATTCCTCCCTCAGCGCAGCATACCGCGCCAAAAACTCCCGCTCTACCTTCCCCATATCCCGGAAATCAAAGGTATAATTTCCCAACAAAACGGGCTGCGAATCAAACAAGCGCACATCCGCCAGCTGCAAAAATTCATGATACAGCATTGCGTCATCAATCTCCTCCACAGCGCCCCAGTCACGCCCAGACAATCCCTCCAGAGAAAACGCTGCCATAATGGCCCGCTGCAAGCGCCTCTCCGCTTCCACATACTGGGGCAAACGGCGCTTCACCGGCCGGGTAATATCCGACAAATAACATTCCGCAGCATCGTGCAAAAGGCAAGCTAGTTGCACCCGGCTGTCCTCACCCCGCGCTTTTGCCTCCTGTGCACAATGAATCGAATGCTGGGCCACAGAAAAGAAACAGCGAAAATGCCCGTTCGCCCGGGTCATCAGGGAAAGGGCATGCGCAATATCCTCCACATCAATCTGAGAAGGCTGGGGAGAGAAAGGGTCCATATATATTTTTTTGTAGGTCAAAATCATTTCCCCGATGTTGTCCACCCCCCGGTCTTATCCCGCCCTAAAGCAAGCGGAAAAATTCTTCCTTGAAAGCCACCTCTCCCTGCAAAGCTCCCCGCAGCTTGCCCAGCATATCGGCTTTATCCCCGTTCAGCGTCCCGGCCAGCGAGAGATAGTTCGACGCATGGTTGCTGCGAAAAACACTGCCCTCACAATCCATATTCTCCAGCATTAAATAGGTCTCCATGGCCACTTCCTGCGGAGACAACAGCTCAAAACGGCCCTCCTGATACTCTTTAAGCAACGGAATATCCCCCTCGAGCATCAAGGTCAAAAGGCCGATGTAGTTGGGCTTCATCTCGGTAAACGCCCGGGCTGTCTCCATCGCATGCTCTCTCCAATCCCCCTTGCCTCCCAGGCCGGAAATCGCGGTCACCGACACCAGCAACCCCGCCTGCATCACTTTCTTCCCGGCTTCCACAATTTGGTCCGCCGTCTCTCCCTTATTCACCCGCTGCAAAATCTTATCGCTGCCCGATTCAAGCCCCAAATAAACGATGCCCAGCCCCAGGCCAAAGAGAAGCCTCAATTCCTCCGGCGACTTTAGCTGTATGCTGCGAGGAGAGCCATAAATGCCCACCCGCTCACAGTTTGGATAATGCTGGCGAATACACAACAAAATCCGCTCCAGATCCGCCGCTTTCATGATCAGCGCATCGCCGTCCGCCAGGAAAATCCGCCGCACGCTTGCATAATGCTCGGCTGCCGTCCGCAAATCCTGCAAAACATCCTCCACGTCTCGCAGGCGAAAGCGCTTTTCCTTATACATATCACAAAACGTACATCGGTTATGCGAACAGCCGATGGTCGCCTGCACAATTAAGCTGCGCGCCTCACTGGGCGGCCGAAATATCCTGCCTTCGTAACGCATTGCTTCCTCCAATCATACCTTGGTCAATTCTTCAGAAAAATCAATGACCACTTTCAACGAGCGCTCTATGTCTTTGGCAGCCACAAACGCCTGCTCCATCTCCTCGGCGGAGAACCGGCCGGAAATCAGCCTGCGCGCCACATCCGCCTGCTCCGTCATAAATTCCATCACCATAGGAAACTGCCCGGTGCCGCCGATGCTGCCCACCACCCTCAAGCCCTTGGTTACGATCATCTTCTGGGGAATAACCGCCTCGTCCATCATCCCTAGGCAGCCAATTATACCCCTAGTCTTAATAATATTGAAGCTATGGGCCAATACAATAGGGCTGCCCGTCGTCTCAATGATAATATCATAACGCCCTGCCGCATAGATATCCCCATAGCTGCCGCTTTTAGGCGCATAGGATAAATCCTGCTCCCTGGGAATCGTCGCACCCAGCTCTTTTGCCAGCGCATTTCTGTTGTCCACCAAATCATACAGGGATACGTCCCCACACTGGTAGTGATACACCAACAGCATCAAAACAGCCATGCCAATGGTGCCGCCGCCATATACCAGAATCTTCTTCTTTTTCAGGTCCTCCATAGCCGCCAATTGGTGCAGCATCTGCGCCGCCACAGCGACCGGCTCCGTCAGGCAGATCAGGTCCCTCGGCAAGCCTTGGGGCGCTTTATATACATAGCGCTGGTTTCTCACAATATACTGGGCAGAAGCGCCGTCAATGGTAATCCCAAATTTCTCAATCTTGTCACAAAGATTTTTGTTTGTCTGGCAAACGTCGCAATGGCCGCAATAGCACGAACAATCGCCGGTAACCCAGTCTCCGGCGGCAAAGCCTCCCACCCTGCTGCCCACCTCCTCGACAACGCCGGACCATTCATGCCCAAACATAACAGGATACTGCAAGGGGCCGCTATATGTACCGGAATATAAGTGTAGGTCCGAGCCGCAAAGGCCAATTTGTGCCACCCGTATCAAAACTTCATCATCGCCGCACAAAGGCTTCTCTGCCTGTCGCTGCTGGATCACACCGGGCTTTTTAAAATAATACTGAAGCAATATGAACTCCTCCTCCATATTTCCGATGCTTCCATTATATAAATATAGCTCGCTTTTGTCTATCCAAACAAAAAGGACAGCGCGTTCTACGCTGCCCTTTTGTCCAGTCTATCCCATCCTATACGCCCCAAAGCTTTATCAAGGCGTTTCATGCATCAGCCGCATTTTGAATAGCCGCAGCCTCGGCATACCACACAACCGCCCTCATGCTCCACAGCACCGCCGCAGTCCGGGCAATCCCCGAAAGCCTTGGCAGCTTCCAGGTGATGCGCGTCGCCGCCCTCTGCGTTTTCCTGCGCAAAGGAATTTTGCCCCATCTCCTTTTCCAGCTTCTGCATGTTAGCTACCTTTTCCAAAACTTTCCCAATGGCATCCGGGCAGGACAAAACCCTCAGCCCCTTCTGGCGCAACGTAGAATGACACCGAATGCCCTTCAGCTGTTCAATGATCGCATCCACCTGCATACCGGAGCGCAGCGCCGTCGATACCAGCCTGCTGGTCGCTTCCGACTGAGACGGACAACCGCCGGCGCGCCCCAAGTTGGTAAACACCTCACAAATCCCCTGCTCATCATAGTTAACCGTCACATAGAGATTCCCGCAGCCGATCTTGATCTTCTCTGTCATACCCCGGGTCACTTCCGGCCTGGGCCTGGGTATAATGACGCCGGCCTCAGTCCCTGCCTGTCCCTCCTGCTGCTTGGCCTGACCGCCGGTATACAACACCTGCGCATCCCGGCTGCCGTCCCGGTAAATCGTTACGCCCTTACAATCCAGGTCAAAAGCCAAATCATACACACGCCTCACATCATCCCGAGTCGCGCTGCTAGGAAAGTTTACAGTTTTAGAAACCGCATTGTCCGTATGTTCCTGAAACGCAGCCTGCATGCGGATATGGAATTCCGGGCTGATGTCGTGCGCCGTCACAAACACCTTCTTCACATCCTCAGGAATTTCGTCGATATGGGCCAAAGTCCCCTCCTGAGCAATTTTTTTCATTAATTCTTCCGAGTAAAACCCCCGCTTTTTCGCTACTTCGCTGAAATAGGGGTGCACCTCCAGCAATTGGTCATTGTCCATCACATTTCTGAAAAAGCTGATACCAAACAAAGGCTCCACGCCGCTAGACGCCCCGCAAATAATCGAAATCGTCCCGGTAGGCGCGATTGTGGTGCAGGTCGCATTGCGCATGGGCGGGCCGCTCTGCAGCGTGCTTTGCTGGAAAAGCGGGAAACCGCCGCGCTGTTTTGCCAGTTCTATCGAAGCCATCTTAGCCCGTGCCTGAATAAAGCGCATCACTTTCTTTGCAGTCTGAATCCCTTCCTCGGAATTATAGGGAATCTTCAGTTTAAACAGCATGTCCGCAAAGCCCATCACCCCCAAGCCGATCTTCCGGGTCTTTTTAGTCGTCTCCTCGATTTGCGGCAACGGGTAGCGGTTGGCCTCGATCACATTGTCCAAAAAGTGTACCGCAACATCCACAATCCGGGTCAGTTCCTCAAAATCAATGGTATAGGTTCCGTCCTGTTCCGACAACACCTTCTCTAAATTGATGGATCCCAAGTTACAGCTCTCATAAGGCAAAAGAGGCTGCTCGCCGCAAGGGTTGGTGCTCTCGATCTCGCCTTCCCCCGGTACCACATTGTCCCGGTTCAATCTGTCTAAGAAAATAATCCCCGGCTCGCCGTTGTTCCACGACATATCCACAATCAAATCATAAACATCCTTGGCCCGAAGCTTGCCCACAGGCTTTTTCGTGCTGGGGTCTATCAGCTCGTATTCCCCATTCTCTCTCACAGCCCGCATAAACGCTTCCGTAATGCCGATGCTGATATTAAAGTTGGTAATATCGCTGTTGTCGGCCTTGCAGGTAATAAACTCCATAATATCCGGATGGTCCACCCGCAAAATCCCCATGTTCGCGCCCCTGCGCATACCGCCCTGTTTCACAGCCTCCGTCGCCGTGTTGAACACCTTCATAAAGCTGATAGGCCCGCTGGCAATACCGCCGGTCGAGCGCACCGAAGCTCCGGCCGGCCGAATCCTTGAAAAGCTGAAGCCTGTCCCGCCACCGCTCTTGTGAATCAGCGCCGCGTTCTTCACAGCGTCGAATATCTCCTCCATAGAATCCCCTACCGGCAACACAAAGCAGGCGGAAAGCTGCCCCAAAGGTTTTCCGGCATTCATCAGCGTAGGTGAATTGGGCATAAATTTTTGCTCCAACATCACAGACAAAAAAGCCTCCTCCGCCTCGCGCACCCGCTCCTCGCCGCCATAAGCCGCATCCGGCGCTGCGATACTCCGGGCAACCCGGCTAAAAAGGCCGTCCACCGTCTCCGTAGGTTTTCCATTCTCATCTTTCGATAAATACCGCCGCTGCAAAACCTTGATCGCATTATTCGAAAAAGCCATGCTGCATTCACCATCCTTATTCCTATAGTAACGCTTTATGTTGTGCGTTAAACGCCGCTCAAGTACTATATATTGTATCAATCCCGCTTGCCTATTGCAATACCTTTTTCCTGCCCAGCAGAAAAAAAGCCGCCCAAATATGGGCAGCTTTTTTTGGCCGCACTGTTCATTCCAAATCCAGTTGCATCAATGTCCGATAAGCCGACAAGTCGTCGCCGGAGGAACAATAACGCACCGCCCCTCCATGGAAAGCCTCCATACTCCGCTGCTGCAAAACTCGTTTGAGTTGCAGCACAGTTCCGTGGTGTCCATGGATAACAGGCGCCTCCCCCCAAACCTCCCGGGCCATCCGGGCAATGGAGCGTTCCGCAAAAACATAATGGGTACAGCCCAATACTACAGCTTGTACTTTTTTATCCCGCAGCGGCTGGAATTTCTCCGCCAAATAATCCAAAATAACCGGCGAATCCACCTGCCCCTGCTCCACCAGCTCCGGCAGCCCCGGACAAGCCAGGTTAATCACCCGATCCCCATGGTACATATGTTCCAGCAAAGAAACATAGCGCTTCTGGGAAATGGTAGCTGGCGTCGCCATCATCAACACCCACCCATCCTCCTGAATCAGTGCCAACGCCGGTTTTACCGCCGGCTCCATGCTGATAACAGGTATATCCGGATAAGCGGCACGCAAATCTTCCACAGCAACGCTGGTCGCCGTATTACAAGCCACAACAATTGCCTTCACGCCCTGCTCCAGCAAAAAGCCAACACCGCGAAACGTCAGCTCCCGAATCTCCTGTTCCCCTTTGGTGCCATAGGGCGCATGCTTATTGTCGCCATAATATATGAAATTTTCCCGCGGCAAAACCCGAATCGCCTCTCTCAGCACACTCAGGCCCCCCACGCCGGAATCAAAAAAACCCACAGGCAATTCTGACATAAACGCCTTCATTCCTTTTTTCAGTCTTGCTTTATCTTTATTATACCCCCGCCATCCACCCTGTCAAGGCACTACGGGCTCAGCACAGCATCTAAAGCCTCCGCCACATAGGGGATGGCGTTGCGCGCTTCCTGGGTCGTGTTGGCATTGTTGCCAATCTCAATCAGCATACACATATTGGAAATATGCTGATTATAGCGCCCCTTGCTGACCCGCACCGCCTTGGCCAGGTTCGGGTGCTTTTCATTGAGTTTTTCCGTAACCTGATTAGCCAGTTTAAAGTTGGCCTCCCAGTCCGGCACGATCGAGAAAGGCGTCCCGTTATGTCCTTCACCGGTACCCACCACAAACAATACCGTCGCCACCTGCTTCCCGTCAATTTCCACCGTCTGAGGCGCGCTGCTGTCAGCTATGTAGGCATCTCGGTGCAGGTCGATATACACCTTCATCGAAGAGTGTTCATCCCGGTATTTCTCCATCGTCGTAAGAGACCGCTCATACGCCGTCCCCAGCCTAGGCGGCTCATGGTTGGTGGTATCGTGTAAAACCGAAAAGCCGTATTGTGCCGTTAAATACCTAGCCAAGTCCGCCCCGATCGAAACAATATTATGCCCATTGTCCTCCGAACGCTGGGCCGTGGTTTCCTGGTAATTTTCCGTAGTCTTTGTATAGGCCTCTGTGGTATGGGTGTGGTAAATGAGAATGGTCGGCTCACCGGTTTTAAGCTGCGCCTGCGCAACCTGCTCCGGCTGCTGCTTTTTCATATTATTGATTTTAATCTGTATCTCCGGCGAAGCCTGCTCGTCAGTCTCCATGTTAGCAGCCACCATCACCTCCGGCACCTCCACCGCCTTGACAGAAGGAAACTCAGAGGAAATGATGCCCATCGGATTAAATACGATGCCCAACAGATCCGCCAGAAAGCCCCCGCCGCCGGAATACGTTGCAACCAGCTCCCCATCCTCTCCGGCAGAAACGGTCGCCCCCTGCACCCGCCATCCCGCAAAGCCCCCAGCCTGTGCCCAGGCCAGTCCCGTCGACAGCACAGACAAAATCAAAAGCGCCGACAATCCGCCGCATACGGCATAATAAAACAGGCTTTCTGTCCACGATTTCTTTCTTTTGCGCCTCATAACACATCCCACATCCTCTCTTAGAAACTATATTCTTTTACGAAAAAGAATATGAGAAGAAAAGCCTGATTTTATGCCCAGCCGATCATTTCCCAAGCCGGCTATTAATATGCCTTCCCCACCGCGAATCATACGGGATGAGCTTCTCGCGCAAAGGCCGAGAAAGCCGCCGCAAGATCCACATAAAAAAACCGGCCGCAATGGCCGGTTTTGGTCAGTTAAGCTTTCTTTAAAACAGTTTCTCCCGCACAATACATTCCTCGCGCTCAGGCCCCAACCCAATCATGGAAACAGGAACCCCGCAGCAATCCTCAATCGCGCGAATGTAAACGCGCGCCGGCCTAGGCAAATCCGAGAAGTGGCGGATATGAGAAATATCATCACTCCAGCCCTCAAACTCCTGATAAATCGGCTTACACTTGGCAAGCTGGGTCAAGCTGGCGGGGAACTCCCGGATGGTCTTCCCTTCCAACTCATATCCCACACATATCTTTACTTTATCAAACCCGCCCAAAGTGTCCATACGGGTTACAGCCAAAGACGTTACAGAACTGGTACGCACAGCAATGCGCAAAATCACAGCATCCAGCCAACCGCATCGCCGCGGCCGCCCGGTAGTCGTGCCAAACTCATTCCCTTTTTGGCGAATAGCTTCGCCCATCTCGCCCAAAAGCTCCGTCGGGAAAGGCCCCTTCCCAACCCGTGTGGTATAAGCCTTGGCAATTCCCAAAACATTATCCACCATACACGGCCCAATGCCCGCACCAATGCCAATGCCCGCCGCAGTAGGATGCGAGGATGTCACATATGGGTAGGTCCCCATAGAAATATCCAGCAGCATACCCTGGGCGCCCTCAAACAAAAGCTTCTTATCCTGATTGTAGGCGTCAAAAATCATCAGTGAAGTATCGCAAACATAGGGAGCCAGCATGTTGGCGTATTCCAAATATTCCCGATAAATGCTCTCAAAATCCACAGGCTCCCCGCCATAGATTTTGGTAATCAGCTCGTTTTTCGCTTCCACATTGCGCTTGAGCAGCGGATAAAACGTCTCCGGCTCGATGATATCGCAGATACGCAGGCCCACCCTCTCCGCCATATCCGTATAGCAGGGGCCAATTCCGCGCCCAGTTGTGCCAATATCCCCCTCGCCGCGGCTTTTCTCAGTCAACCCATCCAGCAGAATATGGTATGGGAAAACAATATGCGCCCGATCACTGATACGCAAACCGGACACATCCAGGCCTTGAGATTTCAGCATCTCCAGTTCCTTAAAAAGGGACTTAGGATCAATCACAACGCCATTGCCGATGATGCAGGTTTTCCCTTCATACATAACCCCCGAAGGCACAAGATGCAGCTTGATCTGCTTATCTCCCACCTCGATGGTATGCCCGGCATTGTTCCCGCCCTGATAACGAATCACCATATCCGCTTCTGCAGCAAGGTAATCCACAAAGCGCCCTTTTCCCTCGTCACCCCATTGTGCTCCGAACACAGACAAACTTGGCATATCCGCCCCTCCTTCGTCTCAAAAAGAATGTGCGGAGCTCCGCACCGAAAGCCACATCCATTATAGCATCCGCTTCAAAGACGGGTCAAGGGAATTGCGGCTTTATTTCCCCTCTTCCCCACTTTCTTGGGGTTTTTCCCCAAATAAACACCTGGCCTGCATCGGCAGCCGGCGAGCAAGGTTAGGGCCCACAACTCTCGCAGCGCCAGCCAAGTTGGCCTTCCCGCCCGCACACAGCTTTTCCAGAGCAAAAGGCTCATATTCCTCTCGCCTAGGCCGCCTTGGGGCAACGCCCGCATTGTTCGGACAAACCCGCTGACAAATCTCGCAGCCAATTAGCAGCCGCGCCTTCCCAACAGCAAAGGAAAGACGTTTTGGGTCGTTTATCATAACCCGCAAGCATTTCTCCCAGCAAAATCCCCCCTCGCTCAATGCGCCGGTGGGACAGGCCGCCACACACCTGCCGCAATTAAGGCATCCGTCCCGTTTAACGGGAAGACGGGCCTGCATAGGCAAATCCAATAAAATCCCCTGTATATGAAAAAAAGAACCGAACCGCTCGTGGTACATCAATCGATTCCGCCCCACCCAACCGCCGCCGCGCAGGGCCGCACAGCGCAAGGGAATATATGGCGTATGCAGCGCGCCCATTCCCCGTTCCCGCAGCGTCTTAGCCAATTCCTTGGCAGAAAAGTAGGCGCGGTTTGAGTCGGCATAATAAGCAGGATACGGGCCAAAGCCTGGCGGGAAATCAGAAAAAGGCCGCGTTTGGGTTAATACGATCAAGATTGAAGCAGCCCCCGGCATACAAGCCTTTGGGTCTTGTTCCAGCTTCAGGGTATCCGGATGCCTTTCTCCCTCTTGTTTTCCCCATTGATCAAAGCACTCCGCATCCACAAAATATGCGTCTTGAAAACCTTCGCGCAGGGCAAGCTGAATCAAATCCTCCTGTGTCATGATATTTTCCTCCAAATATCACACATATCCTCTACCCATCATACTATATCATATATACAACAACGTATGTATAGGAACACTTTAGGGGGTAGAACTGATGAGTTTTTTCAATACTAACAATTGTTGCAACCTGTGCAACCAGAAAAACGTTGAATGGTGCAAATGCGTCCTTCAGACATGCTGCAACCGTCCGCAACCCAAACCCTGTTGCTGTAACCAGCAGCAGTCCAAACCCTGTTGCTGTAAAGGCCAGCCTAAGCCCTGTTGCAAAGCCGCATCATCCCGTTGGGAATCCGAAAAGAATCTCTGTGATGCCAGCAACTTCGATTTTCCGCCCTTCGGCGATAACGAACCCGGCAAAGCAGATTGGCGTTTCGAAGGCTACGATAATGATTCCCAGTATGACGACTGCTTCGAAAACGACGACCGTCCCGAGCCGTGTAATTCTTGCGGCTGCTAACCACCTTTTTCTAACATCCAAACATTCGATATTCGTACTCCATTCTTTATTGCTGATCAAGCAGGAGGCACTAGCGCCTCCTGTTTGGTCGTTTATCCGCTATTATAAAGCAGCCCCTAAAGCTAAATAATCCCTAGCGCAATTGGCGTCTTCTCCATCCTCAAGGCAAAACTGCCCACTGCGCTGCGGCATAGGCTCCAGCGCATCCATTCAATCAAACAACCGGATTTTACCGTATTCCCCGTCATACCCCGGCACTATATCAATCTGTCCGCTGCGCAGCCGCCTCACGCCTTGCGCCAGCCTTTCTCCCCCCACACGCTGAATTTCCTCCAGCGGCGCTTCCCGCAAAATCCAAAGCTCCGGCCCCAATGCTTCCAGCAAGGCTTCATATTGTCTCCTCGCCCGAACGCCAACGCGCGCCTGCCCCATACAGGCGGCAATCACTTCGCCCAAAGGCACCAAGCGTTCAAAAGGCCGTGCGAAAGGCGGCACATACCCCTCCCTTCGATCAGCCAACATCTGTATCCGGTGCAAAACCCCCAAAGTCAGCTTCCGGCCGCAAGAAGGGCAGCTTCCGCCAGCCTCCTCCGCCTGCATGGGATGCATACACACCCCGCAGTTTCGATGCCCGTCGCAATAGTATTTCCCCTCCTCCGGGAAAAACTCGATGGTAGCACGAAGTTTGTTCGATTCTGGGCGTCTTAGCCCCTCGAACAGGTCGGCATAACAGCTCAGCTCTTCAAAAACGCAGGCCTCCCGCCCCAAGTTCGCCGGGGAATGGGCATCGGAGTTGGAAATCAGCGCAAAAGAATCCAGCATAGACAGCCGCCAATTCATAGCCGGATCTGAAGACAGCCCAGTCTCCACTGCATAAACATAAGGTGTTAAGTCCTCAAAACACTCCCAAATGCTGTCAAATCCCGAACGGGCGCCCAACAGAGAAAAATGCGGCGTCCAAATATGCGCAGGAATCAACAGAACCTCCTGCGACACTTCCAAAGCCATCTCCAGCAGTTCTTTGCTGTCCAGCCCCAATATGGGCCTGCCGTCGGCGCTCAGGTTGCCGCCCCAATCCTCCAAGCGGCGAGAAAGCAGCTCCGCCTCCTCCAATCCGGGCAGCAGAATCAAATGATGCACCCTGCGCCCTCTGCCGTTCTTCCTATATATACAGCTCACTTCCCCAGACACGACAAAACGAGGCTCCCTTGCCCCTAGAGCAAGCTGTCCTTCCAGCCGGAATTGCGGCCTGATACAATACAGTCCCTCCTCCGCCGGCACAAGCTTCTCCTTCAGCTCCCGCCTCCAAGCAGCATGGGTAAAATCGCCGGTCCCAAGCAAGCCAATGCCTTTCTTCCGCGCCCAAAGCTCCAACATTTCCGGCACACAAGCAGGGCTTGTAGCCATAGAATATCTAGAATGAATATGCAAATCCGCAATCAATTTTCTGTCTCTCCCATTCAAAAGCAAGGGCGCCCAGCAATTTACCGAAACTCTTTGGCCGATTGCTGGGCGCCTGTCCTTTTAGTAAACTATTTTCTCCCTTGGAAAATCCCGGTAACTGCAAAGGGCAATCCCTTGTCGCTCCAGCCAATCCCCAAGCTCCGGAGCCGTCAGCAGCTCCCGTTCCCTCTCCCGGCCGTAGGAATAGCTGCTGCGCTCCACCAGCTCCTGATCCGCCACCCCCGGATGGCACATCAACTCCATAAATTCAGTTCCCGCCGCCTTCCCCTCCAGCAAAATACGCTGCAAGCCCTCCATCGACACATCCCCAGAAAAATCCGTAGACAGAACAATCGCCGGGTTTTCAAAGCGGCCGCCAGGCCGAACCGGCAACTTCAAAGATCGTGCTCGCGCAGCGATAACTTGGGCAATCGCCGGATGCCGGTGTACATGATGGTGGCTGTCTATGTGGCTGGGCAGTATGCCCCCATCCAGCAAACGCTGCATTTGGGCATCAAACTCACGCTCCACATCTTTTTCATCCACCTGGAAATAATCCAATTCCCGCACAAACAACCCCGTATCGTCCGTCAAGGAACAGCGGCCCGTCAGGCTAGGCCCGCTGCTCAGGTTCAGGTGCAGGCCCACAGCCAGCTTCGATGTACGCCGGGCAATCTCCGCCGCTTCTTCAAAAGCCGGCATATTCGCCATCACCGTAGCCGAGCGCACAACGCCCCTCTCAAAGCATTCCAGAATGCCCCGGTTAACGCCGGAGGAATAGCCAAAATCATCGGCATTCACAATCAGACGCATGCTCCCGCCCCCTCCTTCAATTTCGCAGGCTCTGCAACGGCGCAGGAATCCGCCCCCCCCGGGCAATAAAAGCGTCGCTGCCAAATCGGTTAACCGGCATCACCGGCGCACTGCCCAAAAGGCCGCCAAACTCAATGGTATCCCCCACCTGCTTGCCTGGCGCCGGAATAATGCGCACGGCCGTCGTTTTGGCGTTCACCACACCGATCGCCACCTCGTCCGCAATAATAGCGGAGATAGTCTGGGCGTTTACATCACCGGGCACGGCAATCATGTCCAACCCCACAGAACAAACGCAGGTCATGGCTTCCAGCTTCTCGAGGGAAAGCGCCCCTTGCTCCACAGCGGCAATCATCCCCGCATCCTCACTGACCGGTATAAAAGCGCCGCTTAATCCCCCCACATGGGACGAAGCCATCACGCCGCCCTTTTTCACAGCATCATTTAGCAGGGCCAAAGCCGCAGTCGTACCATGGGTTCCGCAAACCTCCAGCCCCATCTCCTCCAAAATATGGGCAACGCTGTCCCCTAAGGCCGGAGTAGGCGCCAACGATAAATCCACAATCCCGAAGGGCACATTCAACCGGCGAGAAGCCTCCTGCGCCACCAACTGACCCATTCGGGTAATCTGAAACGCCGTTTTCTTGATGGTTTCCGCCACCACATCAAACGATTCGCCCGCCACAGACGACAGCGCCGATCTCACCACGCCGGGGCCGCTAACCCCCACGTTTATCACACATTCCGGCTCGCCCCAGCCATGAAACGCCCCGGCCATAAATGGATTATCCTCCACAGCGTTGGCAAACACCACCAGTTTAGCGCAGGCCAGGCCGCCCCTGTCCCGGGTCAAATGTGCCGCTTCCTTGATCAGGCGCCCCATCTGAGCCACGGCGTCCATATTGATGCCCGCCCTCGTAGTCGCAACGTTCACCGACGAACAAACCCGCTCCGTTTCGGCCAAAGCCTCCGGAATAGAGCGCAGCAATCTCTCATCGCCCTTTGTATAGCCCTTATGCACCAGCGCAGAAAACCCGCCGATGAAGTTCACGCCCACTTCCCGGGCCGCATCATCCATCGCCCGGGCAAACAGTACATAATCCTGAGCATCGCTGCTCTCCGCAACAAACGAAATTGGCGTCACAGAAATCCGTTTGTTGACAATGGGTATCC
>JBMNTQ010000031.1:0-14422 GCA_050945815.1 Christensenellales bacterium
ACGCCGAGGATGCTCTCTCCCAGATGACCGGCATGATCGAACCCTTGGTCATCATCGTCATGGGCGGGCTGGTCATGTTCATCGCCCTGTCCATGCTGTTGCCTATGTTTACCATGTACAGCTTCATAGGCTAGTTCCGAGTAAAAATCAATAATTGATTTTTAATAAAAACAACTATATTTTTAAGGAGGGTCCCAAACATGAACGTATTTTACAAAAGAAGAAAGGCGAACCAGAAAGGCTTCACTCTAATCGAACTCATCGTGGTTATCGCGATTCTGGTCATCCTGGCGGCTGTGGCCATTCCTGCCTTCTCCGGTCTGCAAGCGGAAGCACGGCGCGGCGTGGTAACTGCAAACGCATCTGAAATTGCCAACGCGGTCAACATTCATAATGCATCCAACCCTAACGATAAGGTTGCTGACGGCACAACCGAGGCTGCGCTCAAAACCAAGCTAGGTACTCTGGCTCCTACCATTGATGAAAGTGATACAAAGATTGCTGAGGAATCTTGGAAATCCGTTGATATTACTGATGGTATCGCTACTGTAGACAACGAGCATATTGCAGCTATAGAATTCTAGTAGCATTTGTCTCTGAACTATTCTGGGTTAACGTGAATAGGAGCGGGGAATGGGCAATCGCGCCTTTTCCCCGGCCTATCCCTTTGGCTTTGCCAAACGGGAAGCCTAGGCTGTAAACAAGTTATTTTTCCTTCCCGGAAGGGTTTTTGCCGGACGGCTTCCGGCTGCAATGATTCTTATTTTTAAGGTTCATTCTGCGCTTACATAAAAACCCTAGCGCTAAATGAACGTTTGCCAGTAGGAAAAGAGGAGGCAAAAAGAGCGTTGTTGGTTGTTTTTTCAGCAGTTTTGGGGTTGCTTGTGGGTTCCTTCTTAAATGTATGTATCCTGCGCATTCCCCGGGACGAATCCATTACCGTTGGGCGCTCCCATTGTATGTCCTGCGGCCATACCCTCTCTCCCTTGGAGCTGATGCCGGTCTTTTCCTGGTTGGCCCTGCGTGGCCGTTGCCGTAGTTGCGGCGTCAAGGTCTCTCCCCGCTATCTGGTGGTAGAAGCGCTAAACGCAATTCTCTATTTGCTGGTGGCGCTGCGGTTTGGTTTTTCCTGGCAGGCTTTAATTTATTTCTGTTTTGTTTCCCTGCTGCTGGTCGTCACTTTTATCGACATCGACTGGCAGATCATCCCCGACGGGGTCTTGCTGGCAGGGTTGCTGCCCGGCGTACTGTGCGCCGCATTCTCGTTGTTCGTCCCCTGGTACGAAGCGCTGCTGGGGGTAGTTGTAGGCGGCGGTTCGCTGCTGGCGGTGGATTTGCTCGGCCGTCTGCTGTTCAAGAAAGAGAGCATGGGCGGCGGCGATGTCAAGCTACTGGCATTAATCGGCCTGTATATAGGTTGGAAGCTGACGCTTCTATCCCTGGTTTTCGCAATTCTCTCCGGTGCGCTTGTGGGTTTGCTGGTGCTTGCCCGCAGCAAAGAGGAGGAACGAAGCGGACGCATGATGCCCTTCGGCCCGTTTCTGGCCCTGGGCGCGGTTGTTTCCCTCTTGTGGGGCACACCGTTCTTACATTGGTATTTCAGCCTGCTCTTTTAAGCAGTAGGCATTTTATAGAGACAGGAGTTTGGACAGAATGGCTTTTGCAAAAGGCGGCATCATCGGCGTGGATATTGGCAGCAGCAGCGTAAAGCTGGTGGAATCCCTGGAGCCGGGCAAAATTGCCCGGGCAGGTTATGCCACGGTTCCCGAAAATACCCTATCCAACGGAAAGCTGAACAACCCCGGCGCTTTAGTCGCCGCTTTTAAAGACGCTCAAAAATCCTCTGGAATCAAACGGGGCAAATGCTCCTTAACCATCAGTGGCCCCGAGATTATTTTGCGCAATTCAGTTTTGCCCTATATGGAAAAAGATCAGCTCTATCAAAACGTAATCGCGGATATCTCTACCTACCTCCCCATCAACACAAAAAAATACTACTTCGACTATCGTATCCAAGATATGATAGAAGAAGAAGGTAATAAAAAGGTTAAGGTCATGGTAGCGGCCGCCCCGAGAGATTTGGTAGACGCATACAACTATTGCTTGGCGTCTGTGGGGTTGAAGGTCACCACAGTAGACGTAATAGAAAATAGCTGGGAGAAGCTCGTACGCTACCTGTCATCGAAAAACCTCACCTCTGGCGACTATTACGGTGTAATCTCCTTTGGCCACAGCCATACCATCGTCAGCGTCTACGGCAACGGAACCTTTTTTGTGAATAAGGTTGTTGAGCAGGGAGGCCAAGCTTTGCTTTCCTCCCTGATGCAAAATATGCATGTAAACTCTCTCGCTGAAGCCCGTGAGCTTCTCAAAAACGATATCTTCTCGGAAGCGGCGGGCGAGCCTGTCCGAAACGCCGTAACGGCTCACTTCAACTATCTTCTTTCCGAGGCCAGCCGCGTTTTTGATTTTTTCCGCTATCGAAACGATCAAGCCGCTCTGCAGGCGCTGTATGTCTGCGGAGGATATAGCACGATTCCCGGTCTCACACAGGCCGTTGAAAACATGGTGCACATCCCAGTCCACCTGTTTTCAGATTTGGTCCGTCTTATGTTCACAAAAAATGCCGAGCTTTTAACCCAAGCAGATTTCTCCGGTGCTATCGGCGCAACTTTCAGGGGGGAATAAATTGATGGAACGTAATAACTTCAAGAAAGACCTGAACCTGCTGGTGGAGCAGGAACCGGATAGAAAAAAATCCACTGTCCGGGCGCTCAAGATAGCTATCATAGCCGTAATCGTCTGTCTTGTAGTGGGTGGAGCCATATTTTTTCTGGAAATGGCCCGCCAAGGAAAAGAAGCGGATTTAGCGCAGATGCAAGAAAACATTGCGCAATACCAGGACGATGTCGCTGCATTCGAGGAAAACACCGCACTCCTACAGGAGCTAAGCGGCCAGCTATCCGTAGCAGCCAATGCATTTCCCACCAATCAGGAAGCCAGGGTAATGATGCAGCTGCTGGAGTCGGCTACGCCCGCTTCCATCACCTATACCGATGTATCCATCAATCCTACAGGCATCACCTTAAAAGGCGAATCAGCCTCCGACAGGGAGGTTTCCCTGCTGGCCGTTAATTTGCGTAAATCCGGAATATTTCAGACAGTTTCCATCGTATCTTCCACCATGGAGTTTGACTCGGTCAGCCGCAACTTCGAGCTGTATCTTCTGTTCCCAGTTGTGGAAGAAGTCGATGCTTCCGCTAATCCGGAGGTCGACGGCTCTGAAAGTCCCAGTCCGACAGAAGGGGGTACTGAGCTATGAAACTGAACAAACGGGAATCCATCTTGCTGGTCGTTCTCTTGGTTATACTGATCGGGTTCGGATTCCATCAAGTTTACTTGAAGGGCGCCCTGGAGACCATCGACAACTTAGACAGTGAGACCAGCGAAGCCGTTGTGGTTTTAAACGATTCCAAAGCCAAAGCCGCTATGCTGCCCTCAATCGACGAGCAAATACAGGATATTCAGAATGAGCTGGAGGTTTTTAACAATAAAATTCCCCATGCTGTAGACGAACCCCAGCTTATGCTTTTCCTTGCAGATACGGTTTCCGATCTTGCAGGGCAATACCAAATCACGTCAGAATCCGAAACCGTTTCACTCGAATATGCGGTTGTTAAGGTCTTTCAAGTTAATTTCACGACGGATTCTGATGGATATCCCAAAGTTCTCAATCGTTTTTACAACGCACCCTACAAGAACCGCATCAATACAGCGACCCTCCATGTAAACGATTCGCCTACAGACTATGAACACCCCATCGAAGTGTCTCTGTTTGTCGAATTTTTATGCTACGATGGCGATATTGATCTAGATAAGAGCTACAGCTTCTCCGATGGCGAATATGGCAAAACCGATCTCTATCCCTCCATCACGCCGACCACGGAGCCTGCCGCAACGCCAGATCCCGGCGGCAACAACAACCCTGCCGGCCCTACGCCGGCTCCTTCGGGCGGTTGGTCATCTGATCCTAGCAGCTCTCCTAGCCAGAGCTATGCCCCCCTTCCTTCCGACTCGAAATAGCGTTCGAGAGAAAGCCCCTACCCTCCGCCCGACGAACGACCGTACAGGGAGGTGTTCCATATGATGAAAAAACGCACACCAAAAAACAACCGAGGAAACGCCCTGATTATGGCTCTGGTCGCTATTAGCACCCTAGCCATCCTATTGTCCGCCATTGGTATCTATGTTGTCGCGGAAAATAAAGATGCTTTGTCTCAGGAACGCAATACTCAGGCCTACTATATCGCCCGAGCGGGAGCCGTTGCCGCCACCGAGTGGATCACTGGAATGGACGCGACGCAGCAGGCAGCCTTCGAAGCCCTGTCTTTCCCGCTTACTTCCGATCCCGAGCCCTTTGGTGACGGAGAGTTTATCGTAACCATCGATAAGCACGACACCACCCTTACCTTGACCTCCGTAGGCCGCGTTTTAAGCGCAGTCACATCCGACGGCAACCGGTATGTGGAAAATTCCGTCTCCACAGTTTTGACTCGTTCCGAAAGTAATGCGACCATCAGTTCCTTCGATAAAGCTGTTTATGCAAAGAATAAGCTTGTCATTACTGGAAGCTCCTCGTTTGAAGGGGGGGCTGGTATTGGGTCCTCCGCGGACGATGCAATCGATCTTAGTTGGTCCGCTGGGTTTGACGCCCTTTATCTGCCCGTAGGAGCTAACCCTTCAGACGTTATCAAAAGCCCTAAATCATTACCTCTGGAAAAAATTCACTATGAAAATGTACCGGAATACCCACCCCCTGTTATTCCCCCGTTTCCCACCGGCCTCTTCTCTAGAGGAAACTTAGAATTAACCGGAAACAAGACCGCTACCATCGATTCCGAAGACAGCGGGCATTACAACAGAATTATTGCAACCAATAGCGGTAAGCTCACCATCGATACCTCCAAAGGCGACGTAACCTTGGCCGTAAATCAATTATCTGTAGAAGGAAGTGGAAAAATAGACATCCTCGGCGACAACAAGGTGTATCTATATGTTAAGAATTTTTCTTTAATTGCAAGCGGCGGCATCAACAATAACCGGCTAAATGGAGAAGAACGGCTGATATTCTACTATTACGGAAGTTCCTTCAGCGCAGGCGGCAATACTGATATGCAGGCTACCATGTACATAGACTGCCCCGAGATCAATATTACCAATAGCGGCAAGCTCGTTGGCGACATTATTACGACAGCGACAAAGGTTACTATCAGCGGCGCAGGAAAAAGTGACCTGCCTAGAGTTCTTTATGCACCAAACGCCAAAGCGAGTGTCACCAATAGCGGCAGTGTGTATGGAACGCTGATTGCAAACGAAGTTGAATTGCTCGGCAATGCCAGTGTCGTTCTTAAGACAGAAACCATCGACCCTACTATACCCATTGAAGTAGAAGGGGGCGCAGGGAAATATTCGCAGCAGTACTGGAAATAAGGAGGCAGCAACATGAAAAAGAAATTGCGTAGCAACCGCGGCATGACTTTAATCGAAATCTTGCTGGCGCTGAGCATCTTGGTTGTGGTGTTTGCCCTAACCGTTTCCATCTTCCCCAACAGCATTTACAGCATGTTTAACCAGGGCTATAAAACCCAGAGCGTCTACAGCGCCCAAGAGAATTTAGATAAACGCTTGGCAAACGATGCGACCGGCCATGTCCTGGAAACTGCTGGCACTATTTCCATCACTTTCCAGGACAGTAGCGCGGAGGTGATTTCCACAAACTCAATCCAAGGCACAATCATTCAATCCACCGACACGAATGGCGTAAGCCTTGAAACCTTTATAGTAGGAGACTGATATGTTTGCCCAGGAGAAGAGGATTGGCCGCATGAATTTAAAGCAAAACAAAAAAGGATTAACCTTAATCGAGTTGATGGTCGCCTTGGCTATCCTGGCTATTATCGTGCCCATTATCGTGTCCGTATCCGTATCAGGGTTTAATGTGTTAACGCTGTCCTCAGACAGGGCGTATATCCAACAGGACGCCCGCCTGAAGTCCAATTTCGTGGTCAACGAGCTGCGAAATGTCAAAGCAGTAGACACCTCCCCATCTTTTGCCGGCTCTTATTACGCACTGACATTGAAAAGCAACGGAACCCAGCACTATCTGGCCAAACAATGGCTTACTGATGGCGCTGTAGATAGAGAACAGATCATTGGCGCAGGGGACACCATTGACATCTCCTTTTTCCCCACCGATTCCGCAGGCTTGATTGACGGAACCGTGGAAAGTGCTCGCAACGGCGAAACCTATACCCTGCACTACAGTATCCTTCTGGAAAATATCCACGACGTAGTCTCTCTTCCTTCCCAAGGCACCTCTATTCTCTATTATTCTAAATACGAATAGCATTCCTGTATGAATGGACGATTCTTTCTCCATTCATATTTTTGATCTCATATGTGGTTTTTTGTTGGTTCTTTTGATTTCGTCCGTATGTTTTGTTCAACAATCAGATATTTATGTTGAATTTATCTGCATATCATGTTAAAATAACACATAAAACAAAAATATCCGATTACGGAGGAATCATGATGAAAGTCGTAATAGTTGGCGGTGTCGCAGGCGGCGCCGGTGCAGCAGCGCGCTTGCGGCGCAATGATGAGTATGCCGACATCATCCTCTTAGAGCGAGGCGAGCATATCTCTTTTGCAAACTGTGGCTTGCCTTATTATATTGGAGATGTCATTCCAAAAGAAAGCTCTCTGCTTTTGCAAACGCCTCAGTCCTTTCATAGCCGGTTCAATGTGGATGTCCGGGTACGCCACGAGTGTATGTCTGTTGATACACTGAACAAAACCGTTCAGGTGAAAAATTTGCATACTGGTGAGGTTTATACCCAGAGCTACGACAAACTACTGCTGTCGCCTGGCGCTAAACCCGTCATGCCTCCTTTACCGGGGGTCGAATCTAACCACATTTTTACCCTGCGTAATATTCCCGATACTTTGGCCATTAAAAACTATGTAGAAAACATGGCGCCAAAAAGTTGTGCTGTCATCGGTGGCGGCTTCATCGGCCTTGAGATGGCAGAAAACTTAAAAGAAAAAGGGCTGGATGTCAGCATCATTGAAGGCACCAGCCATGTGATTGGGCCGTTGGATGTGGATATGGCCCACGATATCCACAACTACATCCGCGCTAAAGGGATTTCTCTTCATCTAAACAGCAAAGCCGCACGTATCTCGCCTCAAGTCGTCGAGCTGGAAGACGGCAAGCTGGTGCAGGCGGACATGGTCATTATGAGCGTGGGGGTGGTTCCTGAAACCGGCTTCTTGTCCGAAAGCGGTATTGTCCGGGGCAAGCGCGGGGAAATCATTGTCAACGAATATTTGGAAACTTCCGCTCCGGATGTCTATGCTGTAGGCGACGCTATCGCTTCCAAGCATTATGTCAGCGGTCAGAATACGATCGTGGCCTTGGCTTCCTGCGCCAATAAGCAGGCACGCATCGTTGCTGATAATATGTGCGGTCTGGCTCAGAAATACACCGGTGCCCAAGGTACAGCCATTGCCAAATTTTTCGATATGAGCATCGCAGTCACCGGGCTAAGCGAAGCTGCGCTGGCAGCAAATAACATACCTTTTCTAAAATCCATCACCTATTCCTCCTCCAACGCCGGCTATTATCCTGGCGGGCAGATGATGTCTATCAAACTGCTCTATTCTCCCGGGAACGGTCGGGTTTTAGGTGCACAGATTACCGGCGGCAAAGGCGTAGATAAACGAATCGACGTAATCGCCACTGCCATTCGCGCGCGCATGACGGTATTCGATCTTCAAGAGTTAGAGCTCGCCTATGCGCCGCCTTTCTCCTCAGCCAAAGATCCGGTTAATATGGCAGGCTTTGTGGCCGGCAACATCATGACCGGCAAGATGTATCCGTATTATGTTGAAGATTTAGAGCAACTAAACGATGCGCTCTTCCTGGATGTTCGAACCTCCAAGGAGTTTGCCCAGGGCAGCATCCCCGGCGCAATCAACATCCCGCTGGATGAACTGCGAGAACGGCTCGATCAGGTGGACAAAAGCAAGCAGCTCTATGTATTCTGCCAGATTGGCCTGCGTGGTTATGTCGCTGAGCAACTGCTGCGCCAGCAGGGGTATGAGGTTAAGAACTTAGTCGGTGGGTTCCGGCTGTATCACGCTACAAACAGCGATAGATGAGATATCTCTCTATAAATATTTATCTCAAGACAACAAAAACCCTGCAATCAGCAGGGTTTTTGTTGTCTTATCTGGTTTCTTTATGGGCTTTTGATAACGTCTGATGGCTCGGCCTTCTGATTCTCCCCCCCAACCGCAGGGCACTCAATCATGCGAATTTGCTTCTTCTTGCAAAAATCCTGCCATTCCGGCGACAGAACTGTATCGGTGATGATGACATCCACGTGGTCCAAATCGCCTATTTTGATGAACGATACCCGGTCCAACTTGGTATGGTCTGCCATAATATAAACGTTTCCAGCCCGCTCCATCACCAGCTTACGAATCTCAGCCTGAGATTCGGTAGGGTCGGACATTCCGAATTCCATATGTAGAGAACGGCAAGAAATAAAAGCTTTATCCACATAATAGCTCTGCAAAGACTGATATGTCGCCTGCGAGAAAAACCCCAGGGAATCAGAAGATAAAAGGCCCCCGACCAGAATCAACTGAATGTTCTCTTTTTCCATTAGCCACATAGTAACCTTGAGGGAATTAGTCAGCACAGTAATGCGCATATCCGCTATATATTCACAAAGCTGCAGCGCTGTCGTGGAACAATCTAGAAAAATGGAATCGCCATTTTTCACAAGCTCTGCGGCCTCCTTGGCCATACGCCTCTTGTTTTCCACGAACAAACTCTCCCGTATCGACAGGTTCAAATCACTACGCACGCCCTTATCCACATAGGCGCCGCCATAGGTACGCGTCAAAACCCCCTCATCCTCCAGCGACTTCAAATCCCGCCGAATGGTTTCCTCCGTCACAGAAAACTGTTTGGAGAGTTCACCAATGGTCACGCTTTTCTTTTCCAGCACAATGCTGCGGATCTTGTTTCTGCGTGTTACAGCCAGCATTTTTTCCCCCACCTTTTCAAAAACAATCTCTATTTACAGTAATTTTACCACAATACCCACATCTTTGCAAAGAATTTTAGGTTTCAAAACAACAAAATTAAACATAATCAAAAACAATATTGACACAAAACCAAATTTATGTTACATTCTTCTTGTAGCAATGACGAATAGATCGTGTTGATTCTGTATGCTTTTATTGTAACCATATATCTTACCAATCCATGAAAGAAGGGAGAACATACAAAGTGAGCGTTTTAAACAACGTCCGTTATCCATCTGAGTTCGAGGCCAAGAAAAACATCATTGAAATTGGCCGACGCATGTATATGAAAGGGTTTGTCGCAGCCAACGACGGCAATATTTCTTGCCGTGTCAGCCCAAACGAAATTCTTTGCACGCCCACCGGCGTATCCAAAGGTTTCTTAACGCCGGATATGCTGGTTCGGGTTGATATGAATGGCAAGGTGATTTCTGGAAAGCTGAAGCCTTCCTCGGAGGTCAAGATGCACCTTCGCGTCTATGAGGAACTGCCGGAAACCATGGCAGTTACCCACGCGCACCCCCCGGTAGCGACTTCCTTCGCAATCGCTGGCATTCCGCTGGATAAAGCGATTTTGCCGGAGTCGGTGGTCATTTTAGGTACTGTACCCATTGCCCGGTATGCGCTGACCGGCTCGACCGAGGTTCCAGATTCCATCGCCCCCTATGTGAAAAATTACAACGCCGTCCTGCTGGCCAACCACGGTGCGCTAACCTGGGGCCGCAGCATCGACGAAGCTTTCTACCGCCTGGAAGAAGTAGAATATTTTGCCCAGGTAACCATGAACGTATATTCTATTCTGGGCCGCTCCAACGAGCTCTCCTGCGCCCAGGTGCAAGATCTTATGAAAGTACGGGATAGTTTCGGCATCGACACCGGCGGTTTGCCCACCTGCGCAACGGAAGAAACCAATACAGAAGATGTTGTTTCCTCTACAGAGGTTTCCTCTCCCTCCGCGTCCTTGACCAGCGAACCCCAAGACACCGACCTAACCAGCCTAATCGAGCAGATAACGACACTTGTACTGCAACGACTAAAGGGGTGATACTATGCAGTATACGCAAAAGGATATTGAAACCATCGTCGCCGAGGTGGTGAAAAATGTTCTCGGCGCAGGCGCTTCGGCAACAAAAGCAGCAACGGAAACAGCAGCAAACTCCTGTTCCTGCCCGGAGGGCGCTTTGGATTTAAGCGCTCCCACCGTCATCACCTGTGGCCGCTGCGGCATCTTCGACCGCATGGAGGACGCCATCGAGGCTGCCTACCAGGCCCAACGCACCTATTACAGTAGCTTTCAGCTGAAAGACCGGGAGAAAATCATCCAAGCCATCCGTGACATTACCCGCAAGGAAGCCAAAACCTTGGCACGCATGGTCTTCGAAGAAACCGGCCTTGGGCGCTATGAGGACAAGATCGCCAAGCATATGGTAGTCATAGAGAAAACTCCCGGGCCCTCCATCATCACGCCGGAGGCCGTTTCCGGAGACGATGGCCTAACCTTGGAAGAATATGCTCCCTTTGGCGTAATCGGTGCAATTACGCCAGTTACCAACCCGACGGAGACCTTGATCAACAACGCCATCAGCATGCTGGCAGCAGGCAACAGCGTGGTATTCAACGTACATCCGCAATCAAAGAAATGTTGCGCCTACTGCGTAGAGCTGATCAACACCGCCATCATGAAGGAAGGCGGCCCCGAACATCTGGTCACTATGGTAAAGGAGCCCACGCTGGAAACCTCCGATATCATGGCAAAGCATCCGAAAATCCGGTTGCTGTCCTGCATCGGCGGCACCGCCATGGTCAATGCGCTGCTACGCAGCGGCAAAAAGGTTGTTGGCGCCGGAGCGGGTAATCCGCCGGTTATCGTCGATGAAACCGCCGATTTGAAAAAAGCTGCCCGGGAAATTTTTGCCGGCGCTTCCTTCGACAATAACATCCTGTGCATCGCTGAAAAAAGCATCTTCGCGCTGGAGCAGATCACTGACGAATTGATCTATAACTTGGTTCAGGAAGGAGCCTTCCTCCTCTCTGCTGCCCAGACCAAAAAAGTTATCGATTTGGTCCTGTCTAGCAAGGACGGTGTCAATTTCACCCCCAACAAGAGCTGGATTGGGAAAGATGCAGGCAAAATCCTGGAAGCTGTCGGCATCACCGGCCGCGATGATTGCCGTCTGATTATCTGTGAAACAGATTTTTCCCATCCTCTGGTACAGCTGGAACAGCTTATGCCTGTGCTGCCCATTGTCCGCTGTAAGGACTTCGACCAGGCCTGTACGTTTGCGGCTGAATCCGAACATGGCTATCGGCACACAGCTTCCATATTCTCTAGAAACGTGTACAACATGACCAAATTCGCAAAAATGGTGGAAACCACCATCTTCGTCAACAACTCCTCTACCCTCGCAGGGGTAGGCTATGGCGGCGAAGGCGGCGGCACCATGGGCATTGCGGGCCCCACTGGCGAAGGAGCAACCAACGCCCTCACCTATACCCGTAAACGGCGTTTCGTGCTGGCCGATGGCGGCTTCCGAGTGATATAACATGACTATCGGCTGCATTACAGTTTCTGGCTACGCGGCGGCAATCTACGCACTGGATCATGCCCTGAAGGCAGGCAACGTCTCGCTTTTGGCTATTGAAACCCATACCCGGAGAAATACGCGCTACCGCATCCCAATGGAGGTATGCGCAAGAATAGCCGGCTCGGCCCAGGATGTAGACGCAGCACTGAAAGCAGCTTTACAAGCGGCACGTAGCATGCACGAAGACGACGAATACATACAGGTTCATGCAATTCCCTGTCCTGAGGAGGATACCCAAATGGTATCCCAAATCGGCAGAGTTGAACTCGAAGAGTTATCTTAAAACGTAAAAAGGAGGATGGAGCATCAATGGCAGCACTCGGTATTATCGAAGTTAAAGGCCTGACAGCAGCGCTGGACGCGCTGGACACCATGCTTAAGGCCGCCCAGGTCCACTTCATTGGCGCTGAAAAAATCGGTTCCGGTCTGGTCAGCGTTATCGTACAGGGCGAAGTCAGTGCCGTAAAATCCGCCGTGGAAACCGGCGCCGAAGCCGCCGGCCGTCTGGGCGATTTAATCGCCGCCCATGTCATACCGCGGCCACACCAAGATGTTGATAAAATACTCCCCAAATTAAAGTAAGCTATGAACAATAAAGCAATCGGAGTGGTGGAATTACGCGGGTTTTCTAATGCACTGATGGCCCTCAATTATCTGTCCGACGCCTGTAACTACGAACTGATCGCCTTTGAAAGGCGTTTGGGCGGACAACTGGTCACCGTTGTTTTCCAAGGGGAGTTGTCCGGTATACAGGAAGCGATTGAAGGGCTGAAGAATTATGGCATGTTGGGTGATTCCTTAAAAGACGCTTTTAGTTTGGGCAATCCCCATCCACAGCTTATGCGATTGTTTCAAATGGGAGGAAAATAATGGATCAGGAAAAAAGCACGAACAATCAATCAACGCAAGCAACACAACCCCAAGAGCAACAGGCGCCCAAGAAAGCGCCGGCAAAATCAAAAACGACCCAAATTGGGAAAGGAGCAAATATGATGAAAGCTATTGGTATGATTGAAACTAGAGGATTAACTGCAGCGATCGAGGCCATCGACACCATGCTCAAAGCCGCTGAGGTTGAACTGGTAGGCATAGAGAAAATCGGTTCCGGACTGGTTACCGCAATCGTACAGGGTGATGTGGGCGCTGTGAAAGCCGCCACAGAAGCAGGCGCTGAAGCTGCCGGCCGTTTGGGCGAAATTGTCGCTATCCATGTGATTCCCCGTGGCCATGTGGATATCAAAAAAGTACTCCCGTCTTTGTCTTAATGAATCTGGGGGCTTTCTATGACCAATGAACTGGCAAATATTATTGCAGACGTAATAACCGACGTTTTGCGCGCCCACAGGCCGGCCTATAGCCGGTCAGATGTGGGCGGCACACAAAACATGGTTCCCGTGGGCATCTCCGCTCGCCATGTCCATCTAAGCAGACAGGATGTGGACGCGCTGTTTGGAGAAGGGTATGTTCTGACGTATACAAAGCCCCTGACCCAGCCTGAGCAATACGTTACCAACGACTTTGTGTCATTAGTCGGCCCGAAAGGAACCTTGGCTACTATACGGGTGCTTGGGCCAGAGCGCAAGGAGACCCAAGTGGAAATCAGCCGCACAGATGCACGTGCCATCGGCCTAGAGCCGCCGGTTCGCCCCTCCGGCGTCCTGGGCGGTAGCCCCGGCGCTGTGTTGCGGGGGCCTGCTGGCGAGATAGCGCTGGACTTTGGCGTTATCATTGCAGACCGCCATCTACACCTGACTGTCGATGAAGCGCAAGCTTACCAGCTTTCGAACGGCGATAGAATCCGGATCTTTGTGCCCGGCGATCGGGGAGGCACCATGGAAAATGTTGCTGTGCGCGCAGGGGAGGGTAATGCCCTTGCTCTGCATTTGGATACCGACGACGGCAATGCCTTTGGGCTTTCCCAAGGGCAGATGCTGCGCATCGAGAAAATGAGGTAGCTCTTATGATACTGGGAAAAATTGTGGGCAACGTGGTTGCTTCTCAAAAAGTGAAAAGCATCGTAGGGCTGAAACTGTTACTGGTCCAGCCGCTGTATAGCGACCGCGAGGCTGTGTTTGTAGCTGCGGATATGGTAGGCGCCGGGTTGGGGGAAGTGGTTCTTGTCACGTCCGGAGAACCGGCACAAAACACCTTGGAAAAGAAACCACCGATAGACGCACTGATCGTCGGCATTGTAGACGATGCAACCTCGCTTTAAAAGCCGCGGCGAGAAACGGCCTGTTTCATACTGCCCAACTTTGCCGTATAAGGATGAATAATCATGACTAAACTGATGGAACTCTCGAAGGCCGTCTCTCTGATTCAGGATGGCGACCTTCTAGGCATCGGCGGCAATGCGCTGAACCGGGTGCCTGTGGCTTTGTGCTGCGAAATCGTACGCCAGCAGAAAAAAGCACTACGCCTTTTGACGACTGCCGGCTCGTTGGATGTAGATATGCTATGTCTGGCGGGTTGTGCTCAAAGCGTAGACACCGCTTTTGTCAGCTACGAAACGGAGTTCGGAGCCGCAAACCACTATCGAAAGGCCGTTCAAGCCGGCCTGGTGAAGGCCAACGAACATTCCTGCTATACGCTGATCAGTGGTTTGCGAGCTGCTGCTGCCGGCCTTCCTTTTATGCCGGTATTTGGCCTGAAAGAAGGGCAATTATTGGAAGTATGCG
>JBMNTQ010000032.1:0-14001 GCA_050945815.1 Christensenellales bacterium
GCCGCATCCAGCACAGCCTTATAGTCGCCCTGGCTAGCCACCAACAAAGCTCCCTGCCCGGAAAGAAAAGTGTCCAAGCCGCCGCTCAACAGCCGCGCCTTGTCCGTTACAATCCGTCCCCCGGCATACAAAAGCAGCGCATTTTGCGGCAGCGTCCAGGTCTCTCCCTGCATCACCAATCCATATATTTCCTGCTCGTCGTTGCCCGCCGCATCCGCCAACTCACCGATCGTCTCACTCAAGAGTACAGGGTCCCATTCTCCGTCCAAGGGCAAATCCATGCCCATCTGCAAAAAAAGCGTGCGGTTGGCAATCAGCATATAGCCGCCGTACATATAAGGCAGCGCCCGCACCTCCCCCTCCACCAGGGCAGACTGAGCCAAAGCAGGACGAACATTCTCCGGCATCGTCAGAGTTTTCATCTGCATCGGCGGCTCATAGCCCGTCGGAAAAGAAACCAAATCCGGCCTCTCACCGCTCTGCAAACGCTGCTTAGCCTCCTGCGCCGTCATACCGGTGGTCTCTATAAAAACGCCGGGAGTCCGGCTTTCAAAGGCGCTGGCACGATCGTTTAGGTAAGCAACGCCGCTATCACCGCCGGTCCTCCATTCCACAATATGCCAAAGCTCCAATATGCCGGTCCACTGAGGCTTATCCCCCTCCAACCATTCATAGAAGCGGTTCTGAGCCTGCTCGCTACGCAAAACACCCGGCCCCCACACCAGAGTCGCAGCCACCAAAAGCGCAAAAATAAGAGTAATCGGTCTTAAGCGTTTCATGGTACACCTCCAAGCCGTTACTCTTATTTTATTGGTCCACCAGTCAGATTATGCCGCTTGGGCCCAACATCGCCGCCCCGATCATCCCCGCTTCCGGCCCAAACACAGCGGGCATAATTTTTGCCCGGGGCGCAGGCATCTGATAGGTCCTATCAATCGCTTCATCAAGGTTCTCAAACAACCTTGCCGCTTGAGAAACCCCGCCGCCTATCACAATACGCTCCGGATCAAACAAGCTCAAGAGGTTCGCGATTCCCGCCGCCAAATATTCCACATACTCACCCATCGCCATCGTGGCAGCATAATCCCCCTGCTCATAACAATCAGAAACCGCCTTCGCAGAAGGCTCCACGCGATGCAGCAGGCTGTCGGGAAACCGCCTGCCCCAGGAAATGCCCATACGCATCAATCCGCCCGCAGCACAATAGCGTTCAAAACATCCCCGCCGCCCGCAGTTGCACAAATCTCCGCCATATTGCAACACCATATGCCCCACTTCCCCGCTGCAACCATGAGCCCCCTTCAAGAGGCGTCCCTTGATTAAAAAGCTGCCGCCTAGGCCGGTGCCCAAGGTAATCATGATACCCTCACAAACGCCCCGCAGGGCCCCGAACATCCATTCGGCAATAGCTGCACAGTCCGCGTCATTGCCCACCTGCACAGAACGCCCCAACAATTGCTCCAGCTTATCCCCCACCGCCACTCGTTTCCACAATAGATTCGGGCAGGAAATGGCAACCCCGTCCTTGACAGGGCCCGGCACTCCAATGCCCACGCCACCTAGCTCCTGCACAGAAAGCTCCGCCTGCTCACACAGACGCCGCACAAGCTGCGCAGCATCCTGCAAAATAGCATCCGCCCCGTCCGCCACCCTTGTAGGCAGCACGTCTCGAGCCACAATCCGCCCATCCTCTTCCACAAGGCCCACGGCCACCTTCGTACCGCCCAAGTCTATTCCTGCACGCATGCAAAAACCCGCCTCTCTGTTTTCGAGTCTATTGTTTGTTCCCGGCCGTCTTAACAGGCGCCGTTCAGTATAAACCGCTCGATGGCCAGTGCCACGCCGTCCTCGTCATTGGATGCGGTAATATGGTCCGCAACCGCCTTCACCTCCGGCAAAGCATTGCCCATCGCGATCCCCAATCCGGCATATTCTATCATACTCTTGTCAATACGCCCGTCCCCAATGGCCACAACACGCTCCCGTTCTATTCCCATACTTCGAGCCAAGCGCTCCAAAGCGCCGCCCTTGGAAACATCGGGGGCTACAATTTCTAAAAAGGTGGGCCTCGATGTGCTGATGTTCAACCGGCTGCCAAACCGCTTCTTAGCCAGTGTACGCAATTGTTCCACCCGCTCCTGTGTGTCAATAATCAAAAGCTTCGGGGAATCAAATTCCGCATGTTGAAAATTTGTCTGAACGCCGGGAAAGCCGCTCAGTTTTTCATAAAAAGCACTATGCTGGTTTTCCTGTTCAAAGAAAAAATTGTGGCTGTCATAGGCCTGAAGATAGGCCTCCTCAGCGTGGGCAAATTCCACAATCTCCTGAAAAAGCGCCCCCTTTATGCCCTGCTGAAAGACCAACTTCCCCTCCGAGTCCACAATCTGGGCGCCGCCAAAACAAATGCTCGGCCCATCTATCCCCATCCTGATAAGGTTCTTCACAGCACGATACATCCGCCCCGTCGCAATACAAAAAACAACACCCTCCCGCTTTGCCGCCCCAATTGCGTCAAGCGTCCTTTGCGCTATACTCAAATCATTGCGCAGCAGCGTATCGTCCACGTCCAGCGCCACCAGCCTATACCCGTCCATCCTTCTCTCCTTTTCTATCCCTGAAGTAATCAAAAACTGCCTGCGCCGAGGACGCATTCATGCCCTCCACCTGCCTAAGCTCTTCCAGCGAAGCATTCTTTATCTGTTCCAAAGATAGAAAGTTTCGCAACAGCGCAGTCTTACGCTTTTTCCCAATCCCGAAAATCCGGTCCAATTCCGAGCCCACCAGCCGTTTCGAGCGCAACGCCCGATGATGGGTGATAGCAAACCGGTGCGCCTCATCCCGCAGCCGCTGAATCAGGTGCAACGGCGCACTGCCCCGTTTAAGCAGCACAGGCTCCGTCGCATCAGGAAAAAAGATCTCCTCCTGCTTCTTAGCCAATCCAAAGATCGGGCAATCCACCCCCGCCTCCTGCATCGCCGACAAAGCAGCCCCAAGCTGCCCCTTCCCGCCGTCTATAACCACCAAGTCCGGCATAGCGCTAAACCGTCCCTGCTCCAGCGGCAAGCCCTGCTCCCGGCGCTCGCGAATTTCCTCCTGTCCCCGATTAAAGCGCCGCAACACCACCTCATGCATAGAAGCAAAATCATCAGGCCCCTCCACCGTCTTAATACGAAAATGCCGATAGTCCTTTTTCGAGGGCTTCCCGTCCACAAACACCACCATCGAACCCACAGAATCCACGCCCTGTATATTGGATATATCATAGGCCTCAATGCGCCGGGGCAACACCGGCAAGCTAAGCTCTTCCTGCAACCGGCGTATCGCGCCCTCCTGCCGTTCCCATTCCCAGCGTTTTCTCTGCCGCAGCCGCTCCATCGATTGCTCAGCGTTTTGCTGAGCCATCTGCAAAAGCCGCCGCTTCTCCCCCCGCTTCGGACTGAAAACAACCACCTTCGAGCCCCGCTTCTCACTCAAATAATCCTGTAACACCTGCATCTCCTCGGTAAACTGCGCCACAATTATTTCCCGGGGAATCGCCGCATTTTCATAGAATTGCAGCAAAAACGATTCCATAACGTTCTCGTCCGGCTCGTCCTCCGCCTCCTGCATCTGATAGCTCTCGCTGCCCACAACCTTCCCTTCCCGCACAAAGACCCCCTGCACAATCGTAGCTTCCTCCCGAAGCAGTGCAAATACATCCCGGTCCTCCAGAGACGTAGAGGTCGCCCGCTGCTGCCGCTCAGACAGCCGCTCAATCACCTCAATGCTGTCCCGAATCACAGCCGCCCGTTCAAAGTCCAGCGCTTGCGCCGCTTTCTCCATAGAAACACGCAGCTCTTTTAGCAATTCGCCATGGCGCCCAGACAAAAAATCCAGCGCCCGCCGCACCGCCTCATGGTATTCCTCCCGGCTAATACGCCCGCTGCACGGCGCAACACACCGTCCAATCTGATAGTTCAAGCAAGGTCTCTCCCCCCGTTCAATTGCCCGGGGGATATCCTTCTTGCAAAACCGAAGGCCGAAGCTCTGATTCACAATATCCAAAGCTTCCCGCAGAACATGCGCCGCCAAATACGGCCCCAAATATTTCGCCCCGTCGCTGCGCACACGACGCACCACCTCCACCCGAGGAAAATCTTGCCTTAAATCTACACGTATATATGGAAAATTCTTATCGTCTTTCAGTAATATATTATACTTAGGCCGATGCTGCTTAATGAGGTTGCATTCCAACATCAAAGCTTCCGTCTCGCTGGCTGCCCGAATATAGTCAATATCCCGAATTTTGTCCACCATCGTCCGTTCCTTAGGACTTTTCGACCGGCTGTTTATAAAATATTGACGCACCCGGTTTTTCAGGGACACCGCTTTTCCAACATAGATAATCTGGCCTTCGCCGTCCTTCATCAGGTAAACCCCGGGATAATCCGGAAGATTCTTCAAAATCTGTTTTATTCTCTCCTGCACCAAAACCGCCCCCGTCAATGCCCGAGCTTTACGGCTTGGGCCAGAATTTTCCCGGCCATAGGGGCCGCCACAGCGCTGCCTGCGCCGCCGTTCTCCACCACTACCGTAATAGCAATCGGATGCCTCTCATCCTGGATAAACCCGGTAAACCACGAATGCGGCGCTTTGCTCCCGTCGGTAGCCACCTCCGCCGTACCCGTCTTCCCCCCTACCCGCAAGCCGTCTATCCCGGCGGAGGAACCGGTCCCCCCCTCCACACAAGCCACCATCAAGTCCGACAGTCTATCCGCAATCTCAGCAGAAACAACGGTCTTCAGCTTGGCAGTCTGCATTCTATATGTAGTGGTACGGTCGTTTAAAGCCTGCTCCAGCAGCCGCGGCTCCATCATCACGCCGCCGTTGGCAATGCTGCTGCTTATCATATTCATGTGCATGGGCGTCATCGTATCCTCAAACTGTCCAATTGCGGAAAAAGCAAAGTCACTGTCACTCTCTCCCGGCGAATACGAGCTGGAATATAGTATGAAATCCTGAAGAAGAAACTCTTCGTTAAAGCCCAGCTCCTCGGCGGTACGCCGCAGGGTAGGCGCCCCAATTTGCAAGGCAAGCTGCGCAAAATACTTGTTGCAGGATTTTGCAAACGCCTGTTCTAAATCCATCATCCCATGAGCCGTATTGTGGTAACAGTTCAATTGTACGCCGTTTATCACCAACGGCTCCGTCGTGCAATCATAGGTCATAGCCGTAAGGTCCGGCCGGTATTTCAAAGCCGCCGCCGCAGTCACAATTTTAAAAACCGAGCCCGGGGTATATCTTCCCATCGTCACCCGGTTCACCAAAGCCCCCGGCTGCTCCTGGCCGCCGTCCTGCGTATCCGCATCCTTATAGTGGTCCATATTTTCCGGATCAAAGGTCGGGCTAGACACGGAAACCAGCAGCTCCCCAGTCCGGTAATTGCTCAGAACAATAGCCCCGTGTGAACTGCCCAAAAGCTGATACGCATAACTGCTCAAATTAGCGTCCACAGACAGAACAACATCATCGCCCTGTTCCGCTCTGCCGGAAAAGGACGCATACAGCCTATCCACAATGCCGCTGTTAAAACCTAGAAGATACGGCGCAAAATAGGATTCCGCACCATTGGTCATCCCATAACTGTCCCCCACCACATGGGAAACCGCCCGCCGCAACGTTTCATCGCTGTTGTATTGCCGCTGCTCGCCGTCAGAGCTGGCCAGCACAACACCGTTCCTGTCTAAAATTTTCCCGGTACTCACCTTCGCCCGCTGGCTGGAAAGACGCGGATTATACGCATTGGTAAACCACTGCTGCCCATAATTCAGGGTGGAGTAAATAAAGTAGCTGATCAGAAAAATAAACGCCAGAGAAAAAACACCCAGCACAAAGCCCATATTCTTACGGGATTTGTTCATACCAACCTGCTTCACGCGTCCACCTCCTCCCGGATTTCGCGCTCCTGCTGCTCGCCATTCATAATCGCCACGCCCTCCAGCATACCCACCAACAGGAAGCAGGAAATCATAGACGAACCGCCATAGCTAATAAACGGCAGCGTAATACCGGTCAATGGAATCATTTTAATCACACCGCCGATGATGATGAAGCTCTGCAGCGTAATTAAGGCCGTACAGCCAAAAGCCAACAGCGCATAAAATTTATCCTTACATCCCATAGCGATCAAGGCGCCACGGGCAATAAAAATCAGATAGAAAACAATCAACACAGCGCCAAATATAATGCCAAACTCCTCACAGATCACAGCAAAAATATAGTCCGTCTGATAAGCAGGAATCGATTTCGGCGACCCTAATCCCAACCCCATTCCGAAAAGCCCGCCGCTCGCGATCGCCATCAGCCCCTGTACGATCTGATATCCTTGAGTTTCGTAGCTCAGCCAAGGGTTCCTCCACACAGCCACCCGAACCCGCACATGGGAAAACAAGTGATAGCTAGCCACCGCCGCTGTGCCAGCCGCCCCCAAGCTTAAAAGCGTCAAAAACACATTGCTGGTCGCCACATAGAACAAGACGATAAAAACGCCGCAGTATAAAAGCGCCGCACCCAAATCCCGCTGCACAACAAGCAGCCCCGCAGCGCTCAGCACAAAGCCGCCGGCAATGAGTATTTTGGAAAGCTTTAGCTGCCCGCTCAATAACGACGCCAACACTAGCACCAACAAAAGCTTGACGAATTCCGAAGGCTGAAACCCAAAGCCAAACAGGCTGACCCAGTTCGTCGCCCCGCCAAAGCTGCGGCCAATCACCATCGTACTGCCCAGCAAAACCAGGGAGGTGATCATATAAAGAACCACTGGCTTGCGTATTTTCTTATAATTTTTCACAAACAGCATGGCAAACACCATGCCCACCATGCCCAAAGCAATCCATAAAACCTGTTTAAGCGCCGTCTCCGGGTTCAGCCTGTAGAGGATAATCACCCCCACCGCAGCAAAAAGATTGGCGATAATCAGAATATACCGATCCATCTGCCGGAAAAAGCGGGTCAACAACAGGTATTGAAACAACAGCAGAAACACCATAATCCCTGCCACGATCAAAGCATGATAGTCCACGGCCCCGTCCTGAAACACCAGCAAAGCAAAAGCCGAAACCTCAAACACAATGATAATAAAGAGCAAGGATGCCGCGCTTTTAAATTTCATGATCGCTTTCCCTCCTCTTTCAGTTTCACCAGCAGCAAAACGCCCAGCAATGAAAGATACGAGCCGTTGCGCAAAGGCAAATCATCCATCAACTCCACATCGTCCACAAAAACACCGTTTTCGCTGCCCATATTCCGTACAAAAACAAATCCGCCCTTGGCATAGATATAGCATTCCGTCTTAGACAGCCCAGGCAGCTTAAAACGGATATCACAAAGCGCACCCCGACCAATATAGCAGCTGCGCCGAATGCCGTAAACAGCGCCTATCAACCGCTCGTCAGAGCATTCAACAACCTCTAAATATCCAATGTGGGCATAATAAGCATCCTTTCTATCCCGGCGCGCATCCTTATATTCTGCCCAAACGTCCCGCACAGTCCGGTAAAGGATAAATACTATCAGCAGGATAAACCAATATTTCATGATGCCTGCAATCAGGCTGTAGGTATCCTGGCCCATTTTTCCTCCTTCGAGCTTTCGCCCATTCTAGCAGACAATTCCCCAATTCTTACTTGAATTTTACACGCAAGGTTAGATGGTGTCAAATATTCTTGCACAAAATTGCATCCTGCGCCATAGATTACAATATAAACCATTTAAGGAGGGATATCCCATATGAATCTCTTTGGTTCGAATTGTTCAAAGATCGACAGCAACGTCCTGTGGTGCTACCTTTTGCTGGTCTGTGTGCTGTGCAACTGTTCCAACAACAGCTGCGACAACACGGCTGGAGCCACCACCTGCAACAACCCTTGCTGCAATACGGCAGGCGCAACAACCTGCAATTGCGGCACAAGCAACGGCAACTCTTTCCTACCCATGCTCCTGCTGCTCCTATGCTGCTGTGGCACCGGTAAAGGCTCGACTTGTGCATGCTAAAGACAAAAAAAGCCGATACGATCCCCTCCATTCAACAAAAAAACCGGGGATTTGCGCATACTTAACTTCCAAGCCATACCCAGGCCTGAAAGGCTTTCAGGCGCCCATGCAGAAAGGACGGGAAGCCATCTCTCCCGTCCTTTCTCTATTCCCTAAGCAAATCTGTCCTGCTCCTCAGCGAATCTGCCCGCTGCCATATACAATATATTTGGTCGTGGTCAGCTCATTTAGCCCCATTGGGCCCCGGGCATGCAGTTTCTGGGTGCTGATACCAATTTCCGCACCATAGCCAAATTCAAACCCGTCGGTAAAACGAGTGGAAGCGTTCACATAAACAGCCGCAGCGTCCACCCGGCTCAAAAACAACCGGGAATTCTCATAGTCCTTGGTCACAATCGCCTCGGAATGGTTGCTCCCATAACGGTTAATATGGCCGATCGCCTCACCGACGTCTGCCACCACCTTTACAGAGAGGATCAAATCCAGAAACTCCGTAGCATAATCCTCCTCGCTCGCCGCTTTTGCCCCCGCAAACAACGCCCGAGTCTTCTCACAGCCGCGAATCTCCACGCCCATCTTCACCAACTCCGCCAGACAATCAGGCAAAAATGCCTCCGCTGCCGCCTGGTGCACCAGCAGGCTCTCCGCCGCATTACATACCCCCGGCCGAGTGGTCTTGGCGTTGATGACAATATCTCCAGCCATCTCCAAATCCGCAGTCTCGTCTACATAGATATGGCAGTTGCCGGTGCCTGTCTCGATTACGGGAACCGTCGCATGCTTCACCACCGACTGAATCAGCCCCGCACCACCCCGGGGAATCAGCACGTCAATCAGGCCGTTTAGCCCCATCATCTCCTGAGCCGCCTGACGCGACGTATCCTTAACAAGCTGCACAGCGCCCGAAGGCAAGCCTGCCGCCGCTCCGGCCTCCACCAGCACATCGCAAATAGCCGTATTGGAATGAATCGCATCCGAGCCGCCCCGAAGCACCACCGCATTGGAGGTTTTCAAGCAAAGGCCAACCGCATCCGCCGTCACATTGGGCCGCGCCTCGTAGATAATGCCCACCACGCCCAAAGGAACCCGCACCTTGCCGATCTCCAGGCCATTGGGGCGCTTCCACATGCCCATCGTCTCGCCGATTGGGTCATTAAGTGCCGCAATATCGCGCAAGCCCTGAGCCATAGCCCCAATACGCTTTTCATCCAACAGCAGACGGTCCAGCAAGGCCGAACTCATGCCGTTTTCCTGCCCCGCCTTCCTATCCAAAGCATTCTTTTCTATGATATAGCCGGCAGCTTTCTCCAGCGCATCTGCCATTTGCGTCAAAATATCGTTTTTCTGTTTCTGCCCCAGCGCTGCACAAGCATAGCTCGCCTGCTTCGCCGCCACTGCAATCGTACGCACCTCACTCATAAGTCTGCGCCCCTCCTCTTCTAGGTCATCCTTCGTAGTCTATTCGTCCACCTGTGCGTTATGATACACATTTTGAACATCATCCTGATCCTCAAGCTTATCCAGCAAAACAGCAAACTTCTCAGTCTCCTCAGAAGAAGCCTCCGCATTATTGGAAGAAATCCGGCCTACCTCCGCAGAAAACAAGCTGTAGCCTTGGCTTTCCAATGCCTCCCGCAGAGAAGAGAAGCTTGCAGGGTCACAAGAAATTTCGTAGTATTCTTCCATATCTTCAAAATCATCGGCCCCATTGTCCAAGGCAAACAACATCAACTCATCCTCGTCCGCAACGTCGCCCTTCTCCACAATGATAACGCCCTTCGTCTCAAACATCCAAGCGACACAGCCGCTGGTGCCCATCGAACCGCCATATTTATCAAACAGATGCCGCATCTCCCCCGCCGTACGGTTGCGGTTATCCGTCAACGTCTCAACAATAACGGCAATCCCCCCGGGTCCGTAGCCCTCATAGACAATCTCCTCGTAGTTTACGCTGCCCAATTCGCCCGCCGCTTTTTTAATAGAACGCGCGATATTATCATTGGGCATATTGGCAGCCTTCGCCTTGGCCACCACATCTCGCAGTTTGGAATTGTTGCCAAGGTCGCTGCCGCCTCCTTCTTTCACTGCAACAGCAATCTCCCGCCCGATCTTGGTAAAAATTTTTCCCCGCTGGGCATCGGTTCTCTCTTTCTTGTGCTTGATGTTTGCCCATTTGGAATGTCCAGCCATAAAAACAACCTCCCCCGCCCAATTCATCCGCCACCAGGGCCTTCTTTCTCAATGAATTCTATTATTTTTATTTTACACGACGCTGTTCCAAATAGCAACTGGCAGACAACAGAGAGCCCTAGATCACGGGCTCCAAAGGTTCATCCCTTCTTCAAGCGACTGGACATTGAGATAGCTGTCCGGCACTTTGCCCACAATAACCGTCTCGGAAATAGGAAACTGGACGCTCACCGCCACATTCTTGCTGCTGCCGGACAAAATCAAGCTGATGTTGGCATGCAAAATCAAAAGAATCCGATGCCGCGTCTGGTTGATGCCGGTGGATTCAAATTCGCTGGTAAATTCCGTAGAAACCGAGCCTGCCGGAATCACATTCACCGGAATATCCGGCCCCATCCCCGACAACAGCTGCCCCCCAATCGCCGTCCCCAACGGAACATAGATGGTCTGCATGGATAAGGTCGCCAGCTTTTGCTGCGCCTTCTCCGCCATAGCAGCAGCCAAATGGTTCATCTGAATGGTGTTCGCCTGAATAACCGTCACATTTCCCTGTCCATCCTGCACCACGCTGACCAGGTCGTCATATTTCACGTCGGTGTCCGACTCCAAAAACGCCATATTCATCTGTTTCACTGCCATATTCTTGAGACGCGCCTCTGCCAGAGACAGCACAGCCGGCCGGATTCCGTAGTCAATCAACGACAACACTCCCACGATTACCAGCACAAGTAAAATAAGTATAATAAGCAGCTTCTTGTTTCTCTTGATGTTTTTTATAGGAAAAGGCAATTCTTCGTCCCTCTCTTCAATTATTACGCAGCACTTAAAACAAATGCAACGCCTTTTTTATACTATTATTAGGAACGCTGTGCTATAATGATTAAAATAAAAGTAGATAAACCGAGGTGTAGCATGTCTTTTCTTCCTACATGGAAAAATAAAATAAAAAAAGCCTCATCCGTCATAAAAAAAGCGCTTTTCAGCTTTTTTTCCCGTATAAAAATGTTTATCAAAGGTCTTCTTGAAAGCTTGCGCACAAGGCTGCACCATGCCGGCTCCGCCGCAAAGCAAAGCCGCCTGCAAAGCGCTGCGACGAACGTTTCGCCAGCTTCGCCCAGCAAAAAGCCCCTTTCTGTTTTAACGCGCGTAGGAGGCTTTATTCGGCAATCGGACAGGTTCATTGCCCAGCGGGCCGTATCGGTCGCGGTCTTTGTCCGCACATTCTTCAAAAAACCCCGACCCGCCCCCAACGCCCTTGATGCCACCGTCATCTATTCCAAGGAAGAGTTAGAACGGGCACAAAAGGCATCCTACCCCAAAAAACGTCCTTCTAAAACATCCGGCGGTGTCGCCGTTTCCTCAACCCGGCCAGGGCTCAAAGCCAGCCGCAAACACCATCCAGCCACAGACGGCTCCATCTTCCAGCCCCGCACCAAACGCCCTCCTATTGTGCTCAGCATCCTAGTTACCATCATCCGCATGTGCCTGGTGATGGTGCTTTTGTCCGGCGTTGTCGTAGCCGGCAGCCTGATCGGCGTTGCCAAAGCCTACACCGACGCTGCACCGGAGCTGGATCTCGCCCAAATCGAAGACCAAGCCGAAACCTCTTTCATCTACGATGGCAACGGCAGCCTCATCACCACCTTTGCCGGTGTGGAAAACCGTGAATGGGCCACCATCAGCGAAATCCCGAAAACTCTGCAAAATGCGTTTATCGCCATAGAAGACGTCCGTTTTCGCAGTCATGACGGTGTAGACATCAAGCGCCTGATGGGTGCCTTTGTCAGCAATTTCATGAACGAAACCGTCGAAGGAGGCAGCACCATCACCCAACAGCTGATCAAGCAGCGGGTACTATCCTCCGAGCGCACCTATAAACGTAAAATTCAGGAAGCCTATCTGGCCATTCAACTAGAACAAACCTACACCAAAGACCAGATTCTCGAAGCCTACTTAAACACCATCGCCCTTGGCGAATCCAACTACGGCGTAAAAGCTGCAGCGCAGGACTATTTCGGCAAAGACCTCGACGATCTCTCCTTGCTGGAATGCGCCACCATAGCCGGCCTCACGCAAAACCCCAACACCTACAACCCCCGCAGAAATTTCTTTACCCGCAACACCCCGGAGCTGACCATGAAGCGCACTAGAACCGTGCTGCAATCCATGTACCGGGCCGGCTTCATAACCGAAGACGACTATAACGAAGCCCTCACCCAAACCTTGGTTGTGCAGGAAACTTCCAGCCATAACGAAATGTACAACATGCCGTATTTCGTGGAATACGCCATAAACGATGTTATCACCAATTTCCTGGAGGTACGCAACCTGCCAGACACCAAACAAAACCGCAGCGCCATTGAAAACGAGCTGCGCACAGGCGGCTACCATATCTACACCACCGTAGACCCAGACATCCAAAACACCGTCCAGGATACCTTAGCCAATTGGAATAACTATCCTTCCATGGCCGACCCGGCGGATTCCACCACCCGAGAGCCCAACAGCGACGGCACCTTCACTGAAGTTGTCCAACCCCAGTCGGCAGCCGTGGTGCTGGATTACCATACCGGCACGCTGAAGGCGGTGGTGGGCGGGCGCTACACCCCCACAGCCATGAAAACCATCAACCGCGCCAGTGCGTCCGTCATGCCCGTCGGCTCGTCGATCAAGCCGCTGGCAGTCTACGGCCCCGCCCTGGATAAAGGCTACGGCGCAGGCACCATCCAATACAACATTCCCGTTGCCATCCCCGGCTGGGATGCGACAGGCCAACAGGCCTACCCCGGAGGCAGCGGCCCGCACACGCCGGTCAGCATCCGAACCGCCATCGTCCGCTCCCTCAACATCGTCTCGGCCCGCACGCTCATGGATTTTGTAACCGTGCAGGAAGCAACCAACTACCTCATCAATCTAGGCGTCGACCCTTCCCACATCAACCAGGACGGCCAAGGCCTTGCCTTAGGCACCTCCGGCATCACGCCTCTCGAGATGGCAGTAGGGTTTGGGACCATCGCCAATTCAGGCCAATACATCAGCCCGGTCTCCTTCGAAAAAGTGCTGGATAAAGATGGCAAAGTCTTGTTAGACAGCAACGAGCTTCAAAAGCAGCGCCAAGTCTACAAGGAGTCCACTGCCTGGATGCTGACGGATATGTTAACCAACGCAGTCAACTCCGGTACCGGCACCTCCGCCCAAATCGACGGCATGACCGTCGCGGGCAAAACCGGTACAACCGGCGAATACCGCGGCACCTTCTTCGGCGGCTATACGCCCTACTACGCCGCAACCGTTTGGATCGGCAGCGATCGAAACGCGAGATTGGCACAGAATACCTATGCAGGGGTCTCATCAGCGCCGCTGTGGCAAGCCTTCATGTCCGAAATCCACGAAGACTTGGAAAACAAACCGATCATCGATAAATCCCCGGAAGAATTGGGCTTGGTTAAGGTCGCAATCTGCCCGCTGTCCGGAAAGCTGGCCACAGAAGCCTGCTCCCACGACTCTTTAGGTCTATCACCGGTCTATGATTATTTCCTGGATGGCACCCAACCTACAGAGTACTGCGACATGCACACACAAATCGAAATCTGCACCGATTCCTGGCTGCCGGCTTCAGAATACTGCCCGGCGGAGTCCCGGCAGAAAATCAGTATTATCAAAAGCCCCACCAGCACAACCTTGCGGCCGGAAGACCTTGCCTATTTGTTCGGCCTATACAATACCACCGTCGACAAAGACGGCAACCCTGTTGTCATCGGCGATTTGGAAAACAGCATC
>JBMNTQ010000033.1:0-13795 GCA_050945815.1 Christensenellales bacterium
AACATTGTGTACCACCACATCCCCTTTTGTCCCGGCGGCAGCAATCATAATTGTACCCGCCTCGATCTGATCCGGGATGATGGCATAGCTGCAGCCCCGAAGCTTCTCGACGCCCCGGATGCGAATCACATCCGTGCCGGCGCCCTTGACAGAAGCACCCATACAATTTAGGAAGTTGGCAACATCCACAACATGCGGTTCTTTAGCAGCGTTGACAATCACCGTCTGCCCCCGGGCGCGTACGGCCGCCAGCATGATGTTGATGGTCGCGCCTACGCTGGCCATGTCGAGGTATATTTCTGCGCCAACTAGGGCGTCGCAGCGGGCCTTGAGCATACCGCCCTCCACCCACACTTCCGCGCCCAACGCCTGAAAGCCTTTGATGTGCTGGTCGATAGGCCGCAAGCCGATCTCACAGCCGCCGGGCAAAACCACCTCGCCCTGCCCAAAACGCCCCAGCAAACTGCCTAAAAGATAGTAGGAAGCGCGCATTTTACCCACCAGGCGATCCGTTGCCTGGTAGGTCTTTATCCCGGAAGCATCCAGCTTCATAGTTCCATCCTCTGAGAATTCCGCCTTCGCTCCCAGCTTTTGCATAATCTCCCGCAACAAAAGTACGTCTTTTATGTTGGGCAAGTTTTCTATCACACAAGGTTCATCACATAAAACAACGGCAGGAATGACCCCAACGGCCGCATTTTTTGCGCCGCTTATCGATATCTCCCCCACCAGGCGCTTTCCGCCCCGGATGATAATCCTTTCTTCCTTCATCGAAAAAACAATCCTTTCTGCCCGTATACGGCAGTATCCACTGATTCAGCCGAAAAAGCAGATAACCATTTGGATTATACCACAGAATAAGAAAAAGTAAATGAAAAGTCGCTGTATTTCATGGTGAGAGTGGCGCGCCCGTTCGCAATCACCCTTGGCACAAACGGAATAAGCCGCCCATGTTACAGTCTTTGCCAACAGCAGCTCCTGAAATATATAGCAGGTTTATATGCAGCACGCTTTTGGCGGCAAGTTAGAAATTCCTCTGCTTTTCACCTTGGCAATCCTTTTGTTTTGATTATAGTACAGGCTTTATTTTTTTTCAAACTTAACGACCAGTTCCCGAAAAAACATGCATTTTTTTCCTATATAAGCAAAGTTCGCTTTTAAAATAATGAAAAATGTATTATAATAAAGAAGGAATCAGCGAATATCGCATTTTGCTCGTCCCTATTTATCAGGGCAATTTTTTTGTAAAGGAGAGCTTCTATGTTGCACATTGGCGGTGATGTTATGATCCCTCTAAGAGAAGTAGTCGCCGTATTCAATCAGGCCTGCATGCAATCGCCGGAGAACCAAGCTTTTCTTAAAACCATTGCTCCGGACCGTCTGGTTTCCTTGGAGGGCACATGTAAAGCCATTGTGCTGACCCAAAAAGGGGGGGCGCTGTTTGCGTACCGCTCTCCTATTTCCTGTGCGACCCTTCTGAAAAGAAGTCGTCGCTTCCCTTTCCAATGAATGACTAACTCGGGCTGCCATCCTTTGTCCGAGGGGCAAAGGATGGCAGCCCCATGTTTTGAGGAGACCTTATGAATTACAACGAAACCTTCACAAATACCAAAGAAAATCACTACGACGCTTCTCATATCCAGGTTCTGGAGGGCATGGAAGCGGTGCGTCGCCGTCCGGGCATGTATATCGGCTCTACCGATATCAAAGGGCTGCATCATCTCATTACAGAGATCGTAGACAATTCCATCGACGAGGCTATGGCCGGCTTCTGCGACCACATTGAAGTTGAGCTGCGTCCCGATTGTTCGGTTTCCGTTCAAGACAACGGACGCGGTATCCCGGTGGATCTCCACGAAAAACTGGGCAAGCCGGCGTTGGAGGTGGCCATGACCATGCTGCACGCCGGTGGCAAATTCGGCGGTGACGGCTACAAAGTTTCCGGCGGGCTGCATGGTGTGGGCCTGTCTGTGGTAAACGCGCTGTCTGAATGGTTGATTGCGGAAGTATGCCGCGACGGTAAGCTCTACCGCCAGGAATTTTCCCGGGGCAAAGCCACCAGCGGTCTTATTCCCATGGGCGAATGCAAGCAGACCGGTACCATGATCACGTTTATGCCAGACTCGGAGGTTTTTGAAACGCTGGACTTCCATTTCGACACCCTGAAAAACCGTATGCGAGAGTTGGCCTTCCTAAACCGAGGATTGCGCATCACGGTAGCCGACTTGCGCACCGATACACCCAAGGAAAAATGTTATCACTACGAAGGCGGTATCGTCTCTTTCGTAAAATATCTTAACCAAACCAAAGAGCCTCTCTTCGACGAGCCCATTTATTTTTCCTCCATGAAAGAGGATTCCTTTGTGGAAATTGCCATGCAGTGCAATGAGAGTTATAACGAGAATATCTTTTCGTTTGCCAACAATATCTCCACCTACGAAGGCGGGAGCCACTTGCTTGGTTTTAAAAACGCCCTGACTCGCGTTATCAACGACTACGCCCGTCGGTACAATTTCCTGAAAGCGGCTGACCCCAACCTCTCCGGCGAGGATATCCGTGAAGGGCTGACCGCCATCATCAGCGTACGGCTGACCGAGCCGCAGTTCGAAGGGCAAACCAAGACCAAGCTTGGAAACAGCGAAATTCGGACGCTGGTAGAAAACGCTGTCAGCGAAGGGCTGCATGCGTTCATGGAAGAAAACCCAGCTGTCAGCCGGATTATCATCAACAAATGCTTAACTGCCCAGCGCGCCCGGGAAGCGGCAAAAAGAGCCCGGGAACTGACCCGCAGAAAATCTGCGCTGGAATCTACCTCGCTGCCTGGAAAGCTGTCAGATTGCAGCGAAAAAGATCCGGCAAAATGTGAAATCTACATTGTTGAGGGCGATTCGGCTGGCGGCAGCGCGAAACAGGGGCGGGACAGGACGTTCCAGGCCATCCTGCCGCTGCGGGGCAAAATCCTCAACGTGGAAAAGACCCGGTTGGATAAGGTCTTGGCTAATGCGGAAATCCGCGCCATGACCACAGCCTTCGGTGCGGGCCTAGGCAAAGACTTCGATACCTCGCGCCTGCGTTACCACCGCATTATTTGTATGACCGATGCAGATGTAGACGGCAGCCACATCAGAACCCTGTTGCTGACATTCTTCTACCGCTATATGCGGCCGTTGATTGAGGAGGGGCACGTCTACATTGCCCAGCCGCCCCTGTATAAAATCACAAAAAACAAGCTTGAACGCTACGCTTATTCCGACGAGGAAATGAACCGTATTCTGGATGAAGTGGGCCGCGAAGACCCCAAGCCTGTCCTCCAGCGCTATAAGGGCCTCGGCGAAATGAACGCATCGCAGCTCTGGGAAACCACCATGGACCCCGAAAAGAGGACGCTTATGCAGGTTTCCTTGGAGGATGCCATCGCAACCGACGAGATATTTACCATCCTCATGGGCGATCAGGTGGAACCGCGGCGGGAATTTATCCAAGAAAATTCCAAACTGGTAGCGAATTTGGACATCTAACACGGCTGTTGCCCGCGAACACTTTTTCTCACCCGGCCGCATAGGTGCGCCGCAAAGAACGTATTGAGGTGAATAGTTTGGAAGAAAATTTTAACATAGGTAAGAACATCCTGCCCATTAATATTGAAACGGAAGTTAAAAAATCGTTTATTTCTTATGCCATGGCAGTTATCATCAACCGGGCGCTGCCGGATGTGCGCGATGGCCTCAAGCCGGTGCACCGCCGTATTCTTTACGCCATGCACGAGCTTGGCCTAGCGCCGGAAAAGCCTTTCCGTAAGTGTGCCCGTATCGTAGGCGATGTTTTAGGCAAATACCATCCTCACGGCGATACAGCAGTGTATGACGCCTTGGTTCGCCTCGCGCAGGACTTTTCTATGCGCTATCCTCTAGTGCAGGGGCAAGGCAACTTTGGGTCTGTAGACGGCGATTCCGCCGCTGCCATGCGGTATACAGAAGCGAAGATGAGTAAAATCGCCTTGGAGCTCTTGTCCGATATCGACAAGGAAACGGTGGATTTCTATCCCAATTTCGATGAAACCCTGATGCAACCCTCGGTGCTGCCAGTGAAATACCCAAACCTCCTGGTGAATGGCTCCGGCGGCATTGCCGTAGGCATGGCCACCAACATCCCGCCCCATAACCTGAACGAAACCATCAATGCCACCATCGCCCTCATCGATAACCCGGAGATTGAGATTGAGCAGCTGATTGATATTCTGCCCGGTCCGGATTTTCCCACCGGCGGCACCATCATGGGCGTAAGCGGCATTCGTGATGCCTACATGACCGGTCATGGACGGGTGATTGTTCGGGCGAAATGCGAAATCGAACAGACCAGCGCCACCCATAGCCGCATCATCATCACAGAAATCCCCTACCAGGTTAACAAGGCGCGGCTGGTGGAGAAGATCGCTGATTTGGTCAAGGATAAGCGCGTAGAGGGCATTTCCGACCTGCGGGACGAATCCGATAAAGACGGTATGCGCATTGTCATTGAGCTCAAGCGCGATGTGAATGCTAATGTTGTGCTCAACACCCTCTACAAGCACACCCAATTGCAAGATACCTTCGGCGTCAATATGCTGGCTTTGGTAGATAACGAGCCGAAAGTTTTAAACCTCAAGCAAGTTCTCTACTATTACATCCAGCACTGCAAAGAAGTGATTTTACGCCGTACTCGTTATGAGTTGAACCGCGCGGAAGCTCGGGCCCATATCTTAGAAGGGCTGATTATCGCGCTGGACAACATTGACGAGGTGGTGGCGCTGATTAAGGTTTCCTCTAGCGCCCATGAAGCCCGCATCGCATTGATGCAGCGCTTCTCTCTCTCCGAGAAACAGGCTCAGGCCATCTTGGATATGCGGTTGCAGCGCCTAACCGGCCTAGAGCGCGAAAAAATTCAGGAGGAATATGCTCGCTTGATGGAAACCATCGCCAATTTGAAGAGTATTTTGGCCAGCGAGCAGATGGTTCTGGATATTATTAAGGGCGAACTTATCGTTGTTCGCGACAAATTCGGCGATGAACGGCGGACAGACATTCAACCCATGGCCGACGAAATAGACCTGGATGATTTGATCCAGGAGGAGGATATGGTCGTCACCATGACACACTTCGGCTATATCAAACGGCTGCCCACCGATACCTACCGCAGCCAGCGGCGGGGCGGCAAAGGCATTACGGCGCTGTCTACCCGGGAGGAAGACTTTGTCGAAACCATTATAAATTCCTCCACCCATCAGTATATTCTATTTTTCACAAACTATGGACGGATCTACCACATTAAATGCTATACCATCCCCATGGCAGGCCGGCAGGCAAAAGGCACGCCCATTGTCAACCTCTTGCCTCTGCAAAGCGGCGAGCAGGTAACAGCTGCCTTCCCTGCAGATACCACAGAAGGCTATTTGACCATGGTAACCCGGCTGGGCATAGTCAAGCGTACATCCTTGTCCCAGTTCCGCAACATCCGTAAAAGCGGCTTGATTGCCATCACCATCAGAGAAGGCGATGAACTGATGGGTGTTCGCCTTACCAGCGGCAACGACCATATCATACTGGGTACGCTGCGCGGCAAGAGCATCCGTTTCAGCGAGAAAGATGTGCGGCCTATGGGGCGGAACGCTTCTGGCGTCAAGGCCATCGATCTGGAAGGGGATGACGTTGTCGTAGGTATGGATACGGTGATTGCGGGCGGCTATGTGCTTAGCATCACAGAGCATGGCATGGGCAAGCGCACCAACGAGAGTGAGTATCGGGTACAGACTCGGGGAGGCAAGGGCGTAAAAATTATGAACCTCAATGAAAAAACAGGCTCCCTTGTCGGCCTGCAAGTCGTTACCGAAGAGGACGACCTCATGCTGATCAGTGCTGACGGTACGGTCATCCGCATGGAGGTAGGCGAAATATCCCTGCTGTCACGGGATACCCAAGGCGTGATGCTGATGCGCATCGACGATGATATGCGGGTGGTGTGCGCCGAAAAAGTCAGCCGCGACGAAGGGGACAGTATCTGCGAGGACTAAACTCAAAACATCAGGACAGCGCGGGCAAACTGTACCGCGCTGCCCTTTTCTTTTACAAACTATGACCCTACTAATTCAGGAGGTATTGCAACTATGAAGCTGGTTATATTGGACGGATACACTGCCAATCCCGGTGATTTAAGCTGGGAGCCGCTGCGAGAATTTGGTTCTCTGGAAGTTTACGACAAAACACCGGACGAACTGATCCTTCAAAGAAGCGAAGGAGCGGGTGTTCTTTTAACCAACAAAACCCCTCTGCGTCGAAAGACCCTCGAAGCTCTGCCGGATTGCCGCTATATCGGTGAGCTGGCGACAGGCTATGACAACCTGGACCTGGAGGCCGCCGCCCGTTTGGGCATTACGGTTACCAATATCCCGGCCTACAGCACGGATTCCGTTGCGCAGACGGTGTTTGCTCTGCTGTTCGAGCTGGCTACAGGCGCCGGGCTGCATTCTTGCGCCGTACGCGAGGGGCAATGGTCCGCTGCCCAGCATTTTTCCTTCTGGCTACACCCCCTGACAGAACTGGCCGGCAAAACCTTCGGGCTTGTAGGGTTCGGCAACATCGGCCGGAAGGTTGCCCAGATTGCGGAAGCATTTGGTATGGACTGTCTGGTTTATTCCCGCAGCCGCAGGGATCTTTCGGGGTTTGGGCGCACGACCTACGCCGACAGCATCGATCAGGTTTTTTCCCAGGCCGATGTGGTGTCTCTGCATTGTCCGATGAACGACGAAACTGCCCTGTTGGCCAATCAAGTACGCCTTTCCCTGATGAAGCCTTCGGCCTTCTTCCTAAACACGGCCCGAGGCGGCCTGGTTGTGGAGCAGGATCTGGCCGACGCCTTAAACAGCGGTACCATCGCAGGGGCGGGGCTGGATGTTTTATCTGCGGAGCCGCCAAATCGCTCCAACCCTCTTTTAACCGCAAAAAACTGCGTCATCACGCCGCATATTGCCTGGGCCACCCAAGAAGCGCGGGGCCGTCTGGTACAGCAGGCGATCCAAAACGTACGCAGCTTCCTGAAGGGAACGCCCATCAACGTCATTTCACCGCCGAGCGGGAGGTAGCCAAATGAGCCTGTTTCAAGATACCCTGCAAAATGGCCTGCATAAGGTTTCCTATCCCTTAACCCCGGAAGCCCTAACTTCTATGGAAGCTTTTTTTGATTTTTTGCTTGAGGAAAACCAAAAAGTGAACCTTACAGCCATCACGCAGCCAGAAGAGGCAGCCAGCAAGCACTTTTTAGACAGTCTCGCGCCGCTTTGGCTGCAGCTAATACCTCAAAACGCTGCTGTCATCGATATAGGCGCCGGTGCGGGCTTCCCCTCGCTGCCGCTAAAAATTGCGCGCCCAGATATTTTCCTTACCCTGCTGGACAGTGCACGCAAGCGTACAGGCTTTCTAGAAGCCGCCGTGCAAAAGCTGGGCCTTGAAAATTGTACTATTATGTGGAACCGCGCGGAAGATGGCGCACGGCTGACAAATTTTCGCGCACAATTCGACATTGCTGTCGCCCGTGCAGTCGCGGCACTGCCGGTTTTGCTGGAATACACCCTGCCCTTTGTCAAAGTAGGCGGCCTGTGCCTGCTGTATAAGGGCCCTTCAGCACCGGAGGAGGTAGCCGCCTCAGCTCGAGCTCTACAAACTCTGGGGGGCAAAGTGAGCCAGGTTTATCCGTGTGGCATCGATGGGATACAGCATTTTATCGTGGCTGTTCAAAAAACGCTGCCGACACCCGCCCGTTATCCGAGAAAAAGCGGCACGCCAAATCGCTCGCCGCTCTGAATTTTAAGCCTTTTCTCGACGCTTTTTGGCGGATTTGCGCGGGATTGCGCGAACTTATTCTAATATTGTTGTTGACAAAATAAGTCAAAGGATTCAAGCGGTCTATGGAGAATTTTAGCCCATAGACCGCTTTTCATTTGGCAAAAAACAGGACAAGCACTATACGAAGTCCGGGGTTAATTTTAAGGAGGATTCAACTATGTTACGACTGATCGACCAGAGTCGCTCGAAAGCTTTAAACAAACAAAATCAATGGCTGGAGGAACTTCCCATCGATGCCATTCGGCCCAATCCGTATCAACCGCGCCATACCTTCCACGAGGATTCCATCGAAGAGTTGAGCCGCTCGATCACACAGTTTGGGCTGATTAACCCCATTAGCGTACGTAAAATCGGGAACGCCTATGAGTTAGTAGCAGGAGAACGGCGGCTTAGGGCCTCTAAAAAAGCCGGGTTTACCACAATTAAAGCTATTATCATCAATGCCTACGAGCAGGATTCCGCACTGATCGCTATGATCGAAAATTTACAACGGGAAAACCTGCATTTCCTAGAGGAAGCCGAAGGCTATATGAGCCTTTTGAAAAACCATAATATGACGCAGGAGGAATTGGCACGCAAACTCGGCAAAAACCAATCCACTATAGCCAACCGCTTGCGGTTGCTGCGCTTGTCCGCCGCAATCAAAGAAGCCATCGTGTCCTGTCGCCTTACTGAGCGCCACGCTCGGGCACTGCTGCGCATTCCCGATGAAGCTATACAGATGAAGCTGATTACCATCATCCGCAACATGAAGCTTTCGGTAGCGTCTACGGAAAGCCTGGTGCAGAAAACCTTGGATAAAATGTATGGATGCGAGCCTGAGGAGAAGAGCAGCCCGCGTATTACCCGTATCATCAGAGACAGCAGGCTGCTGGTAAACAGCATGAAGAAAGCTGTAGATTCCATGTGCCAATCCGGCATGGACGCAGCGTTTACGATGGAGGAAGTGGGCGAACAGCTGGAAGTAAAAATTTCGCTGCCCTGGCGCCATAAGAACGCCGCATTATAATTTAGCGTCCCCCGCCTTGCTTTGCAAGGCTTAATCGGCCACCATTCCCCAATGGTGAGCAGAATTCAACCCCCTTAAAAAGTCGCGGCAAAACCCCTTTTTGCCGCGACAACCCCAAACTAACCGGGGTTCGTCCCCGTTCCAATTTGTGTTTCCTAGTGAAAACCCCAATACCTTTCCCTGGTTTATATCAAAGAGCGCGATGCTTCCTGCTTTCGCGCTCTTTGATATGCCGCTCTTCCAAAAAACAGGATCCATCAGTCCGGCGCTTCATCCTCCGCAGCTAGGAAACGATTGTCTTTATCCAGGCATCCGGACAAATCTCCGTGCTTCATGAAGCTGAAATAGTTATACTCGTGGGTGATGATATGATCCAGCAGGGAAATCCCCAAGGACTCCAGCGCCTCTAGAACTTTGAACGTCGTCTCGATATCGCTTTTGGAGGCAGCCAGCCTGCCGCCGGGGTGGTTGTGGGTGAGGATGATGCTGCTCGCATCATGCCGCAGCGCGATTTCCACAATATGCCGCGGATAGACCGGCAACTCATCGATGCTGCCCTGCTGTACAAGCTCTGCACAGATAACCCGATAGTGTATATCCAGGCAGACCACAAACAGCGTCTCCCGGCGCATTCCTGCAAGCAAGGAGCAGCAATAGGCGCCGGCCATATCGATGTTTGTGAGCTTTTGACGCTTTTCCTGGCTAATCGCCTGACTGCGTTGCATAGACGGGCGTATCAGAGACAGAAGAATGGCTGCATTCTCCCCCACCCCCTCCACTTTCTTTAAGTCGTCGATGTGGGCGGAAAACACGCCAGCCAGCGAACCAAATCTTTGCATCAACCGATGGGCGATCGGATTGGTGTCCACCCGGGGAATCGCATAATAAAGCAGTAATTCCAGAATTTCGTGGTCGGAAAAACCATCTAGTCCGTTCTTTCTGTATCGGGTTCGATGGCGGCTCCTGTGTCCAGCGTGCATACTTTCTCTTTCCTCCTTTTTCTCCTAAACGCACGGCAAGCGGTTCTATCCGGGGAAAACCCTGGATCGGCTATTTTATATTTGACAGCCGGCCCGCGTCGCAACTATACTTGAATTGCATCCACCCATCTGTATGGGAATATCATTGATGAGGGAGCTGCTATGCAGTTAAATTGGAAAACCGTTCAATCTGTTTTGTTGCTGACAGTGGCCACATTTATCTCTTCCGTGGGTGTCAATAGCTTTCTTGTCCCCCACGCATTGCTTGGCGGTGGCGTGACGGGAATTGCCGTGCTTTTCTATTACCTGACCGGTCTGCCTACTTGGCTGGTGGTCTTCGTATTGAATGTGCCGCTTTTTATCTTGGCCTTCTTTACAGTCAGCCGCCGCTTCATCTTCTTGAGCCTGATCGGAATGCTGGAGTTTACCTTTTTCCTGTGGCTGACCTCCGGCCTGAATGCAGGCGTAGACAATGTGTTGGTTTCCGCTATAACCGGCGGCCTTCTGTCTGGCATCGGCGGCGGACTGGCGCTGCGGCAAGGTGCCTCTATGGGCGGGCTGGACATTGTAGGCGTGATGGCCAACAAGTTCTTCAATTTTCCTGTGGGGGGCTTCGGAGCTTTCATGAACGTGATCATCCTCACCATCCTCGCTTTTATCTACGGCCTGGAGCAAGCGCTGACCACGTTAGTCGCCCTGTATATCGCCAGCGTCGCTATCGACGCTGTACAGGCAGGGTTCAACCGGACCAAAACGGTTTTTATTATTTCTTCCCGCTGGGTCGAACTGACCAACGTATTGTTTGAAGAGATTAACCGCGGGGTTACCATCTTGCATGGCGAGGGAGGCTATACCCATGCAAATCGCACCATTCTCTATTGCATGGTGCGCTCGATGGAGCTGGCCAAGCTTAAAAGTATCGTCTTTCAGGTAGACCCGAAAGCGTATGTCTCGATTATAGACACCAGAGAAATACAAGGCGGCTCTTTCAAGCCGAAAAACCTATTTTAGCCGCTCTGCCTCAAACAAGGAAGGGGATGGAAACCATGAACAATCCTGATCTGTTGCTGCACAGCAAGCATAGCGATATGATTGATGCATTACAACGCCTGCTGCGCATCGACAGCACCAAGCAGCCGGCACAAGCGGACGCACCGTTTGGCCCTGGCATCCGGCAAGCACTCGAGCAAATGCTGGAGGAGGCCGCGACCCTGTCGCTGCCCTGCGTCAATGTAGACAACTACGCAGGTTTCGTTGAAATCGGCAGCGGCGAAGAGACCGTGGGCGTTTTAGTCCATCTCGACGTCGTACCGCCGGGCTTGGGCTGGACCTTCCCCCCTTTTGGCGGGACCATCCAGGACGGCAAGATAGTCGGGCGCGGTGCTATGGACAACAAAGGCCCTGCTATCGCAGCGCTGTTTGCCCTTTGGGCTGTGTGCAACAGCGGCGCCTCTCTGACGAGGAAAATCCGACTGATCTTCGGCTGTGATGAGGAAAGCGGTTGGGCGGATATCGATTATTATAAACAAAAATATCCCATGCCGGACTTTGGTTTTTCTCCCGATGCCCAGTATCCAATCATCAATGGCGAAAAAAGCATTCTGCATTTGGAGCTTTCTAAAAAATTCGTGCCGGCTGAAGGCCCCCGCATCCTATCGCTGCAAAGCGGCAACGCGGTCAACATGGTTCCGGATCATGCTTGCTGCGTACTTGCGGATGGAAGCTTGGCAGAAGGCGATACGTATCTGATTAAGGACGACGCAGTAGAGCTTCATACCTATGGCGTCAGCGCCCATGGCAGCACGCCTTGGCAGGGTAAAAACGCCGTCTTCCCGTTGCTTTCCATGCTGGAAGGGCTGAAGCTGTGCGGCGATGGCGCCGACTTCGCTTCCCTGCTGTATCGTTGGTTTTACAATGATTTTTATGGCGAAAGCCTAGGCATCGACTGTTCAGACGATGCCACCGGCCGCCTGAGCGTCAATTTAGGCAGGCTGTCGCTCGATGAATCCGGCGCAACCGCCGGCGTAGACATCCGCCACCCGCTTTCCGTCCCAAAAGAGCAGATCCTGCAACAGCTGGAGGCCATGATGGCGCCCTTTGGTATACAGATCCGTGTGCTCAATAGCCTAACCGGCCTGTATATCCCGCCGAACGACGAGCTGATCGTAGCCTTGAGCAAGGCCTACGAAGAGAAAAACCACCAGCGCTCTCATTGTATCAGCATTGGCGGCGCAACATACGCCCGTTCCTTGAAAAAAGGCGTGGCCTTCGGGCCGCTCATGCCCGGGCAGACAGACTGTGCCCACCGCAGCAACGAGAGCTATAGCCTAGACCGGCTGCTAATCGATGCCCAGACTATCGCAGCAGCGCTGATTATCCTGGCCTCCTGAACACACAAATAGATTTTTTAAAAACAGCCGCAGTACGTATGCCTACTGTGGCTGTTTTTCTGTGCCTTTTGAGCAGGCACCGCTGCAATGCGCCGTCAGGTCGATCTTGTCCACCCTTTGCTGCATTTTGATATGCGGAATGCCCGCCTCCAAATAGGTTTCTGAAGCTTCGGAGAACCCCAGCTTCTCATAGAATGATACCGCCTGGGCCTGGGCGCTGATTTCCACCAGTTCACATTCGGTTTCCGTAGCACGAGCCAGCATCATACGCACCACCAAATCCCCCAGGCCCCGGTTTCGCATCTCTTTGCGGACGCAAATGCGCCCAATCCGCAGGATATCCTCACTTTGAAACAGCATCCGCGCAGTAGCTGCAGGTTGCCCGTCTACATAGACCAGCGCATGCAGAGCAAACGGATCCTTTCCGTCGAATTCATCCTCCATGGATATACCCTGCTCCTCTACAAAGACATCCGTGCGCAGCTTATAACATTCGCTTAAATCTTCGTTGCCGGGGATATACCGTGCTTGTACCATGCGTCTTTCCTCCTCGCCGACTAACAAGCAATATCATATTAAACAGTCTTATATTGTTTGATTATTTATAAATATATCATAATTCTCGCCCCATGAAAAGCATCTCCGATAAAGGCTGAGTTCCATGTCATAAACCTAGGATAGTTACTGCCTTGGCGCGTCCCTGTATTGGGTAGCTTTCCAAGATCGGGCCGTCAAAGATCACCTCTACCTGCAATCCGACCTTCAGTTCTTCAATCTGCACCATTTTTTCGGCTACGGCATCATAGACCTCTGCAGACCCATCTATGCTCACGCTGCCCTTGTCCGAGACCGCCCCCTCCCACTGCCCTTCTACCAATATCGTCATTTTGTCGCCCTGCTGCGACAGCGATGTGATGGCACCCCGCATAAACATGTCCTGCGGCTGGAGCGTAGGACGGCTTGTCCCGCCGCCGCAACCCACCAAACAGATGATTAAAAAGATGCACATGAAAAGACTAGAAACTTTTTTCATACTCTCACCTCTTTATTATTATGACTCCCTTTATAGTATACAGCTTTTATGCTTTTCTGGCTGCAACCTTTACCAGCAAAAATGATAATTCTGTAAAAAATTCTGTTTTTTGTCTGTTACAAATTGTTACTGCGTTTTAATCGATGTGAAGTTTGCGCTCATGCTTGTCGGGCAATAATAAATAGTGTTCAAGCAGATTTAATTTTAAAAGGAGGAGTTCTCCCTTGTACAACCTTTTGGTCAAAAAAAGCCCCGCACTTCAAGGCAGCGTTTGGATTAGTTCGGCAAAAAATGCCGTGCTGCCCATTATGGCGGCGGCCGTACTGGCAGATGGTGCTATTATTGAGGATGTCCCGCGGCTACAGGATGTTTTTGTCATGAATGCTCTGCTTCGTGCCCTGGGCGCGAAAGTTCAGGCTCAAGGCGCGGCCCTGCATATCGACGCCAGCCATATAGACCAGTTTGAAGCCGTGGGCCAGCCCGTTAAAAAACTGCGGGCCTCGGTTTTG
>JBMNTQ010000034.1:0-13606 GCA_050945815.1 Christensenellales bacterium
GTCGTTGTCATTGCTCACCCGGAACGTAACTCCTCCTAACGGATCCCCGCTCAAACTGCTGGTCTTGATGATCTTGGCTTTACCCTGAGCATGGTTGGTCGCGGTAATTACCGCATTCTCCACCGCGCCGCTGCCCTCACCAATCACGATGCTGATCGGGTTTTGTCCTGCGGGATAGCCGCTAAACCCAACAAGGCTGCTGCCTGCTGCCATGCTGCTCTCCGATAGCGAATAGGTTCCATAGCCCAGTTCATCAAAGGTCGCGCTCTCACCATCACGGATGGTCTTGCTAATGTTTACATTGTCCGGCCCGCCAGTCAGCGTAAATGTAAACGTCTTAGACGGGTCGGTAATCGTCCCATTGTCCACGTCTTTGGTCACTACAATGCTGCCTTCGGATACAAGTAAGTCGTTTTTGAACGATACCGTTCCAATAGCCCCGGCTGCAACGGTAACAGTCTTATAATTGGGGTCTCCCACATAGCCGTCTGGCGCCTTCGTCTCTTTTACATAATAAGTACCGGGACTAATCCAGCCGGAGGTAACCGTACCATTCGAGCCCGTGGTCATAATAAAATCGCCGTCGTTGTCCGTAAAGTCCGTATCGTCACTTACCCGGAATTGCGCATCCTCCAGATAAATCTTCCCTGTGCTGTCGGTCTTAATAATCTTCGCCTTGCCCAGCTGTTCCTGGTTGGTAACAACAATGGAGATATCACCCGACGTCCCTTTGCTCAACGTAAAGCTAGAAGGCGAAATCGAGATTTTCTCAAACCCTTGGGGAATACTGGTTTCGGTTACAGTATAGTTTCCATAGGGCAAGCCGCTCACTGTTATCGTCCCGGAAGACGCCTTCACAGGCACAGTCCGACTCACACTGTTCTCCGGCCCGCCGGTGATCACAACAGTAAATTCAGGATCAGACATGGAAGGCCCCTGCAGAACTTTCTTCAGCTTGACAGATCCCACAAACCCCGTGATCTCCAGTTGGTTGGAAACCGGCGTCCAGCCGTCAAACGGCCCGACAAAAGATTGCGACTGGTTCCGTCCGCCTTGAGGATCATAGAAATAAGCGTCAAAGCTGACATGCTGATTTCCGGCAGCCGTAAACGTAAAGCTCGCATCTTGCGGCAAATTATTGACATTGATCCGGTATTTGCCGTCTGCTCCACGTACCGCCGTAGACACGGTGGTACCAGGGTAGCTGGTAGCCAAAGCCTTGCTAAAGCTGCCGTTTAAGTCCACTGGCGTCCCTTCTATATTATTCTGATCAGCCCAGTAAACAAGCTGTAGGTTTACCTTGTTCCCCACATAACTCACAACATTTACTTCAACTTCTACGCTGGCAATGATTGCAGCCGGAGCAATCGCCGGCCGTGCGATCAGCCAATCACGCAAATTCTCTATCCGCTGCTTAACCGTATTGTTCACTGATGACGCTACCGTAACAGCCGGATTGCCATTTGCATAGTGCCAAACAGCAAGCTGTGTAGCGGTAACCACTTCCTTCAAGTCCAAGCCAGAAATGCCCGAAGCAGCGCCCACCTCCGCTACCGTCTTATACGGGTACGAATTCCACATAATCGAACGGATATGCTGTGCGGCCGTGCTGCTATAATAGTTTGCATCCTCCAAAATCTTCCGCGCATAAAGGTGTCCGTTTCTCGCTGTGGTTTCCAAATCCACACAATATGTTTCAGCAGTCTCGCTGACTCCATCGGTACGGGTCACTTCAAATGTTGTAGTATTGAAGTTACTCCCCCCATACCTGACCTGATAGCCGCTATTTTTGGTTGCCGTATATTTAAACACATAGCTATCATTGGCCAACGCTATTGGCGTCGAGCTCAATATAGTCAGAAGAAATACGAGAAAACAAACTCCTTTTCTAAAAACCCTTCGCACGCTTCTCTTCATAGCAATTGTCACCAACCTTTATAATAATCTTGATTCTCAAAATCGGCCGAGTTCCCAGTTAAATCTTCTGTCTTATCCGTCCTGCAAGTTCTCCCACAGTCTCTCCTGCTCAATTACAAATGCTTCTTCAATCAATGCCAGCAACTCAAGCACGCTTCTAAAGCGCTCCGTCTGTTTTCGCTCCAACCACTGAATCAATCCCTGCCATGTCGCATTCTGGTAATACCTAACCTGCACCAGAAAAGTAGCAATCCCATCCTGCTCTTCCGCATCCTCCTGAGGTGGCAGATGCACAGTCCGCGTACGCTTCCCATCTTTATCCCACAGCCGCTGTTCAAATGCATTTTGGGGAAAATTGTTTCTCCGGATATCTTCCTGAATGATCCGCACCATCTCTCCCGTAGTAGAAAACGGGTAGCTCTTAAGCGACCTTGGAAAGGTTACGTTTCCCCGGTAATCACATCCCTGTATCCCCGCCAACGTAATGACATAGGAGCCTTTTGGGTAATAACGCAATACATAACTCACTGGCCTTCCCTTTCCTTTATATAGAACTTCACATCTTATGTTCCCATTATAGGAACTGCAACTCTTACCCCAAACTTACTCCGTTCTCATTGCGTTCTTATTTAATTTAATTCCAAATATTTCAAATTTTTTCTGTCCCGCTCGTATATTCTAAATATGTAAGGAAACAAAAAAAGCAGCATAATCAAATCATACTGCTGTTTCTCAACCGCCATTCCCGGCCTTATCCTGAAAGATTCCCAGCTATCAATATCTCACTACAGCACAACAAAAGGCGATATCCGATAATGCAACTGTACTTTCTCCGGCAGCTCCGCCTTTTCAAATGCCGCCATCACCCGGTCCACCACTTTTCGCGCAGACTCATAAGACAGATTATTCAACAAGATAATAGAACGTTTATCCTCCAGCCCACAAACCACATCGCCCTTGCGCAAGCTGCGTTGAAAGCTGTCCATCAAAGTCTCTTCAGCCGCCGCGAGCACCTCCCGCGACAAAACTCCATAATCCATCCGCGTAAACGAGAATATCACCACATAATGAGAGCCTCCCTCCCGTTTCATGCGGCGCTGTTCTATCTGGCAAAATTTGCAGAACGTATCATAATCACAAACATACGGCCCGTCCGGTTCTTCCTTCTCCTGGATATTCGACACAATAGCGTCCGCATCCATCTGCGAGATACTATCCTCTGCCTTGGTTCTCTCATAGGCCGCCTTCAATTCAGCAGAAGGCTGCACCCCAAACTCATTGTATAGAAGCTGAGCCGTATAGCTGTAGTGCTGCGATGCATACGCCGACCGCTTCTCCGCCACCAGCGCATCAATATAATAAACATGCAACATCTCGGAATAAGGGTCAATGGCAATGGCTTTCTCGCAAAGGGTAATAACCTCCCCATGGGCGCCCCGCTTCTTATAAGCCTCCAGCAGGCTACGAACACAAGCCAAATATTTGTTCTTCAGAAGCTGACGTATGGGCATGGTCCACTGTTCATAATAAAGCTCCGGCAGAAAGTCGCCTCTATAGAAGTTCAGCGCCTCTCCCAACGCAACAACATCAGTCTCGCCCCTGCGGCGCGCTGCCGCTGCCCGATCCACCGCCTGCTCATACTTCAAAACATCCAAGCAGTTGGGCGCATCACAATTCCAGACATAGCCCTTACCCACCGTACGAATGTAACTGGGCTGCCCTTCCACATCCAATATCTTACGCAACCGATACAAAAGATTATGTGCCACCTTAAGCGGATTATCATATTCCTTGCCGCTGAGCGCCTGCTCCACCAGCTCGTCCGGCAGTACTGCCTTGCCCCGCATAGCCAGCAAATAGCACATTACTTTCATCAAACTGGGCGCTTGCTTTAAAACGTCCGTCAAATCCAAGCCGTCTTTCTTGACAGAAAAGCCTCCCAGCATCTGAATGTTCAGTTTGCATATCTCTCTGCAGTCCAATTGCTTTTCCCTGCCTTCCTGCGACAAATTAGCCTTCTTGCACCAACGATGCGACCACAACATAACGCTGCGGCGCACTGCCTACAAAATTAAACGGATAACACGTCACCAACGTCAGCATCGCCGAATTATACGATTTGTAGATCAGCGGATCCAAAGGTTCTACTATGTCGGTCTGCTCCAGCCGGTATGTATACGATCCATCCACAGTCAAAACCGTCACCGTATCCCCAACTGCCAGCCTGCCCAAATCTTTAAACACCGTATCTCGATGCCCAAAGACCAAACAATTATCACTTTGCCCGGGCAATACGCTCTTGGAATAATGGCCTGCCCCCCGCGTAAGGTCATATGGCGTTGCGCCGGCAATGATCGGAACCCGCAATCCACCCAGCGAATCGAACACCAAGATGCCCATCACCGCGTTGCCGCCTCCTTCGCCGCCGCCGCCTCCGCCTTGGCCGCCCTGATCGCCGCTCTGGCCGCCGCTCTCGTCATTTGGCGCCGCCAATTCGTCCTGTCCGCCGACTGAACCCGGCTGTGCCGTGAGGCCCCCTTCAGAAGACGGCGCGCCTCCGCCCATCTCCGCAATCAACTGCTCCGCCTCCAGCAAGCTTTCTTGGGTTCGCTGGTTGCCCTGCCAGATATTCAATACAGAAAATGCAATTAAAACCACTGCAGCGCATATTGTTACAATCCCCAGAATAAAGAAGATTCTCTTTCCCATCCCCCGTGGCTGTTTCTGTTCCTGTGCCATAAAAGCCCCTTCTTTCTTGCAAACCGGGCGAGCCGCCCGTTGGTGCAGCGTCTCCAAAACAGCTTCTTATGAATTTATATCATATCAAATCCTAGATTAAAATACTCTTCCTGATGCGCCAATAAATATGTATCGATAGATGGAAAATTTACTTGATTATGATCGTCAAAAGAACAGAAGTCTGCCCGTGCCTGCTTACCGCCAACCATCTCCTCACGGGTTCTCCCCATTCTTTCTCCATTATCTTCCATTTTCTCCAATTCTGCTCAAATCATACGGCGTCTCCTGATAGACGCAGTAGTTCAGCCAGTTGGCAAACAAAAGATTAGAATGAGCACGCCACCGAATCACCGGCGAGCTGGCCGGGTCATCGTTTTCAAAATAGTTCTTGGGCGGCTGTATAGTAAGTCCGCGCAAAAGATCGCGCTCGTATTCGTTTTTCAAGGTGTCTGCGTCATATTCGGAATGTCCCGTCACAAACACATGACGATAATCCCTGGAAGCCACCAGATAGACTCCAGCTTGCTCGCTGTCCGCAAGCAACACCAAATCCTCCACTTTCTCGATGTCCTCGCGGCGCACCTCCGTATGTCTGGAGTGGGGCACAAAAAATTCATCGTCAAACCCGCGGCAAAGCTTGCTGGTCTTATCCAACACCCTATGGTTAAAAACCCCGAAACATTTCTCTTCCAGCGGATATTTATCTACGCCGTATAAGTGGTAAAGCCCGGCCTGCGCACCCCAGCAGATATACAAGGTAGAAAATACATGATTGGAAGCCCAGTCGATCACATTTTTCAGTTCCTCCCAATACGTCACCTCATCAAAATCCAAAAGCTCCACTGGCGCCCCAGTGATGATCAATCCGTCGAATTTGTCGCTACGGGCTTCCTCAAAGGTACGATAAAACTCCGCCATATGCTCCTTCGGCGTGTTTTTCGAACGATGGCTCGCCGTGCTCAAAAAAGTAACGTCTACCTGCAAAGGCGTATTACTCAGCATTCTTAAAAGCTGAGTCTCCGTAGTAATCTTAACAGGCATCAGGTTCAAAATCCCGATGCGCAACGGACGAATATCCTGCTGTCCAGCCCTCTGCTGGGGCATAATAAATATATTCTCCTGCTGCAAAATATCCGCAGCCGGCAAATGATCCGGTATTTTTACTGGCATATCGCTATTCCCTTTCCAGTTCTCTGCCCACACCAACAGGCAAAGCGCCCTTTTCCAGTCAAGTCTGGGGGTTTTTTATTGATTATATAACAGATTTCCCAAACTACGCAAGCCCTCCCCACAGGAAACCTACTGCCATAGCCCTGCAAGGGCCGTCCCCCCATCAGACCAGCGCCCCCAACTCCCGCACAAACTGCTGCATCTGCGGCTGTGTCCCAATGGTCACCCGCATAAAATCCCGAATACGCTCCTGTTCAAAGTGGCGCACAATAATACCCTTGCCGCGAAGCTGCTGCATAAGCTGTGCCCCGGTTTTTTCCGGATGCCTAATGAACAAGAAATTCGCCGAAGAAGGCAACACACAAAACCCCATGTCTTGCAGCTGCCCCGCTGTCCACTCCCGCGTCTGCCGGATTTTGCGCAGCTGCTCCGCACAATACGCATCATCCTCAATCGCGGCGATCGCCGCAGCCTGAGCCAGAACATCCAGGGTATAGGAATTGAAGGAATTTTTCACACACTCCAGCGCCTCAATCAAGCCCTGATGGCCAATCGCATAGCCCACCCGCATACCGGCTAGGGAATGGGATTTGGAAAACGTCTTAACGACCAACAGGTTGTCCAGCTCGGCCGTCAAATCCACCGCACTCTCTCCGCCGAATTCCACATACGCCTCATCCACCAGCAAAAGCGACTCGCAATGCCTTGCAATCTGTTCAATTCCACGGCGCTGCATAGCAAGGCCTGTAGGCGCATTGGGATTGGCTAGCAAAACGCCGCCACACGGCCGCGACAGATCTTCAGCATCCAGCGAAAAATCTTCACGCAGGGGAACCGTCTCATACGGAATCCCAAAAAAAGCCGCATACACCTTATAAAAACTATATGTAATATCCGGAAAAAGAATCCGCCGTGCAGGGCCGAAAAAAGCGGGAAAACAAAAGGCCAAAACTTCATCCGACCCATTGCCCACAAACACCCTGTCCGCGCCCACCCCATGCCGCCGGGCAATCGCAGCCTTCAGCCTGCTGCACTCCGGATCCGGATAAAGCCGCAGCCGCTCGCTGCACACCTTATCTATCGCCTCACGCACCTTAGGAGAAGGCGCATACGGGTTCTCGTTTGTATTTAGCTTAATCAAATTATTCAGCTTGGGCTGCTCACCGGGCACATACGGCGTAAGCCCCTTTGCCAGTTCACTCCAATATTTCTTCAAAACTCATCCACCCTCCATCATACTGTCACAGCTTCATTATACCATATGCAGCGAAGCGAATAGGGTATAATCCGCGCCTATGCGTTTGGCCGCAGGGCAAAATTTGCACGCGCATAAAATGAAGTATATACTAGACGCTTTGCGGCCATTATACCACACCGTCCGCTGGCCTTGGCCAATAAATTGCTGCCAAAAAGCAACGCATTTTTTCAAGAATTTTCCATACTATTTTACGCTCTTTGGGCAACACTAACTAATGCCAAGAGAAAAGCCAAAGCAATACAAGCAACAAACAGCTTCTAAAAACGAAGATGCAAAACGCATCCTAGATGGTTACGAAAAGGTTGATCAAAAAAGAGGCTGGCCTGTACTCTGCATTGGTCGGCCTCTTGCGTAATGGGACGCCGGCTAAAAAACCGGCGTTCTATTGTTTTTGGATACAACCTTGTATGCCAGAATAAAAAATGTGCCGCAAATGCGGCACATTAAATCAACTGCCGTGCACCCCAACCTCGATCTGGCACACGCAAACGGCATTTCGCCAGGTAACTCCCCTCAGGCAGCCCCGCGGCACACAGAAAGAACTGCTTAATGCTGCTTCCTTCCGGACCTGACATGGTTCACAGCCTCCTGTTGCACAGGACCCAAGGCTCAACATCCCTTAACGACGCCAGCTTCACACGCACAAGACCTCAGCCGGGGAATCCAGCTCCGCTATAGCGGATTGCGGATATAGGGCACCGCTAACTCCCCGCCTGGCACGGCAAACAAATCAACCGTTTAATTATCCCGCTTTTCAACAAGTACAGGATGCTTTTTATTGTACACGGTCGCAATGGGAAAAGCAAGCCCCGGCTTTTTCCAAAACCACCAGGCTTGCTTTTAAAAGGCTCCGCTATCTCGCTCCCCTTGCCCCATTCAGTCCCGTGTTAAGCAGCCCGCCCTTTTTCAAAAGCAACACCAAAGGCGGCAGCACGACAATCTGTATCACGATTCCGATTACGCCGGTCACAATAATCTGGCCGATGTAGGCAATCCCCACTGCAGGAAACTGGGCAGCGAAAAGTCCGACCAATAAATACGACATCACTCCGGCAGCGATTCGCCCCACTCCCATCGCCCCCAACAAAGCCAAGTAAACATTCCAGCCCAGCTTCCGATAAAAGATGCTGGCACACAGCGCATACACGGCCAGCTCCACCACCATCAGCGGCAGCATAGGAAACACCACCGGCATCCCGGTCAGCATACTGGACAGCGCAGGCATCAAAGCCCCGCACAAAACTGCATAAGGCGCAGGCAGCATAAAGCCCGCCAACAGCGCAGGAATGTGCATAGGCAAGAATTGATTTCCAGCACCAAACATATGGAAAAACATAGGCAACAACACCGCCATCGCCAGTAATATTGCCGCTGTTGTCAAGTAATACGTCAAACTTTTTTTCATTGTCCATCCTCCTCAATATCCCCAAAAACTAAAAAACCACAAAAGACCGCAAGCAGCCCTTCATGGTTGCCATCCCACAACCTTCATAGTCATGGAACGATTACTATTACAATAGCATGTGTTCCTTCCCAATGTCAAGCCCTTTTAACTATATCTTGTACCTTCTGTCCATCCATACCCCCGCTCCCCTACAAAATGCATTCTCCTCCCATCGAAGTTTTCCCTTTTATCCCCGTTTGCGTTATAATAAATCCAGAAACACAAGGAGGATGAAATATGGAAATCGTGGTCATAGACGGTCAAGGCGGCGGCATCGGACGGGCCCTGGTAGAAAAGCTTCGGGCACGCATCCCAAACGTCAGGATTCTGGCGCTAGGCACCAGTGCCCTGGCTACTGCGGCCATGCTCAAAGCCGGCGCCGACCAAGGAGCCTCCGGAGACAGCGCCATCCTATTCAATGCAAAGAACGCCCGGCTCATCATGGGCGCCGTCGGCATCCTTTCCCCCTATGCTATGCTGGGCGAGTTAAGTCCAAAGGTAGCCGCCGCCGTCGCGAAAAGCAGCGCCGAGAAAATACTCGTCCCCTATAACAAGTGCAACATCAAAATCGCAGGCACCCAGAATTGCTCCCTCTCCTCCCTGATCGACGCTGCGGTAGAGATGGCCGTCCAGTTCTGCGCCAATCATCAATAGAAAAACCGCCCCGGCCGATAGCCGCTGTCCCAAAGCATAAAAAAGAAGCGCTTCACACAATCAACGAAGCGCTTCTTTTCTCATTCTCTCAAATACACTGGGCCAGCAAGTCCATCCCCCGCCGAATCCCCTCCACCGTCGCATTGGAAAAGTTCAGCCGAAAGGTGTTCTCGTAGCCGCCGGCAGCATAGAAGTGCGTACCTGGAATAAAAGCAACCCCTCTATCCACAGCGTCTTTCAAAACCTCCTTGGCGTCCTTGCCCCGCTCCAGCTCACACCAGATAAACAGCCCGCCCTGAGGTACAGTATGCACAATCCCCAATTCATCCAGCTTCTCCAGCATCACATCGCGCTTTTCCTTATATTGCACACAAACCTGCTCAATATGCTGTTCCAATCCGCCCCGGCGGATATAAGCATCCACCATCGCCTGAGATAAATTTGAAGTATGGGTGTCTGCCCCCTGCTTACATATCACCATCTTTGCCAGGATATCCGGCGCACCAACCGCAGCGCCCACCCGCAAACCCGGGGATATGATCTTGGAAAAGCTCAGAAGGTGCACCACCTGTCCCACACCATCAAAAGACTTAATCGCAGGCAAAGCCTCTCCCTCATAACGCAAATCCCCATAAGGGTCGTCCTCAACTACTACAACTCCGTATTTCTCAGCCAGCCGCGCCACCTTCTCCCGCCGCTGAAGGCTCAATTTTCGCCCAGAAGGATTTTGGAATGTTGGAATAATATACAGAAGTTTCGGAGAATACTGTGCCATCTTCCTCTCCAATTCATCCATCAAAATCCCCTCTTCATCCATCTCCACCGGCACCAAGTTAGCCTGATAGGTACGGAAGGTCTGCAGCGCCCCTAAAAAAGTCGGCGATTCCACAAGCACACTATCTCCCGGGTTTAAGAATATTCGTGCCAGCAAATCAATCCCCTGGGACGATCCGGTCAGCGTCAAAACATTTTCCACCTGCGCTCTGATTCCCCTGCGCCCCACCATCCTAGCAATGCTTTCCCGCAGCGCCGGCCACCCTTCGGTAATTCCATACTGCAAAACCGTTGCCCCTTGGGTGCGCAAAAGCTCGTCCGAGATTTCCTGTAGCGCATCCTTGGGAAACGTCGAAGGATCCGGGTTCCCTCCGGCAAAAGAAATGATATTCGGGTCTGCCAGCATTTTAAATATTTCCCGTATGGCGCTGCCCGTTATGCCGTCCAGTCTGTCCGCGAATTGTCTCTGCATCGTACCAGTCCTCCCCCAAAGCTATCAAAACAGCCCTTCTTTCAGTCTGTTCAGTCTATTCTACTGGGAATTATATCATAAGCCATAAAAAAGAGATATTCAAAACATGAATCTTTAATGATATAATAACAAAGTAAGTGTAATTATGTTTTTTTAAAGGAGGAACTCAAACATGCAATATTCCCGCGAAGTGGAAGAAATGGTTTGCATAGCTAAAGGCCCGCAACATGGCCCCGCTCCAATTCCGGAAGAGGGGAAATGGGTCAAAGCTAAGGAAATAACCGATATTTCCGGCTTTACACATGGCGTAGGTTGGTGTGCTCCCCAGCAGGGTGCCTGCAAACTCAGCCTGAACATCAAAGACGGAATCATCGAAGAAGCCCTGATCGAAACCATCGGCTGCTCCGGCATGACCCACTCCGCCGCCATGGCCGCAGAAATCCTGACCGGCAAAACCCTACTCGAAGCCCTCAACACAGACCTAGTCTGTGATGCTATCAACACAGCTATGCGCGAGTTGTTCCTGCAGATCGTCTATGGCCGCTCCCAGTCCGCTTTCTCAGAGGACGGGCTGCCCATCGGTGCCGGGCTGGAAGATCTGGGCAAAGGCCTGCGCAGCCAGATCGGCACCATGTACAGCACCAAAGCCAAAGGCCCCCGCTACCTCGAGCTGGCGGAAGGCTATGTCACCAAACTGGGCCTAGACGAAAACGGCGAAATTATTGGCTACCAGTTCGTACAGTTGGGCAAAATGATGGAAGCCATTCGCAAAGGCGTCGATCCAAAGGAAGCCTACGAGAAAAACATCGGCACCTACGGCCGGTTCTCTGAGGCCGCATCCTACATCGACCCGCGCCAAGAGTAAGGAGGGCAAAAGAATGATTCGTTTTGAAGGATATGAAAGAAGAATTGAGAAAATAGAAACCTACTTAAAAAAATACGAAATTTCCTCCTTGGAAGCAGCCAAGGAAATCTGCGATAAAAAAGGCATCAACGTTGCGGAAATCGTCCACGATATCCAGCCCATCGCTTTTGACAACGCAGTATGGGCCTACACCGTCGGCGCAGCCATCGCCATCAAAAAAGGCTGCACAACCGCAGCCGAAGCAGCCGAGACCATCGGCATCGGCCTTCAAGCATTCTGCATTCCCGGCTCAGTTGCCGACCAGCGCGAGGTAGGCCTGGGTCACGGCAATCTAGCCGCCATGCTGCTGCGCGAAGAGACCGACTGTTTCTGTTTCCTGGCCGGCCACGAATCCTTTGCCGCCGCTGAAGGCGCCATCGGTATCGCAAAAACCGCCAACAAGGTCCGTAAAAAGCCCCTTCGGGTTATGCTCAATGGCCTAGGGAAAGATGCCGCACACATCATCAGCCGCATCAACGGCTTTACCTTGGTGGAAACCTGCTTCAACTGTGCAACAGGCGAACTCAACATCCTGGAAGAACGGCCCTACAGCAAAGGAGAACGCGCCCATGTCAAGTGTTACGGCGCCGACGACGTCAGCGAGGGTGTCGCCATCATGCGCCATGAGGGCGTGGATGTTTCCATCACAGGCAACTCCACCAACCCCACCCGCTTCCAGCATCCTGTAGCAGGCACCTATAAAAAATGGGCCAATGAAAACGGCAAGAAATATTTCTCCGTTGCCTCCGGTGGCGGCACCGGCCGCACCCTGCACCCAGACAACATGGCAGCAGGCCCTGCTTCCTACGGCATGACCGATACCATGGGTCGCATGCATGGAGACGCCCAGTTTGCCGGCTCCTCCTCCGTACCCGCCCATGTAGAAATGATGGGATTAATCGGCATGGGGAACAACCCCATGGTTGGAGCATCCGTTGCCGTTGCCGTCGCAATAGAGCAAGCAGGCTGATTCTCTCGGAAGTTGCTGCGAAAAATATAAGTCCGTTGCAGCTAAGCAACCTGCATAAAAAGCCCCTTGCGCGAATGCCGCGCAAGGGGCTTTCTCTCTTTATCAGGCTCTTTCTTCCGATCCGTCCCTTGCCCCATTCTCCTGCAAGGCACGAGGATTATCTTGAGCAATTTTATAGGGCGATTGATTGGAAAAATCCTTGACCGAAGCCCCAGCCCGAGCAATGGGCATCAGCGTCCCCGGCCCGCCCACACAGCCGCCCGGACAAGCCATCCCCTCCAGCAAATGCCCGTCTGTCTTGCCAGCCTTTGCCAGCAGCAGCATTTTTTTGCATTCCGACAAACTGTCCGCCCGCATGGTAGGCACTTCCATATCCGGATGAATATGCTGAATGCTGTCCACCACAGCCTCAGCCACGCCGCCTGCAACAGCATAGCCCCGGCCGTCTTTAGAAGCCAAGGCTGAAACCGTGTCCTCCTCCAAGTCGTTGAATTCAACCTCCTGAGCAGCAAACATCCCCATCAGTTCTTCAAAGGTCAACACATAATCCACATAGTCGACAACTTCCTCTTCCAAAGCTTCCAGCTTCTTAGCAACGCACGGCCCAATAAAAACCACCTTGGCGTCAGGATGTTCGCTCTTAATATGCCGCGCAGTCTCAATCATAGGCGTATGCGCGCTGGAAATACATTGGGCAAGCTCCGGCTGAGTTTTCTTAGCAAACGCCTCCCAAGAAGGGCAACAGCTGGTTCCCAAAAACGGCTGCTTGCGGGGCACCTTCTCACAAAACTCCTGCGCCTCACGAATCGAGCCAATATCCGCTCCCAGCCCCACTTCCACCACATCGGAAAAGCCCAGCTTCTTCAAGCCCGCCACAATCTTCCCCGGAGTAGCCAGCGGTCCAAATTGTCCTACAAACGAAGGAGCGATTGCCGCATAAACAAGGTGTCCCTGGCGAATTGCCGTAACAATCTGGAAAATCTCCGATTTATCCGATATTGCCGCAAACGGGCAGCTGACAATACACAGCCCGCAAGCCACGCATTTCTCCTGGTTAATCAAGGCCCTGCCCAGCTCATCACTATCAATAGCATCCGCGCCGCAAGCCTCCGCACAGGGGCGTCCAAAGCGCAAAATAGCGTGATACGGACATGCCTTCTGACAACGTCCGCATTTGATACACTTCTCCGTATCGATAATCGCCGCATGCTTGCCGATCGTCACCGCTTTCACCGGACACACCGACGTACAGGGATGCGCCAAACACTTGCGGCAATTATCGCTCACATAAAACTGGTCGGTGG
>JBMNTQ010000035.1:0-13590 GCA_050945815.1 Christensenellales bacterium
GTTATCACGATTCTTATTTTAACTGTGTCACAAAATATTGGTGTTGCTATTGTTAAAGCAAAAGAATATTAATATAGAGCTTCCATTCTTATACAAGACAAGAGAGAACTTACCCCACGATCCAATTTAAACTTAGGCCGTGGGGCTATTATTGTCCCTAAAGAGTCAATAAAACCCATGTTCCAAAAGGCAACATGGGATAGTAGACCTGTGATGCCACCAAAAATTTGATGAAAATCGTCCTCTAGTGCGTCCATTCGATAAGTGATTTCAGCAATCTCTTAGCAATTAAAAACCGCAACTTATTTTCTGCTCTCAATCCACATTTTTTAAACTGATTACAGCAAGAAAAATACTATATTTAAATGAGCAGACTTTGTTAAAATATAACCAAAGTGCTATATTTTTTTAGGAAATAGTTTTTTATAATTTAATTGTCAATTTGTAATGTAAAATTGTTTATATTTATGAAAAATAAACATAGGGAGGGGAATTTGTTTATGATGTCGTCAGCTGTTATTGGATCTATTATCCTTTTTATAACACTTGTGCTTTTTGTTACTCAGTGGATACCTGCTACAGCTACAGCTATAATATCTGTCACTCTTTTTGCGTTGACAGGTGCTGCGTCATACAAGACTTGTTTTTCCGGATTTTCAAATAACATAATAATTATGCTCTTGGGCGTGCTTATTGTGGGGCAGGCCATGCTTGAATCCGGACTTGCAACGCTTATAGGCCAGACATGTTTTAAGCTCTCAAAAGGAAGAGAAAAGAGATTTCTTTTCTTTATAGTTGTTTCAATTGCAATAATGTCGGCATTTATGGATAATACTACTACTGTCGCTGTCTTCCTGCCTGTCATTGCATCTGCGGTTTCTGCCTCCAAACGCAAAATGAACTTTATGAATTTTGTAATGCCGGCATCTATTGCAGCTATGGTCGGTGGCGCATGCTTAATGATTGGATGCACTGTTAATTTAACAGGGCAATCTGTTCTGACTGAATACACAGAGTATTCCTTTTCAATGACAGACTTCACGATTGCTAGTTTTCCGGTACTGATTCTAATCATAGTATACATTCTAACAATCGGATACAATCTCGGAAACCGTATTTGGAATAAGCCTGAGCGTCGTGATGCTGAGCATGAGGCTATAAGAAAGTTTGCCTGTGTCGATGATGAAAAACCAGTCATAAGTCGTAGGAGATGCATCATTATGGGATGTATACTTCTTGTAATGATTTGCCTGTTTCTATTCACAGATCTTCCCCTTGGGCTTTCTGCCAGCGTTGCTGCTATGCTTTGTGTTCTGTTTCGAGTAGTTAATCTCAAACATGCTCTACCTAAGATAGACTGGGATGTTGTTATTCGTCTTGCCTGTACCCTTGGCCTTGCCGCGGCACTGAAGGAGAGCGGATTCTGCGACCTCATTTCAAATGCGTTTATCTCGTTGTTCGGAGATAGTGTCTCTCCAATGACAATTCTTGTCGTCGTTCTCGTCGTGTCAAATCTGATGAGCCAGTTTATGGGTAACTCTACCGTTGTTCTGTTGCTTGGCGCAGCGGTTATTCCTATAGTCGTATCACTTGGCTACAGCCCATTGCCGATAACCATGGCGCTTATCATGGGCGCGAGCTTCGCATGGATGACCCCAATAGCTGGCGCTTGTATCGGTATTTCGTTTTCAGGTGGATATGAGTTTAACGACTATGCAAAGTATACTTTATTGCTCACACTGATAATGTATGTTGTGATTTCGATTTGGATCCCAATTGTATTCCCATTCTGATTATTTCAGTAAGTTATATAAAGTAAGAAAATACCGCAAATCTGAAATTCAAAAATTTAGACTTGCGGTTATTTATATATTATAGTGATATTCTCAGTAATCCCAAGATTCATGCAAACATTGTCTTAACAGTTCAAAGTCAGGTGCTTTAGGAACAATTGTCCATTTTCTATCTTTTGATATCATGTCGGCGGCATAGTCACAGAAGTCTTTCGGTATTCCGAGCTCTCTCATGTTTTTCATGCCAATATCTTTCTGAAGAGCATCGAGTCTTTTTAAAACTTCTTCACCGGCTAATTGCATATTTGAATATGCAGAGAGTTCAACGCCAAAATATGGTGCCCATATGCGTGTTGTTTCAGGATCACCGGCAATATTGTAGCGCGCAAGTGCAGCCATTCCACAGCTAACACCTACACCGTGCGGCAAATTGTAATTATCCGAAATTTGATTTGCAATTGCATGACCGGAACTTGTCTTTCGCAGAGTTATGGCATAACCGCTTAGCATGGCTGCCCAGCTCATCATCTCTCTCGCCTTTTCATTGTCTGGATTATGTACAGCTTTAGGCAGATACTCAATTGATATCGCAAGCCCCTCGCGACTGAGAATACCGGCCATAAGATTTGGCATTGAGTATGTGTTTACAAGGCATTCAGCACACTGACCCAGTGCATCCATTCCGGTATAGGCAGTGATATATGCGGGCAGTTTCATGCAGTAATAAGGATCAACAACAGCGCGAGTAACCGGGTGTCTTGTATAGGTTTTTATTCCTGTGGTCTCGTTAAGGCACATAATGCCCCAACACGATTCTGAACCTGTGCCTGCTGTTGTAGGAACACAAATAATTGGCTCAAAAATCCTGTTTCCGACGGTAAGATTCGCATATGCGTTGTCTATATAGTCCAATACGCTACCGCCATTTGCAAGGACTTTACCGGCAAGTTTTGCCGTGTCCATTGTAGAGCCGCCGCCTAGGGCAACTATGGAGTCTGCACACTTCGCACGACAAAAATTAACGAAAGAGTCTACACCTGTTGATGTAGGTTCCTCGTCATTTGCCTGGTACGAGTAACAATGCGCACCGGACGATGCGATAATATCCTCCATTTCGCTAAGATATCCGAGCTCAAACATTGCACAATCATAGATGAGGACAGTCTTTCGTGCATTAAACTCACATAAATAATCAGCAACTTTGTTTCTGCAACCCATCCCGAATGCACCGTCATGAATATTGTGTATTGACCAGTTCATTTTTATCTCCTATTCTTTTATTAAGTGGGAATCGGCGGGTTTCCCCGCCGATTGACACATTAAGCATTCCAGATTTTATGTAGAACTACACGCAGGTAATCAAAATCGGGTGGATTGGGTACGATAGCCCACTTTTTGTCCTTCGATACGTTCTCTGCTATGGTATCACAGAAATCCTCCGGAACACCGAGTTCTTTCATGTTCTTAATGCCCATAATCTTCTGCATATTGAAAACCTTGTCATATATTTTTTGACCGACAATTTTCAAATCAGTATCCTTAGGGAATTCAATGTTCATGCATGGAGCTATAAGGGATGAAGAAACAGTGTCTTTCTCTATATTGTACATAAGCTGTGCCATAAGCCCAACAGAAACTGCTACACCGTGAGAAAAGTGATAGTAGTCAACGAGCTGATTTGAAACTGCATGTCCTAGGTTTGTCTTTCGAAGAGTAATTGCGGCTCCTCCAATCATGGCCGCATATGCCATTTGAGAACAGGCCTCTATATCGGTGGGATTGTTATAATTATCTAGCAAGGCTTTACAAGAAGCTATTATGCCCTCGCGGCAATACATATCTGCCAAAGGATGTGGCATTGCAACACTGTTGCACAGACTCTCAAGCGAATGGGCCAGTGAATCCATGCCGCAAGTAGCTATAATTTCTTTGGGTTGAGTGGTATAATAAAGAGGGTCAAGAATTGCATATGTAGCAGGATGGACGCTGAAGGTTTTTTTGAGGGTATCCGTGTTTTCGCACATAAGTCCCCAGCTGACTTCAGAACCTGTACCGGCGGTGGTCGAAAGCAATAGAACGGGTGAAAATACCTTCGTTCCCACGTTGAGTGCGGTATAACCGCCGAGAAGATCCTCAGCGCGCTTGGCATCGTTTGCAAGCACCTTGCCTATCATTTTTGCGGTATCCATAGTAGAACCGCCGCCTAGCCCTACAATAGCATCTATGTTTTTGGTACGCGCTATCTCAACACCTTTGTTTACCATATCGCCTGTAGGCTCGCCCTCTTCTTTAACATAAAGAACGGTTTCAATGCCTGAATCTTTTAAAATTTCAATTAACTCTTCGGGATAACCAAGCGAGTTAATATTCGGGCCACACACAAGCAAAGCTTTTGTACCGCCAAGTTTTTTTAGTATTTCACCAGCCTGTTTACGGCTGTCGACACCGAATAGTGCATCGTGAAGGTCGTGGATTTTCCAAGTCATTTTAATACCCCCTGTTAGATTAAATATTTAGATATTAGATTAGAGTAGATATATGCAAAAAGAAAAAGCAAACAGGTTTTTTGCCAGCGCTTTGTTGACACTTATGAAGCGGAAACCTTATGAAAAAATAAATATCAGTGAAATATGCAATACAGCCTTTCTATCACGGTCATGTTTCTATAAGTATTTTAAATCAAAAGACGAACTTTTACGTTATCAAATTAGAACGATGTTGTTAACGGAATTTGAAAAAAAAGATGATACGGATATTATTTTGAGACTTGTAGCAAGCCTGGTTGGGTTATCTTCATACATACAAATTATCAGTGATCAAAATCTTATATCTTGGCTTTTACTTGAACTGGTAGAAATAATCAACGCTAAAAGCTTGACAAGAAATTATGGAGCAGAAAGTGTATGCTCAATATACTTAAGTGTTCTGTTTGCGGTGCGTAATGCACCAAGAAGATTTGAGCCTGATCTTGTCGCACACTACTGGCGGGATGCGTACTACAGCCCTGAAATTATATGTGTTCCGGGAAAAAAGTCTTCCTCAAGAAAATATAAGAGGAGTGTAGCTCGCCTTAATGAAGCAATGATTGATGAGCTCGACAAAGGTGTACCTTTATCCAGTATAAGAGTTAAAAGACTAACAACCCTTGCCGGTGTTAATCGAAGTTCGTTTTACCGATACTTTAGCAATACGCAGGACATGTTAATACAACTCTTGCATAAGATAATAACAGATGACTTGTTATACGGCTATAATAAAGATCGCACATTTGTTTTAGCTTATTATAAACCCTATTGCTCTTTGCTTACAGCCATATGGCAGGATATTGGTTTAGAGCGATTTACCACAATATATGCAGATTTAATTAATGAATTAACAGATGTGACTAAGAACCATATGACAAACAATCAGATTTACATATGTCAATTACGTAATGCCTGTTTTGCTGCGAAAAGGACGGCACTTCTATATTGCTTCCTGTAAGGCGCATATTGCAAAGCGTGCAAGGTGCGCCCTATTAATAACAACTTTATATTGACCAGGTGAAGTCAAAAATACTCAAGAAACCGGTTAGAGACACAATAGCTGTTACGATTAGTGCGATGACAGATAGCCAGATTAATGAGGTTGACAAAGATTCCTGTGCTTCTGCATCCGGACATCCTGCGATAACGAGTGCGCCGCCGGTAGTGAATGGAGTTAATGAAGAGACAACGGAACCGGCAGTTAGACCAATAACCATGCCAAGCGGATCGGCACCGGTCGCCTGTGCGATAGTTGAGATTAGTGGGAACATGAGCGGGAATACAACTGCTGTACCGCTGCAGAAAAGAGCCATAACACCACCCAGCAATAAGCACATGGAGGACATAAGCCAGCCGGGGATTACACCTGAGCCGAGAGCTGCTCCGACACTTTCAACGAGACCGGCCTCACGCGCAACGCCCATCATAAGAGTGAAGCCTGCAATCATAAGAGCGGTGTTCATTGGTAAAGACTTTATCACTTTATTTGTGTCTGCAAGATTCATGAGCATTGCTATGACAGCACAGATTGTCATGATTGCCTGTGGTTGAGCAAAGCGAGATACAGCCTTGAGCCATGCAACGTTGGAAAATACGGTAGCAAGAAGCATAGATACAACCATGAAAAAAGTTGCTGTAAGCAGAAGTGTCATAGTTTTTCTTTGGATTGGACTCATTTTTTCAGGTTTCTGAACTTCGACTTTTTCGGCTTTATAAGACTTGGTGATAATGTAAACAGCCGCAGTTAGGAGAAGCATGAGAACAACGCGGGAAATCCACACGTCCATAGACCAAAAAGGTGCTTCATCTGGGTAACCTGCCGCATCAGAAATTAAATTCATGATGGTGACACCCATCTGACCGGTAAACGGATTGTTAAATCCAACTATACATCCGCACATAATAGAAGTCGCAGTCATAAGTGGACTTATGCCGGCTGCGGCAGCAACAGGGAAGCAAAGCGGTCCAATGATAGTAATTGAGGCAACACCCGCACCCATTGCACCTACGATGAAACCGATAATCCATATTATCCAAGGGATAAGAGCGGAGCGGCCGTTAGTTAGATAAAGGAGGTTTTTGCCGAGCGCATCTACGGTTCCATTTTCAACAGCGAAGCCAAAGAATAGACCGCATGCGATGATGAAGAAGAATATCTTGTCAGGCCAGAAGCCGACAATCTTGTCAGCGGTTAGTCCCATGGTGAGTGTGCCAATAATGAAAGCGAAGACTGCTGCAACAATACCGGTGTTGAGCTTCCATACATTGCCAATAACTATTGCGGCTATGATGGCAATAATGCATAAAATCAGTTGATATGACATCTTCTTTTTCCTTTCCTACATATTATTTTTGTATACAAAATTAAATGATTCTTATTGTAAAACTATCAATCTCAGAGTCGTCATATGAGTCGCTATGCGCCAGCATTTTGATGTTTAGACTCTTATGAATGCCGTCTGTTGGAAGAACAATGCCGGAAGGATAGTCAGCACCACTGCCAAACCATAGTGGAATGCGGGTGTTGTACACAAAGCCATCCTCCGGACTTGGCTCACCGCAAGGCTCGTTATCAAGAGTGAATTTGTAATACATCCTTGAGCTGTTTAGAAAATCGTCATTATCAAGGTTGAAGCGTATAAGCTCACCAGCTTTTGCATTAATTACAACATTTTCAGCGCCTCTGCCAGTGTACGAGCGAATATTTTCGCCAAGTTTTCCGCCAAGGGGTCCAACGAATATTACGTTATGCTTAGTGCGTGATTGCGGCAAGTTTTCAATCGATATACCAGCTCCTCCTGCACAGAATTCAACAAAACTTGGCTCGTTAATGTCATTCCAGTTTCGCTGTCCAATAACAAACACTACTTTTTTTGAGCCATCCAGTGCCTCTGTAAGTAAGAGTCCGACTTGGAGTGATTCACCCCTGCTTTGGGCAGGATCCATGCCGGCAAGTATCTGCTCGGAGCTGAGAAGCGGATAAAAATACCGATAATCATCACACATTTGTGAAAGCTTGAGAACTATGCTTCGTCCGCCGGAGGCCACGGTAATTTTTGCATCTGGCATCACTTTTTCGGCATCAGTCATGCTGAACACTTTTTCACCGTAAAGCTTTTCAAATACATCTTCTAGCGGAAGAAAATTACCTTGTTCAAGTCTATAGCCAAACCATGTGTTCTTTGCGGAATATCTCTTTTTCTCAGCACCTTCAAACATGTCAAACAGCTCTTCGTAACTTATGGAAGGAGGAATGAAGCTGTCCCCACACCTCACGCCACGGCCTAGAAAGCACACTGTTAAGTGGTCACGCGGTGTTGTGCTAGAAGATAATGGTGCAGGTGATGCGGTAAGAATTTTAGTGACACCTCCACCAAGTGGTAGTTCTTTTACCGGTAGGTCAAAAGTGGAAGTTTTTATTAAGTCGCCCATTTGATTCCTCCTTGTGTTTTTTTAGGGTGGATGAATGTTTTTTCTTTGTCAATCTCGATATGGCTATATTATAGCTAAGGAATATGCTTGATAATATAATAACAAAAGCCTATTTTTTGAGAATATTTCTACATTTCTTGTCGCATAGTTTACACTTTAATAAAATATGTCTCACTTATTACATGAAAAAACCCCCTCTGCTATGATTTTATGCAAAGCAGAGGGCTATATTTAGCTTTCTTTTTCAAGATTATATAATTTGTCTATGAGTTCAGTTCGGCTTCTAACACCGGCTTTTCGAAAAATGTTTGAAACGTGTATTTTCACTGTATTTATACTTATGAACATTTTTTCGGAAATTTCTTGATTCGATATGCCGCGTATAATAAAATCCACTACTTGGCGTTCTCGATTTGTAAGTCCAATCTTTTCCATAGTTGCCTTAGATATATTCATATTAGCTTTATAATTTTTGTCGCTCACAATATAAACACAGGTGGTTATTTCTCTATAGTTTATTCCGGTGCTATCATACGGTTTGAATTGCAAATTGGTCTGATCTGTAAGATGTGTAACATTTGCGAGTATTTTGCCGGGATTGGTTATTGTCTGGATATTAAATAAAAAACGGTTTATGCGTATTGGTTTACTTGCACCGAAGTTGAGAACATCATACTGAAAATGTCTGTAGAGCTCATTTAGATAAAATGTATTGTAAAACCGTGGGTCAGGATAGCCTAGTTCTTTGAGATACTCGCGTGCAAGATCGTTTGTATATGTAACATTATCCAAATTTTCTATTATCATTATTCCAAGAGGGAAGAAGTTTGTTGCGCTCTGCAGAAGCTTCATGGTATTTTGCAGATTCCATAACTTTAAATAATTATCCTCTGCAATGGATATCGGCTCTGACATCATGTTTATTAGCTCAAGCTCAGCTTTCTCAAAACTCCCTTCTTCTTTGAAGATAATTATATAAGCAACATATGTTGTCTTACCTGGAAGATAAATAAAGTTGATAACAAAATCAGAAATTCCATTTTCTCGCATAAGATTTTTATATAATCTGCTTTTCTTTCCACTTGGAATGGCACTGAATACAGATTGGTCAGAGTTAATTGACAAACATGTATCGGGTAGCCAAAGCTCTTTGATGAAAGCCTGAGAAAAATTCATGTCCACGCCGTTGCAGGAAATGTTAGGAGAAAGCGTGCGCTCATTTATATTACCTAAAAATCCAAAAATACTCTTCCTATACCCAAAACAATGTTCTATCGAACGAAGTATGCCGCATTTTATTAGCTCATCATGAGGTCTGTTCAAATAAAGCTTAAGTAACTCATTTTGAAAGTCGTACATGTACTTATAATTCTGCTCGCTTATCATAATGCTACCTCCATAGTAAAAAGCAAGAAGTACTATATTTATTGATAAATTACTAATACTATCTATGAAAATAATATCTTTTAGGATATAGATTGTCAAGAAATAAATTATATCTGCAATTAGAAATAAGACTGTTTCACAGTTTCCTGCGTGATATTGTCAAAAAAATAGTAAATTAGGATAATTGTTCAGAAACTTTATGTCTGATATGCTTCCTGCGGGTGGATGTTAAAATAATAATTTTATTTGGAGGGTTTTGTATGAATGATTTTAGCTATTTTTCCACCGTAAGAACAATGTTCAGCAATGACCTTTGCGAGGGTCTAAAGCAGGCACGCAGTGTTCTCGGCGTAAGTAAGGCTATGATAATGACAGACCCCGGTGTCGCTGCTCTTCCCATATGGGAAGATATACAAAATGCAATGGACAAAATTGGCTTTAAATACGAGACATTTACCTCTGTAAAGCCTAATCCGACTGATGTCACAATGGAAGTTGCAGCTGATGCACTTAAAGCGACAGACTGTGATGTCGTTATTGGTTTTGGTGGAGGATCCGCAATAGACACTGCCAAAGCTGCAGCTCTTCTTTGCACAAACGAAGGACATCTTAGCGACTACTATGGGATGAATAAAGTAAAAAACCGTTGTCTACCTACTATAATGGTTACAACAACTGCCGGCTCCGGTGCGGAGGTAACCCAGTTTATTTCTATCGTAGATACCAAGCAACAGACTAAGCAGCAGATAGGCTCTCCGTACTGTGTGTCAGATATTGCTCTACTTTGTCCGCAATTACTGAAAAATTCACCGCGTAGTGTTACTGCCGATGCCGGCTTTGATGCACTGGCTCACTGTATTGAGGGTTATATTGGCCGAAAGGCAAACCCTATCACGGATGCTATTGCATACAAGACTTTCAGCATGATTTGCACAAATCTTCTCAAATTTGTAAATAATCCAAATGACATTGATGCTGCATCCAATATGATTCTCGCAGCGCATATGTCAACAATGATTGCAAGCAACATCGGTACCGGTGACGGGCATAACATTGGTCTTGCAATTGGAGGACGCTTCAATATTTCTCACGGCACAACGCTTGCAGTTCTTCTTCCCCATGTATTGGCGTTTAACGTGGAAGTTGCGTCAAAAAAACTTGCCGAATGTGCTGAAGCAATGGGTATCGACACTACCAATATGACAGAGCTTGAGGCAGCAAAGGCATGTGTTCTCGGAATAGAGAAGTTACGAGATGATTTACAACTGCCAAACAATTTCAAAGACTATGGCATGACCGCGACTGAAGAAGATCTTGAAAAAATTGCGGATACAGCAGAGTATAAGAATAGAGTTGGTGCAAGTGCTGGGTCTGCACCGCGTCAGGGTACGCGTGAAGACTATAAGCGTATTGCTCTTGATGCCTATAACGGTGTAAAAATTAAGTTTTAGAATTGTAATGGAGTGAAGAAAATGTTCAAAAAATTGTTTTCTAAGGGACGTATAAATGGTTGCGTAACTCCTAACAGAGTGGTGTTATCTCCGATGGACGATGCTCTTGGTCAAGCAAGCGGTGAAATTACACCCAGAGGTATAGAATACTACACTGCAAAAGCAAAGGGTGGATGTGGTCTTATCATTGTCGGATACATAGCTGTCGTTGGCCCCGAGCTCGGTGGAATAGCAATGAGTGGTGAGACTCATTTACGTACACTCGATGATCGCCACGCAATGAGCATCCTCGCTGAACGTATTCATGAATATGGCAGCAAGGTATTTTGCCAACTTAACCACCCGGGACGCAAGACTGCACCTGAGTATAACGAGGGACACAGCCCTGTGTCCGCAACAGCTCTGCCCACTAAGATGGTCGGCAAAACTGCGCCATGTCATGAGCTTACAGTAGAAGAAATTCATCAAATTGAAGAAGGCTTTGCCAACGGCGCAGAGCATGCATGGAAAGCTGGTTGCGACGGCGTTGAGATTCACTGTGGTCATTTCTACCTTATGGGGCAGTTTATAAGTCCCATCCGTAACGAGAGAACTGATGAGTACGGCGGTTCTATGGAAAATCGCTGCCGCATAGTAGTTGAGACTGTGCAGAAGATTCGTGAGCGTGTACCTGCAAACTTCCCTGTAACCTGCCGAATTCACCTTTTCGATGGCGAGGGATACGAGGGCGAGAATACTGTCGAGGATATGGTTGAAGTTGCAAAATATCTTGAGGCAAACGGTGTTGATGCCTTCAATACCACTATCGGCTCTATCGACCGCACAGGCTCTCCTGATATGAAGGCCGGATGGCGCAATGAATATTATAAGAAGTTCAAAGCTGCGCTCAGTGTTCCTATCTATGGCCCTAACGAGGTAAAAACCCCCGAAGAAGCTGAACAGTTCCTTGAGGAAGGTATTTACGACTTTCAGACTCTTGGCCGCCAACACTCTGCTGACCCGGAGTGGGCAAACAAGGCTAAAGCAGGTCGCTCCGAAGACATCCGTCCATGCATCTCGTGCAACTACTGCCTCTACCGTGTCACTGCGGAGGATGCGCAAATCCGATGTGCTGTCAATCCGTTGCTTGGTCGCGAGATAGATAACCTCACTCCGCTGAAAAAGGGTGATGGCACAGTAATTATAATTGGTGCCGGTCCTGCCGGTATCCAGGCTGCGATGACGCTTGCCGAGCGTGGATTTAAGGTTAAGCTGTATGATAAGCGCAACGAGCTCTGCGGCAGTCTTAATCTCGCCAACAAGGCTCCTAATAAATTCCGTATGGACAATCTTATAGCATGGTACCGTCGTCAGGTCGCAAAGAACCCGAATATTGAGGTTTACCTTAATACTGAAGTAACGATGGCAATGCTTGATGAGTTCAAGAAAGAAAATCCATATGCAGTAATACTTGCAAGTGGTGGTCAGCCCATTGTTCCCGCCAGCATTCCCGGTATCGAAAAAGGAATTCCTTCTTTTGATGTGTTACGTGGTGATGTCAAGATGACTGGCAAGACTGTTGCGGTAATCGGAGGCGGCATGACTGGTCTTGAGACTGCCGAGCGTCTTGCTGAAGATGGCAATAAGGTTATCGTTATTGAGATGATGCCCATAGTCGGCAACGGAATCTTTTACTATAACGTTGTGAAGACGGAGATGTTCCTTGCTGAACGCGGCGCAGAAATCAAGACCAGCACTGCGCTGAAAGAGATTAAGGATAACGCCATTGTAGTCGAACCATACAGCGGCAAATTTTTCAGTGCAAGTCTAAAAGGTATGCGCAACATAAACGGATTTGTTGATGTCAAAGAAGACGAGAATAAGGGTCCCTATGAGATTGCGGTTGATGCGACCGTTCTTTCTCTCGGTATTCGTTCTGACCTAAGCATGCTGGATGAGCTTGAAGCGCGTTTTGAGCGTGTTGTAAGTATTGGTGACTGTACTGATCCTGGCCGTATCGGAGAAGCGACCAGTTCAGCATATTTTGCAGTTAAGAACTTGTAAGTTAACATCTCTCATATGTGACCTCCTAGAGAATCTCTAAAACCTATTTCTAATACCGAGGGGACATTTCATAATTAAACTCAAACATCTTATGTATAAAGTCTTATAGATAAAGAGCTGGCGCATTTTTTGCGCCGGCTCTTTACAAATTATCACTATCGGTTGTTACTATTCCGTGTCTGATATCCAAATGAGATTTTTATAGCTGATATTTTATAATTATGTGTCTGTCTGCATTTTAACATTTCACATCGACCACAACAGAAAATACAAACGCGCTATAGCCTGAATACATTTATAAATACTTTTATTATAAATACTTTCATGCCTTTGTCTAATCGTCAGCTTTATCAACAGAGGAAGCAGAATAAAGTTCAAATTTTAGGGAGCTTTGAAAACCCGAGATTTAAATCGCATCAGTGAGCTTGTAATTTTCCATTCCCGTCTCAATCCATGGTTTTACCTAGACGGATTATAGCGCGCTTTGAAATAAAGCATTTTTGAACGAAACAAAAAGAAATTACCCTTTGATGAGTTTCCTTTTCGAAAGTTCTTCTGCGATTATGGAGGAAGCCTTTTTAAAAGCCTCGAACTCAAAGGGACTTATTTTTTCCTTAATGTTGTTCAAAAAACTGCTGATGTTCTTGGGGAAGAGGCCCATATAGTTGTAGTATTTTTTTGTGAGCAAAAGATGATACTCTCTGCCGTCTTCTGTCGACTGTTTTCTTTCTATGTAGCCCTTCTTTTGCAGACTGCTCACCTTATAGCTGGCATTTGATTGAGATATGCCCAGAAAATCTGCAAACTCACTTATAGTGGGCGAATTCAAAGAATCAATTACCTCTAAAGAAAAGGCCTCAACGGCGCTGAGCGAACCCTCACGTTCTTTAACCTGCTCGAATATCGAGAGAAAAAACCTGAGTTCAAACTCCTTAATTATCTTGTAAATTGTGTTTTCAA
>JBMNTQ010000036.1:0-13549 GCA_050945815.1 Christensenellales bacterium
CTTGTCTAATGTGGCCATGTTTTTATTCCCCCGTTCGGTTCGGTTCGATTCGGTTCGTTTCGCAGGGGGCGGCACTGCCCCGCCCCTTCGTCTGTTCCCGCGATGGAAGGGGCGCGCCGCGCGCCCCCGCTGTCTGTGCTGTCTTTGCTTCGGCCCTTTACGGCAGGACGACTGCCTGCACCGTGGCCGTCGCGCCGGTGATGAGCACCTTGCCCTTGTGCGTGCCGAACATATTCATGTATTTGCCGGACTCGAGCACAACAGCCTGCTTCTTGTTGCTGACATAAGTCACAGTCAGGTCTGCCACGCCCTGCAGCCCGTTGCCCTTTTTGATCGTCGCGGTCGCCGTGCCGATGATCAGCATGATCTTCTGGTCGGGCGCGTCGAATGCCACCACGGCGCCGTCATCGCCGCAAGCCACAGCGTCAGGGATAGTAACGCTGCCGTTCAGAGGGATTTGTCCTTTTGTAATCGTTACAACTGCCATGTTCAACTCTCCTGTCTAAATAATAGGTTCAATCCGGCTCAATTAAGCCTTTTTCTCCTTGATGACATACATCTCTTTGGGTCGCACCACTTTGCCGCCGAAGGTGTTCAGGCCCTTGATGGCGTCGCTGAAAAACCCTTCCGGACGGTAGGCTTCCACCTCGTCAATGCCGCCGGCGAACGCCACAGCCTTTGAGGTCTTGATGATCAGCAGGCGGTTTGTGCCGTCGTCTTTCAGGTTGTTGGACATCTTGATTTTCATTCCGGAATAAGTCCCGAGAATGCCCTGCGCCAACAGTTTATCGTTGTCCGTCTTGGTTTCGGTGATGTACTCCGCCATCAGCTGATACACATTCGGGGACAGATACGCGGTGACGTCGTCCTTCTGCGAAACGCCGTTGTTCCACAGATAGATCAGGCCCGCGTCAACCGCCGACTTCGCGCCCGCTGCGGTTGTAATTGTCGCGGAAGATGAAGCCCCGCCGGCTCCGTCCGCGCACAGGCCCGCAATGTAAGTGTCTCTGGCTTCCGCCATCGCTCTTGTTGATTCTTTCATCAACGCCTGCATCAGACCGTCAGTCGCCTGCGCCTCGTCCACGTCGTCCACCATGAAGTTGAAAAACTTTGCCTGATTGATCACGAGATAGACGGAAGAGTCGGGCACGGCTTCCGGATTGCCGATGTTCGCGCCGGTGTAGTTCCCAATCGTCGGGGGCGCTACACCGAGAATCTTAACGGTTTTGCCTTTTCCGACTTCGCCCTTAAAGCGAAAGTCGCAGTCTTGCTCAAAGACGGTGTGTTTGCCCAGTTCCGTCTGAATGTATTTGCTCCAGATGGTAGGCTTAAAGTTTGAATATGCCATAGCTTTTTACTCCTTATTCGTTGTTATTTCCACTTGGTCATTGAATCAAGGACGGCTTTCATGATCTTGGGATTGTCGAGCTGTTCCGGTGTCAATCGATCCACTTCATCAGAAGTATAAAAAGACTTTTCGCCGGGAGCCGCAGCTCCGACGGTTCCGGATTCCGGGGGCGGGGTCATTTTGGTTTTGGCATCCACGGCTCTGATTGATTCGTAGGCAACTAAGGTGTCTACTCCCGCAGCTCTCAACCTGATAAAATCCTGCCCCAATTCGCGGATATCGGACGCTTTTACATCGGGATAAACCTTTTTGATCGATTGCAGATCGTCCGTTAAAATTCGCTCGTACTTCTCCTGTCTGTATCCGTCCAGCTCCTGATTAGTTGCTTGTAGTTGCGCTTGCAGTCGCTGAAATTCTTCCTGCTGTCTCCGCTGCTCCGCGTATTGCGCCTCAATTTGCGACGCGGGAACTCCGGTTGCCTCAGCCTGCATCGCGATTGCCTGTCGCTCCAGTTCCGCTGTTATCGCGTCGGGTTCGCCATCAAAGCCGTACATTCTGACCGCGTTCAGCAGTTTTTCCCGCTCTGCCTGTGCAGCGGCCGCCTGTTGTCTTGCCTGATTGGCTTCCGCTTCATACCGTCTGCGAACTTCAGCGAATTTTGCGTTTTCCGCCGGGGTTTGCTCCGGCTTCGTCTCGATTTCCTGTCCTACACTCTGATCAGCCACGACCTGATCGTCTGACGCAGCGTTGTCCGCGCTTTCCGCCGGGGTTTCGGTTGGCTCATCCACGACTTGAGCCTGTGTGCCGTCTAACACATTTAATTCGTCCATGCTGTGATCTCCTTATTCGTTTTCGTTTGTTTCTTCTCCGTACCCGAAGTTTTGACACTGCTTGTTTTTGCATTTATAGATAAAAGTCTCTTGGTTTCCCTCGACCTTTACCTCATCAATAAACATTTCCGTCTGGCACTGGGGACACAACACTCATCCCACCCCCTCCCGGTTGCGTTTCCGGCTCAGGCGCTGGCGTTCCGTTCAGCATCATTTCATACTGTCTGTTCAGTTCCATCGATTGAGCCAGCAGTGAGTTTTCCTGCTCTCTCTGTTTCTCTTCCCGCTTTCGCACAATCGTTTCAAGTTTGGTCTTGGGCAAGAACGAATCATCTTCAAGCGATTCGACAAACTCCGCGAAATCGATTCGGTTTTTCTCGAACAGGCTTTGCATGATCTGCACCATGCCAAATCGCGTTGTCCGGTCAACTTCGTTCACATCGACGCGGACGGACACTTTCAAATTCTGCAGCACTTCCGGCTCAATCCGCCCGATCACTTCCGCGCCGTCCTGCCCTTCCGGTTTCATAGGAACATCAAGGCCGTTTGGATAGTAGGCCGCCCAGATGTCAAACCACATATGCGCGAGGTCTTCCACAAACTGCCGATAGTTGGCAATTTGTTCATTCAGCGGAATCATCGCCATGTCCCGGGCCGCGATAATCGCGCTCCCTGACGCTCTGTTCGGGTCAACCTGACCCGTCGCGCTGTTTCCGGCACCCTCTAAATCGCGGGTGTGCGTGATAAGCTCGTCCGTCAGCGTCTTCGCGTCCGGTGACATTTGAACAGGATGCAGATACGAGATCATCTCATTGATTTTGCGGGAGTCGCCGGGCTGCAGCTCAATCGCGACGCCGACCCTGTTTAACGCGTCCGGGTTTGTGACCGCTACCCCGTCATAAGCTATTCGGGGAAACGCGTACATTTTCACGGCAGCCTCACGCCTTGCGAGGGTTTTGTTTACCGTGATTTGATTCGGAATCATCCAGCGCACATCTCCGCAACCGCGAGCAGAGCCTTTTTCTTCATCCCATACAAAATTAGCGATGGGGTATGTTTTGAGGCCAAATTTTACATCTTCACCTAATGGGTCTGTCGGTTTCAGAATCTTATCTTTGCGATAGATGACTTGCCGAGTTGACCGCGAGACATGTACAAAACCCTCTTTGTCCTTGTAGAAGTAGACCAAGCTGGTACATTTCCCGTCTTCGTCCTTAACTTCTTCCCGGTTGCCTATGTTTTTATCCGTTTCCTCGTCCGACACGATCTTCGAAATATCGTCCTTATTCAGCCCTTCTTTTTCCGCGTCGGCTCTGATATCTAAAACCGGCCTGCGCTCTCGTATAATGATGTAGGCCTGTGCTTGCAGGTCAGCGTTCTGCTCATCCGCTAAAAAGATATTCGTCGTGTCAATCAGCTGCGATTTTGTGACATCACCGCTTGGGAAGTAGATATAATGATCTCCGGCGATACAGGCGTTTTTAACAAGAGACCATGCCTTTCTATCCATCTTTCCCAGCTCCCAGCATCTGCGGACATATTGATTCAGCAATTCGCAGGCTTTGTTGTTCGCGTCAGACGGCTCAAACGGTGTAAAAGTCGCCTCCATCGTGTGCTGCGCGACAACTGCGGTTTTGTACCGGACAATGCCTTTAATAAAATTAAATTGCGGCATCGGCTCCCCGTCCGATTCCAGACCGTGCCACTGATCACCGATAAAAAACCTATGCGCTTGATCGGTACGATCGACCAGTCCGATTCTATTATGATAGTCTTTGCCCTTTTCGTACTTGTCCCAGATGTCCGTTATATCACTTTCGATCTTGTCCAGTTTTCTCACAGCCATATGCAGATCACCTTACTTTCTTTTGCCCGGTAGGCGTTCCGTTGTAGTTCTCGATATTGTCCAGAATCGCGCCGAATCGGACGATTTCCTCCGGAATGGACGGTTTTTTGCGCGGCATTCGCACCGCAACATCCGGCTCTTTTCCGTCTATTGCGCGCATTCCGTCTTTCAATCCCAAACGGTACGCGAGCAGCACAGCCCCGGCCACAATGACAGCGATAATGCTATACCACATGGATTTTATCCCCCTTCCCTAACGGGTTTTTCTTGGGTTTCTGCGACTTGAAATCGTAGTGAATGATTTTCTGCGTGATTGGCGCGTCTGCTTTTCTGTAAATAAACCGATTCAGAGCTTGCGACATGCAGTCCACCTGATCATCATGCGCTCCGTTCGGGAACGCCGCGCACTCATTCACGAAATCTGCGGTAAACGGCGCGTCTTTCGGCAGAAACACATTACCGCTTTCTATCGCGGGCGACACCGCGTTGACCCGCGCCACCTTGCCGCCTTTCGGGTCGATTCCAATCACGCCGGGGATTTCACGCCGGAGCACTTGAATCACCGCCGGGCCGTTCGCTTTATCCTCGACTAAAATCGCGCTGACTTTAGGCCGCCTTGCTTTCATTCTGCGAATCTCCCGGAGCGTCTCGACAAAATCCAAATGTTTCTTGACTGCCTCGATTAAGTAGATGTTGGCGTCTCTTTTGCCCCAACACTGAATCGCTACAAAGTCGTTGTCATCGCCGCTCTTAAAGGTCGCGTCCACACTGATTATTTCCGTAATCATTTCAGGCAGTTTTTCAGAATCGTAATACTGCCACCATTCGCGCTTGAGCAGATTTCCCTCTTGATTGGTCGGGCGCCCTTGATACAGAGCTTCCCACGCTCTGGAGCCGTCCGAAGTCTTAAACCCCGCTTCGAATTGCTCCAGCCACGCGTCATCTTTCCCAATTTCGGGAGCGAGAGCTTCGCCCGGTTTCCGCCCTAACGGGTCTTTTTCTTCCGCGCGACACGGAAGATTTATAACCTCAACATTCGGCTCCTGCTTAATCAGCCTCCCGGCGAAATCGTCCTCATGCCATCGGGTCTGAATCACAATAACCTTTGCGCCCGCAGCCAAACGCGACCGGAACGAGTTAACCCATTCATCCCACAACCGGTTGCGATAGGTTTCGCTGTCCGCTTCCTGTCTGTTTTTAATCGGGTCGTCTATAATCATCAAATCGCAGGCTCGACCGGTTACGCCTGACAAGATACCGCGCGAAATCATACCGCCCGCCTTGCCGTCGATCTCGAACTCTAAATTGCTGTTCGGAGTTTTCGCGAGCTGTACGCCGAACTTCGAGCCAAACTCATTGATTTTTGACCGGTTCCGCCGTCCGAACAATTGCGCGAAATCCTCACTGTAACTGATCTCAATCACGCGCCCGTCGGGATTCTTCATTAAAAACCAGCTGGGCAGTGTCTCTGTAATCGTCATGCTCTTTCCGTGCTGGGGCGGCATCGAGAGAACTAAAATCTCATACGGCTTGGTTGTTTTGCGCTCGATAAACTCCTGCGCCTTGTCGCAGATGAACGACACAGCCCTACCCCGAAACCACCGGCCACGATGAACAAACTCACAATAGGCCTTGTAGTCTGCCAACATCTCTCTTTTCTTCAGTTCTTCCCGGGCAAGCTTCTGCAGCTGTTTCTTTTCGGTTTTGGTTAAACTTGGGATGTTCACGCTGTCACCTGCTTATTGTCATAATTAGCATCCAATTTACAGTTGCTGATCTGCGTCAATCAGCGCCTGCACTTCCTCGCGCCACCGCTCCGGCACCTGCTCGATCGTCCACAATCCTTTCTTAATTAAAGAATAGTAAATCGCTGCCATTTTATGCCCCTCCCATAAGCGTTGCCAGCTCGGCCACAGCCAGCTGCAGCTGCGTGATTTCGTCAACTCCCTGCTCCTCTTGCGGCCTTTCCGTTGGCGTCACATCCACAAGCTGCCCGTCTTTGTCCAGTACAAATTCCATGTAAGGCGCATTAGCGACAATCTTTGCTATCAGCTCCTGATTGATCGGAACGGTGCGGGGCTCGGCGGTCTCTTCCGGATTTTCCTCTGTTTCCGGAACTAAAACCCAGTCCTCGCCCATCCAGTTCTCGTTGGGGCGGTGCGATTGCGTTTGTATTTGCTTGGTAAACTTATGAATAATCATGTCATACAGTCCTCCATGCAACATAGTTGGCTGTGCCCGCGACTGTGATCTTTATGTTAAACCCCTCGCTGTGAATCGCTAGGTTTCCTGACGGGTCGGGATTGACCGAGCCGGCCGCGATCAGAACCGTGCCGTCTGCCGCCCTTGCGATTACGGCAGCGGGTCTAAACCCTAATGGTACAGTCGTTGAATGGTTGGCAGGACAAGTCACCGCGCCCGCTACGCACAAGTCTGTCGCGTGCAGCCCGTCCAGCTTGTCACTGTCCGCTGCTTTGCCTGTGGCGGGAAGAGCCCCTATATCGCCCGGCACCATCCCTTTCAAAGTCTCAACCAGCGCGTTGAATTTTGCCGCGAGAATGTCTTTCAAAGGCAGATCAAACCGCCGCTTGTTGTCGATTCCCGGCGCGATCATGGAATCTCCTACAATGCTTTCAAAGTCCTTGCCTTCCCAGTCCGTTATTTTCTTCTCGTCCCAGTTTATAGCCATATCAGAACCTCCGATTCTTGCTGTACCCGCCCATGGTGTACAGCTTTTCTATACTGTGAATAGACAACCCCTCGTCGACTTCGTCATTCACGATCACGATTTGCAGTCTTTTGTACTTCTTCGCTTTTTTTCTGAAATACACATCCCGCGGGCCGGGTAATCCGTTCCAAATCCACCGCTCCCAGTCGAGCATCGACCAGTTGAATAGATCTCCGGCAGACAGTGTGTCATACACCGCGTTAAAGGTGTTCGGGTTTCCGTCCGCGTGATAGATGATCTTGACGGACATCTTAGTTAGCGGGTTGACCGTCACGAGACAGCCCTTTTTGATCATAGTCTTGAAAAACGCCGCCGTCCCGTCGTCGTCGTTCGGAGTTGCCCACGCCGCGACAATAGCCGCTCCGTCATCGTTGTGCGCAAGCGTGTCGTTGCAGTATTTTTTGAGCTTGTTGTTCTCGTCCACAATGTATAAATTGTCCTCATAGGCTACGATATGCTTCGCGTTGATGTTTTCCCAGTAGTAGCACTCATAGCCCCAGTCGTTGCCTTCCCGGCTGCCCGTTTTGTGGCGGGAATCCAGCAGATACAGCCTGCTCCCGACCGCGAGGACATAATAGCTTAGGAACTCACAGGCGCAGGCGTCGGACAGGTCTTTTCCCTCTAAAGCCTTGTTAATCAGAAACGAACGGTTTTTAGTGGCCCGGTCATAGGACAAATAGGCGTAAGTTGTGGAAAACACGCCGTTCCGGGCAAGGAACAGCGGCTCGTCGTTGAGATTCACAAATCCGCGCTTGGAGATCGCGCCGGCCCCGACTGTCCCGGTCCGCAAAGTGAAGACCGCCTCCCCTGAATCCGTCAGGGCTCCAATTCGCAGAAAGATGGTTGAATCCTGCTCGTTTTCCTCTTTGACGATTCCGAGATATTCTCCCAGTTTCTGATAGCCCATAATCGCCGTGTTCCCGCTGCCGACAATGGAATAATTGATGTCGGGAAAATAGGTCGGGTCGTTCAGTTCGCTCCACCAGTCATAGGCTTTATAACTTGGATTCCCGGAAAGAAACACACGGTTGTTTCCGCCAACCCCGAAAGTTGTATTGATGGTGCAGTTCGTGATCCGGTCAGCGTAGCCCGGCACGGTTTTGGAGTAAGTGATGCGGATATTGTCCTGCCCCGCGACCAATGGAATGTGAGGCGCGCTGAATGTGACCTGCCCCGCCGCCGCGTTGACGGTGTAGCCCGATGTCAGCGTCACCCACCCGGAAGCGGTGATTTCCTGCACAACAACGGTCGAAGAATCCAGATTGTTCGCGGATAGCTGATAGACCGTGTCCGTCTCGTTGCCCAAAAAGCTCTCCGTCCGCTTCGCCGACAGCAGATTCACCGGCTCAAACAGCGTTCCGCCGCCAGAAGGAAGCCGCGAGATTAAGATGGTTGGGATATAGGCATTCTGCAGAGCGTCAACGGGAGCACCGGTGTCACGATATCGATAAAACCCCGGAGCGATGAAGAAAAACCGATCTGTGCCCTGATGGCGGAAATAAAAGCCGGTGCCCCTCTGATTCGGGACATTATTCGCGAAAACAGTAAGTGACGCATCAGACGGGTCATAAAATGCAAGCTGATTGCCGTAGTGGATATACAGATAATCCCTGCCGTTCATATTCGCCCACCAGGTGGAGTGAACCGTATCCGCAAAGCTCCGAATCGTCCTGAATCCGTACCGCTTGACCGGATTCCCCCCGGCATCCCCGATCATGTTCGGGCAGTACGGCGACCTGTTCCGCGCCACCAAGGACGGGGCAACGGATAAATCGCACCCTCTCAAATTGTCGTATTTCACATGATTGACTTTTGGCGTTCTGCGCTTCGTAAACTCAAGAGGAATCACCAGTCAACACCACCCGTAATTGTCGCAGTTATCGTCGCTTCTTTCGCCTGGGACAAATTAACCAGCGCGTTCTGATACCGCGCCGTGTACAGATCGTACAGCTCCACCTCGTCAAAAACCGTCAGAGCCGCGCAGCCGTATTGAAGTGCCTCATATGTCGCGGGGTCAGTCGCAACAGCCGTGCTCCCCGCGATATCGCTTGCCGTGACCTCAGGCGGCACCTTGCTGTATTGAACGGTATAGGTGCCGTCCGCCGGCATCTGCAATTTCCCGACGCCTATTTTCGCGTAGGGCGACGGCTCCGTTCCGACCTTAACCGCAATGAGTTTCAATACATCGTTGGGAAGTGTCAAAACCCGGTCAGCTGTCGCAATATCCGTCCAAATCATGATTGGCCGCGCGTACATCGCAATCTCTTTGATCGTGATGTTAATTGCCGCAAGGAATCTGTCCTGATATTCTGTCGCGCCGTCCGGTTCATCTATGAGGGTCAGCACCCTGTCATATAGGTTTTTAATCGTCATGTTCAGCCCTCACTTATTAGCAATCATCCTCGTTTGGTTTACATAATATCAAAAAAGACTCACCCGTCGTTCACACACATTCACACAAAATCAATCTTCCGCTTCGGCTTGCTCCGCTTCCCGCCGCTTGGCTTCGGACTGCTTAAATTAGATTCGCCCTGCTCCGCTCCGGGCAATTCCGCGCCGACCTGTTCAGTTTGACCTGATTCAACCCGCCCCGCCTCAATCCGCGCCGGATCGATTATTTCCGCGTCTACTATATTCGCTTCCGTTTCAATCGTGTCGTCCGGCTCCGAAAGACCCGCTAACAATTTGAGCTGTTCTGTACTGAGCCCGGCCAGCCTGTGGCTGAATTGACTGCTTATATCGATTTTGTCCGGAGCATATCCGCCCAATATCTTTGTGAGCGAATCAGCCGCTTTAAGCTTAATATCGTCGCTCTTGCCCTCTTTGATCATTACGACCAGATTCGCTTTGATAAAATCCATGTTCGCGTCAACTAAATGTTCCGCGACATACTCTTCTCGCTGCGCTTTGAAAAATTCAATCCGAGCCTGTACGTCCGGATGCTTTGCCGCGAGCGACGCGTAAACCTTTATGCTCTCTTTGGTCAGTTTTGGCGCGTCCGTACTGGCTATTCTGAACGCGCGCACCATCGGTGAGTTCAGGGAAACCGCTTTTGCAAAAATATCTATATCCAGATTCTTTATGATCGATTCAGCGCGCATTGGCATCGCTTCACATCCTTTTGGGGCGACAGGATTTCTCTCTGTCGAAAAGTGTATTTTCTGATCGAAAAACGCAACTTGGCGCAACTTAACGCAACTTCTTGTAGATATCGTATTGACGCGATATAATCGCTTTTTATCGAATCGGTTCCTGTCGAACCCTGCTAAAACGCAACTTAACGCAACTTACTTTGCCCACAATAGAATCGCCCTCTATCGAACGAAAAGCGCATCTTCTTAAATCGATTGTTAAATTTTTGTCAATGTGTCCACGCCCTATCAAAGAATATCGCTTCTTATCGCAAAGTGTGTTTTCTGATGGTTTCGGTGTGGGTTGTGTTGGGTGGGTTTATTTTTTGGGGGTGGGTGGGGCGTGTACATAGTCAGCCTAAAGGTCGGTTATTTTTGGGGGGTACCTTCGGATTCGCGCATGACGATCTGACGCCCCCGCCCCCTGCTTGTGGTGCCGGAGACCCGCCGACCCGATACCCAGCGGCCCCGGTGATCTGCCAGCCGGCGCGGGCCCGGAAGACCGAAGGCAAGCAACCCCGCCCCGGCCTGATCTGCATCGCCCTGCTTCCGGCAATCGGCTACAACCCCGCTTGCGACGGCCTTTTTTCGCCTAATTGCGCAAAATATTAATTTTACGCAATATGAATTGAATAAATCGCTTGAAGTCGGTACTTTGAGACCTTATATCATCACTTTTATGCAAAAATGCTAATAAAAATCGGCCTTATGCATCCTTTATACAGCCGGTAAAAGCTGCATATATACGGTCAAAAATCCCGCAATTTTGCCGCAACTTTAGATAGAAAGGAGACGATCCGGCGCGAATCGAATCGATCTGGTCGGGCCCTCCCCCGCGCGATAAATCGGAAGCGGGCGAGATTGTTAAATTTTTGTCAAACAGGATTGTTAAAAATTTGTCAATCTTTTGTTGGTGGTTAGCTGGGATTAACTTTTTCACTTCCCCTTGACATTGTTAAATTTTTGTCAATCTTTTTGGTATACCAATGGAACACCACTTTCCCACTTCCCCCGCTACCATACCATATACACCCCACCAACCCCGCCTTACAAGGGCGGAGCGGAGCCGGGCGACCCGGAGCGACCTGAGGCAGTGCGGAGAGACCGACTGTGTGTCTTTTTTGACAAAATAACCAAAAATAATTGATGAATTTTGTGCAATATTATCTATTGACTTTGTGGCGATATAGCCGTATCATGTAATCAGATCAAGGGGCGCGGCCCGACCACCACACACCCAGCCCGGACGGTGCGGACACACCCCCCGGGCGCGGACATGAAGGGAAGTAAAGCCATGACACGCACGAAGACACGCACTGACTTTTTTGCAGCTTGCACCACGCTGGAAGACTTAAAAAGGACTTACCACGCGCTGGCACTGCAGCACCACCCAGACCGGGGCGGAGACCTTGAGACCATGCAAGCCATCAATACCGCCTATGATCTGTCTTTCCCCCGGCTAAAAGACATCCACCGCGCGGCATCCGGAAAGACTTACGCCAAAGCCACCACCGAAGCCCCGGAGGAGTACAGAGACCTGATCGACCGGCTGATCAAGCTACAAGGAATCAAGATCGAGATCATCGGCTGCTTTATGTGGGTATCCGGTGACACGAAGCCGCACAAGGACACCCTAAAGACTTTAGGCCTACGCTGGCACGCAACCAAGGCCGTATGGTACAAATCCCCGCCGGGCTACAGACGCAGCACTAAAAAAGACCTTACACTTGATCAGATCCGGGCCCGCTTCGACCACGCTACGATCACGGCGGACGACCAAGCCAAAGCGCCCCGACCCAGCGCAATCACAGCCTAAAAAACAAAAAAACCGAACCAGCCCGCCGGAGAAAGGACGGCCCGATGCAAAACGACTTTAACCGAACCCCCGCGGGTAAATTAATCCCCCTGATCGACTACGCCCGGCTACACGGGAAGACAATCAGTGCCGTGCGAAAAAAGGCAGCTGACGGAGGATTTAAGACGGCCCGGAAGATCGGGCGCAATTGGGTAATTTCTGAAGAAGAACCCTTTATTGATTTACGATTCAAAAGAAAATAACCCCTCTCTGCACAACACGAAGCCGCCCCGGACTGGGACGGCTTTTTGTATAGAGGGGACATTGCGCAAGTCGATTTTACAGGGCACAAGCCACGCAACCTAATTTCAGGCAACGTAAATTCTTTTTTACAGAGCGCGGGCCGCGTGAGTCAATTCCGGGCAATTCCACCCACTGAATTTTTCCAGCGCGCACATCGAGTAAATTCAATTTCTACTCAATCAACTTCTTTTTTCGCAAGACAGCCTCGGCCGAGATCAGGGCGCGATCGTGCAATTCAAAAAAACTGCCTCCCATCTCAGACCGCCCGATTAGATCGGCGACATCCGACCACTTCAAACACTGGCAGTATCGCGCGATCAACATCGAGCGATGCAGAGGATTTTCAATCAATTCAACGACATCATAAATTTCTTGCTTTATATCATACAATTCATCTATTTTTGCGTTGATTTTATCCTCTAATTCGATGCCGTCCAAAATTTGCCCCGTTTTGCGCTCTTTTTCCCCGCCCTGCACTTTTACCCTGCCGACCGGATAAACCACGCCCAGAACACTATAAATTTGTTTCTCTTTGGCTTTAATCAGAACTTTGATCTCCGTATCGACATATAAACCACGCGACAACCACTCTTTAACTGACGCTTTTTTGCTTGGCTCGATCAGCTCTTCCCCGGACATAAAGAACCCCCTTTCTCTGCAAAACCCGAACCTTGTTTCCTACTTGCGATTTAGTTTTGCCTGTTGCTTCCTGAATTTCGCTGAATGTGGCAAAATCTAAATACATTTCAATCAGCTTATCCTCTTCTTCCTTACTCCACAGAACCGCATCTCTCCGCTTCCGCAGTGTCCCGCCATCACTAACCAACAACTCCACCCCGGCATCAGTCAAAACCCGTTTGATTTCGCTCCGGCGAACATCGTTCAGATCGGCCAGAATCGTGATCTGTTCGTGCTTATTTGTAGCGTTTTTGTATGATCTGACAATTTCCTCCGCTGTAAACCACACCTTAACAATCTCCTTTCTGCACTAATACCACCGGCTTCACTTTCGCGATCGGCTTCCCCAGCTCCGCCCCCAGCGCGACATATCCGCAGGTATCAATGTAATTGTCAAGATTAAACCCCCCCGTCCTGATTCGAGCCAATTTCAACAAAGCCATCATAATTGAAACATCGTGCGCGGTTATTTCAAGACCGAGATATTCCGTCCAGAACGAAGCGATCAGTCCGAAGTTGTCCGCAGGCGTTCCATATTGCCCCTCTCTTTCCACGGTGATTACATTCCGGGCAGTCTCAAGCACTGTCTCACGCATCAATTTCTCTTGCATCTGATTAAGTCCTCCAATCTCACATCGTCCACATCCAGAAACGAACAGATTTCTTTCAGCTTAGACCAACCTATGCCCCTGCCTGAAACTAAACTAAACAACTTTACTTTATACAGATCCCCCAGCGTCATGATTCCGTTGCGCATCAAGGCGTTCCGCGTGCCTTCCTTTAATGGTAAAACCCGCACGCTCACATCGTTTTCCACCTGTGAAACATTCACGAAGCATCACCCCCTCCTGCCGCTTCTGGCTCTTTCGATTCTTTCAAGCTCCCTATAA
>JBMNTQ010000037.1:0-13424 GCA_050945815.1 Christensenellales bacterium
CGATATGTTGGTGTTTTGGAAGAAATCAACAAAGGGGGTTGCAAGATTCATGATAGTCTCCTGTTTTGTGATAGATAAAGTATTATTTATTAATTAGTATAACATAAATTCCGGTCTGCATAGTAGGGAAGATATAACTATAGTGCAAAAAAGCCCAATTTAAAGGGAATAGGCTGGATGGAGCTTGAGGGGAAAGCCTGCCGCTGTTGTTTTTTACAGGAAGATAGTAATAGTAGTTAAATATAAATTTTACGCAAAGCATAACAGTGGTTTGAAAGAAATGAGTGGAGTGAAAGGGTATAATGGAGACAGAAAATGCAACAGGATCCTATCAAACGTTTCTTTTATACGCAGCCGAGATATTCTTATCGGAAATTTTCCATGGAATGACAGTATCAGTATCTAGTAACAAGATCTAGTAACAAGCGGACGGGCAATTCTGCCTGCCTGGGCGGTTATTTGGTGCGGGAAATCCCGTGCTTATGCCGAGCAAATAAGCGCTTGTGCGCAAGTATTTTTTTAGAGTGAATGGGAGGATAATGAGAATGAGAATCGGAACAACATTGGCGGATTGGGAAGACAGAATTGATATGCAGAAGCTGCGTACCGAGCGTATGGAGAAGGCTCAGGTACAGCTTCGGGAAAAAGGGCTTGGAGCGATTTTGTGCTACGATTTTGACAACATTCGTTATATTACGGGGACTGTGTCTGGTGAATGGGCGCGCAATAAGATGACCCGCTATTGCATTTTGCCGCAAAATGCCGGCCCTATCCTCTATGACCCGGCAGCGCCCACCAAGCGGCGGGATTGCAGCTGGATTCCAAACGACCGCATTCGGCCGGCGCTGGGCTCGATGCGCGGCGCGATTCCTCTGGAAGTGAACAACATTGAAAAAGTGGCTCGCGAAGTGAAGCAGGTTTTGGAAGAACATGGTGTGGGCAACATGCCTTTAGGCATGGACGTTTGCGACATTCCCCTGATCAAGGAGCTGGAGCGCCAAGGGATTGAGGTGGTGGACGGGCAGCAGGCTATGCTGGACGCGCGCATCATCAAGACCGATGATGAGATTAAGCTGCTGGAGATTTCCGCTGCTTATGCGGATGCAGCGTTTGACCTCGTGGTCAGGAACATTCGGCCCGGTGTGCGGGAAACGGATTTGGCGGCCATTGTCAATGATTTCTTGTTCCGTCAGGGTTCAGATTTGGTGGAATGTGTTAACATCGCTACCGGCCCCAGAGCAATTCCCCATCCCCACCATCCGGCAGACCGTATGATACGGCCCAACGAAATTGTGTATGTGGATATTATGCATTCCTTTATGGGATATCGTACTTGCTACTACCGCACGTTCTCTTGCGGGCAGCCCTCGAAGGCGCAGTTGGAGGCCTTTGACAAGGCGCACAAATGGCTGTATGATGCTATGTCTGAGATTAAGGACGGAGCTACGACAGCGGATGTTGCTGCTCGTTGGCCTAAGGCTCAGGAATTTGGCTATAAAGATGAGCGAGAAGCGTTCTTGGCGCAGTTTGCCCATGGGATTGGCCTGAGCATTTGGGAGAAGCCGGCTATTTCCAGGCTGTTTTCTTTGGATAATCCTTTTACGCTGAAGGAGAATATGGTATTTGCCATTGAGACGTATTGCCCGTCGGCGGACGGCAACGGCGGTGTTCGGATTGAGGAGGAAGTCGTGGTGACGAAGGATGGCTGCCGGATTATTACGAAATTCCCGCTGGATCATTTGATTTCCTGCGGTACGCCCGGTTGCGAAGTTTACGTTTAATCGAGGGGTCTGGCTCTTTTGAACAGAAAGTAGATTTAGAAAAGGGGGAGACAAACATGAAAGCGGCACGTTGGCATGCTAAAGGTGATATTCGTGTGGAAGACGTTCCGGAGCCTAAAGCCGGGCGGGACGAAGTGGTGATTAAGGTAAAGCGGTGTGGCATTTGCGGAACTGATTTGCATGAATATACGGATGGGCCTCAGGTGATTCGGGTGGGGTCTCCCCACCCCCTTACGGGGCATATGCCCCCTATCATCATGGGGCATGAGATAGCCGGTGATATTGTAGAATTGGGCCCGGATGTGGAGGGATTTTCCATTGGCGACCGGGTTGTGGTTATGCCACTGAACCATTGCGGCAAGTGTTATTATTGCCGGCGGGGATTGGAACATCTGTGCAAAATATTTGGCAGCATGGGACTGCAATGGTATTGGGGCGGCTTTGCAGAATATTGCATGGTAAAGGATTACCAGGTGATTAAGATACCCGATGAGATGACCTATGAGCAGGCGGCCTGTGTGGAACCGCTGGCGTTGGCCCTATATGGCATAGGGAGAGCCAACCAGAAAGTATCGGACGATGTGCTGATTACCGGCGGCGGCCCGACCGGGGTGTTTACTTTGATGGGCTGCCGGGCGGCAGGGGCAGGCAAGGTTTTTGTTACGGAAGTTTTGGAGCATCGAGCTCAGCGTTGTATGGAATTTGGTGCGGATGCCGTGTATAATCCTACGGTTGACGACGTTTTCAGCGAGATACGCAAACAGACGGATGATTATGGCGTGGATGTGGCGTATGAATGCACAGGCAACGAGAATGCCATGCAGGATTGCGTTAGCATTTTGAAGAAGCGCGGGATGTATGTGCAGAGCGGGCTGTCCATCGGAAAGGCGTCTTTTGATACGTTTAACGTAGCGTTCAAGGATTTAAACATGGTGGGGCTTTGGTGTTATAATTCCTATGATTTCCCGTCTACCATCAGCCAGATTGTGAATGGCGCTTGTCCGGTGGAGAAAAGCGTGACCAAAGTGATTGGGCTGGACGAGATCGTGCCTGAGGGATTTGATACCCTGACGAAAGATAAGCAGGGCAAAGAGACGAAGATTCAAGTTAGCTTTGAATAGACAAAGCGTGGACCTGTGCGACGGGTTTCCTGGCTAGGCTGGCTTGTAGATTCGAAAAGAGCTGGCATTTGCGACTGAAGCGGGGATGGCGGCATGTTGAGCAGAGTTTTCCTCCATAGATCTTCTTGTTCGATGCCGACGGGAAGGCGGCTTGGCTTGCCTTTCCGAATTCCTCTAAGACAGACGATGAAAAGGCGTCTCATCTTGCTGGGCGGTTGCCCTTGTATGACTGAAAATAGCTTGCGCGCGGATAGGCTAGGCCATGGAGCGGGAGGATTTGCTGCGTGCGGCAGATGCTTTTCTTCATGAAGTTACGGAAAAACGGGGGCAGCCTGAGGAAATGAGTGAAAGGGGCGGGACAATGAAAAAAATTAAGACGGTGGCTGTGATCGGAACCGGACGGACCGGCCGGCTGCACAGCGAGAATATCTTAAACTCTTTCCGTGATGTGCATATCAAATATATATTGGATCCGTATTTGAGCGAGGATGCGGCGGCCTGGGCGACAGGCTGGGGCGTGGAACACATTGGCACCAGTGTGGACCCGGCTTTTGATGATCCGGAGGTGGATTGCGTGTTGATCTGTTCGCCGACGCCGACCCACCCGGACTATATCATTCGTGCGGCTAAGGCGGGGAAAGACATTTTCTGTGAGAAGCCCATTGATCAGGATATCACTAAAATTCGCGAGGTGATTGAGGTTGTGGAACGTAGCGGCGTGAAGTTTATGGTGGCTTTCGTGCGCCGGTTTGACCACAACCATGCGAAAATTCGGCGTGTGGTACAGAGCGGGCAGTTGGGTAAGCCGGAGGTGGTTACGATTATTTCCCGGGACCCGGCGCCGCCTACAGAGGAATATATCCAACACAGCGGGGGCTTGTTTTTTGATATGATGATCCACGATTTCGATATGGCGCGCTATGTGACGGGCAGCGAGGTTGTGGAGGTTTATACGGAAGGAAGCATCTTGATCGACGATGTGTTTGCAAAATACGGCGATGTGGACACGGCTGTGGTAACCTTGAAGTTTGCCAACGGAACCCTGGGGCAGATTACCAACAGCCGACGGACGGCATATGGCTACGACCAGCGGGTGGAAGTTTTCTGTGAGAAGGGTTGTATTCAGGATTTTAATAATACGCCGGATAATACGGCGATTAGCGCGGAGCAGGGTGTTTTGAGAGAAAAACCGCTGTACTTTATGTTTGAGCGCTACAATGGGGCGTTTGCTGCGGAATTGCGTCACTTTTTCGACGCTGTGGATAAGGGCGAAGCGCCTAGCGTAGGCTTGCATGATGGCTTACAGGCATCGCTGATTGCTTTGGCGGCAAGAACTTCACTAGAACAACATAGGCCGATCAGAATTGCTGACTTGGGAGTGTAGCGCAGAACGGAACTTCCTCCATTTTGTTTCGTTTTGCGCTAGAGGGAAGGCCTGTATGCCTTCCCGGACATTCCCGAGCAAAAGGCCCATGAACTTTTGAGGATTGCGCGGTATGGAGGGCCTTGCCTGCCCTGCTGCGAAAGGAGTGTGTTGAAAAATTGATTCCATTGGAGCGTAAACGATGGATTTACCAGACGATGAACCAAATTCGTGCCTTTGAACTCAAGGCGCAAAGCTTGTTTGAGGAAAATAAGCTGCGGGGCTCGGTGCATTTATATGCCGGAGAGGAAGCGATTGCCGCAGGGGTTTGCTCGCTTTTGAGAGAGGAGGACTACATCACCAGCACCCATCGAGGACACGGACATTGTATCGCCAAGGGGGCAACGCTGGACCGTTCGATGGCGGAATTGATGGGGAAGGCTACGGGCTATTGCAAAGGACGCAGCGGCTCGATGCATATTGCGGATTTTACTAAGGGGAACCTTGGAGCCAATGCGATTGTGGGCGGCGGTATTCCCATTGCTGTGGGCGCGGGGCTGGCCAGCAAGCTGCGCAAGGACGACCGGGTGGCGGTTGCTTTTTTTGGGGACGGCGCCTCCAACCAGGGGACGTTTCATGAATCCTTGAATTTAGCTTCCCTGTGGAAGCTGCCGGTGCTTTTTGTTTGTGAAAACAATGGGTTTGGGATCTCTGTACCCCTTTGGCAGTCTACCTCTGTGGAGAAGATCAGCGTGCGCAGCGTGGGTTACGACATGGCGGGGGTGACAGTGGACGGAAATGACGCCTATGCTGTGTATGACGAAACGCAAAAAGCCATTGAGCGTGCACGCAGCGGCGGCGGCCCGACTTTGATTGAATGTATCACCTATCGGCATCTGGGACACTGGACCGGGGATCCGCAGCCCTATCGCAGCCGCGAGGCAGTGGAGGACTGGAAGGAGAACCGTGATCCTATTCGGATGATGCGGGAGCGATTGGTGGCGGACGGCGATTTTACGGCGGAAGAATTGGATGGCATTGAAAGGGCGGCTTTCCAAGAGGCTGAAGATGCGGCGCAATACGCTTTGGACAGCCCGGACCCAGACCCCGCCCAGGTTTTGGATGACGTTTTTTATACGGGCTGAGGAGGGAAAGAGAAATGAGCGTAAAAAGCTATGCCGTGGCAATTAGGGACTGTATTGCCCAGGAGATGCGGCGGGATGACGCTGTGTTTGTTATGGGTGAGGATATTGAGACGTTAGGGGGCATCTTTGGTTGTACCCGGGATTTATATAAGGAGTTTGGCGCTGAGCGCGTACGCAACACTCCGATTTCTGAATCCTGTATTGTTGGGGCGGGAGTGGGCGCGGCCTGCGCCGGAATGCGCCCCATCGTTGAACTGATGTATATGGACTTTACCTTTGTTTCCATGGATCAGATATTGAACCAGGCGGCCAAGACTCGGTATATCTTCGGCGGGAAGGCGCGGGTGCCATTGGTGATTCGGGGACAGCAGGGTGTGGGGCGGGGCAATGCTGCCACCCACAGCCAGAGCGTGGAGACGATTTTCATGCATATTCCCGGTATTAAGGTGGCTTGTCCGTCGACGCCGGCGGATGCGGCGGGGTTGCTGCGCAGCGCCATTCGTGACGATAACCCGGTGATTTTCTTCGAACATAAGGCCCTTTATACGACCAAGGGGGAAGTGAGCGACGACCCGGATTTTTGTATTGAATTCGGTAAAGCGGATATCAAGCGGCCAGGGAAGGACGTTACCATTGTCGCTTCGCTTTTATATGTATCCAGGGCGCTGGAGGCGGCGCAGGAGCTGGCGAAGATGGGCATTGATGCAGAAGTGATTGACCCGCGGACGTTGGTGCCTTTGGACACGGAAACCATCGTGCAGTCGGTTAAGAAGACCGGGCGGCTGGTCGTTGTGCATGAGACCCACCGAACAGCCGGCTGGGGTGCGGAGGTTGCTGCTCAGGTGACGGAAGCAGCGTTTTGTTACCTGGATGCGCCGCCGCTGCGGCTAGGGGCGAAGGCATGTCCCTTGCCTTTTAACCTGGGACTAGAGAACGCGGTGGTGCCCAGCGTACAGGAGATTGTTCAGGCTGCCCGGGCTGCGTGCTACCGATAAGGAGGCAGGGGATTATGGCGACAAAGATTATTATGCCCAAGCAGGGCTTGCAGATGACGGAGGGGACGATCACTGCGTGGCTGATACCGGAGGGCGGGACAGTCGAGCAGGGGAAGCCTTTGTTCGAGATTGAAACGGATAAACTGACCATCACCATCGATGCGCCGGCCGGCGGGACGTTGTTGAAAATTTTGCGCGACGTCGGCGAGGTGGTGCCGATTACGGAGACCATCGCGATTGTGGGCGACAGCGGTGAGGATATTTCAGCGTTGCTGGAGCAGCAAGAAGAAGCGGCGGGCGAAGGGGAGCAGATTGAAATGGTTGCTCAGGAAGCGGCGGAGGCTGTGCCGGCGGCTCTTAGGGCAGGCGCTGATGGCGGCGGCTTTGCCAGCCCCCGGGCTAAGTGGCAGGCAGAGAAACTGGGCGTGGACTGCGGCAACATTGCCGGCAGCGGGCCTGAGGGCATGGTGGTGGAGCGGGATGTGGTGGCTTATGCGGACCATGCGCCCAAAGCGACACCGTTGGCACGCAAGCTGGCGCAGGCGGAAGGCATGGACTTGGCTGACTTGACCGGCAGCGGACACCGGGGGAAGATCGGCAAGGAGGACGTGCGCGCAGCGCGCAGCGGTGACAAGGTTCAAGAGCGGGGCGAAACCAAGGTTGCATTGAGCGGGATGCGCAAAGTGATCAGCAGCCGGATGAAGGGCAGTTTGCTGGAAATGGCCCAAGCCAACCACCATATGCGGGTGGATATGAGCGAAGCGGTGCGCTTGCGGGAGCAATTGAAGAAGGCCGATTATAAAATCAGCTACAATGATATGATTCTTTACTGCGCCAGCCGGGCGCTGACGGAGTTTCCCATGATGAATGCTTCTATGGCGGAGGATGGGATTGTCCTCAAGCACTATGTGAACATGGGGATGGCGGTTAGCGTGGACGATGGATTGTTGGTGCCGGTGATTCGCGATGCGGATTGGCTGTCGTTGCTGGAGTTGTCGGCGAAAGCTGGCGAACTGGCAAAAAAAGCGCGGGAAAACCGGCTTGCACCGCAGGAATGCAGCGGCGGGACTTTTACTGTCAGCAACCTGGGTATGTTTGATGTGGATCGCTTTACCGCGATTATCAATCCGCCGGAAGCGGGCATTCTTGCTGTGGGCAAGCTGGAGAAGCAGCCGGTGGTAGTGGAGGACGAGATCGTCATCCGGCCGATGCTGACCTTGAGCTTGACTTATGACCATCGTATTATAGACGGTGCGCCGGCAGCGCAGTTTTTGCGGCGGGTGAAGCAATTGCTGGAAAACCCGGGATTGTTGCTTTGAGGAGGTGGGAGGAATTATGTCGCGTTATGATGTTGCAGTGTTGGGCGCTGGGCCGGGCGGCTATGCGGCGGCGATTCGCTGTGCGCAGGAGGGCCTGTCGGTTGTGCTGATTGAGGCCGACGAGCTGGGCGGAACTTGCCTGAATCGGGGATGTATTCCGACGAAGGCGTTGCTGCACGCAGCACAGCTATATGAGAGCGCAAAGGATGCCGAGAAATACGGCGTTTTGCTGGACGGTGTGGGTTTTGATTTCCGGAAAATGGCCATGTTTAAGGATGGCGTTGTGGGCAAACTGCGCCGGGGCATCGCCGGGCTGGAGAAAGCCTATGGGGTGGCCGTAGTGAAGGGCTTGGGCGCCTTATTGGACGCGCACCGTATTGCGGTGGGGGATCGGGTTGTAGAGGCAGATAAGATTATACTGGCGACCGGAGCGGCCCCTTCATTGCCCCCAATCTCTGGGGTAGACGGGGAGCGGGTTTTGACCAGCGATCAGGTATTGGCTATGGAAAGCTGTCCGGATAGCTTGGTGATAATCGGCGGCGGCGTGATTGGCATTGAGTTTGCTACACTGTTTGCGTCCTTGGGCAGGAAAGTGAAGGTTTTAGAGGCCATGCCGCAGATACTGGGCGAACTGGATGAAGAAATCTTGCAGTCACTGATGGATCAGCTTCAGGAAAAAGGTGTGGAAGTTTTCACGTCGGCCAAGGTGCTGTCTATTCGCAGTGAGACGAGTCAGGTGCGGGTGGAGTATGAGCAGGATGGGAAAAACGCCGATGCGGTGGGAGAATATTGTGTGGTTTGCACCGGACGGCGGCCCAACACAGCGGATATTGGCCTGGAGGCGGCGGGTGTGCGGATGGATGGCCCGTTTGTGGAAGTGGATGAGACGATGGCCACCAGCGTTGCTACTATCTATGCCATTGGTGACATCACCGGCAAGATGCAGCTGGCCCATGTAGCCACGGAGCAGGGAATGGTGGCTGCAGCGAATTGTGCCGGGAAGGGCAGACGGATGCGGTATGAGGCGGTGCCTGCCTGCATCTATACCCAACCGGAGATTGCGTTCGTGGGGAAAACCCGACAACAGGCGCAGCAGGCGGGAATAGATGTTTCTACAGGGAGTTTTCCGGTATCGTCTAACGGTAAGGCTATGATTGAAGGAGCACAGCGAGGCGTTGCAAAGATTGTGACGGACGCAGGTACGGGCGAGGTGGTGGGTGCGCAGATTGCGGGCCCTCGGGCCACGGAGCTGATTGCTGAGATTTGTGCCGTGATGCGCTGTGAGGGCTGTGTGGAGGAGATTGCCGAGACGATACACCCTCATCCTTCGGTGAGCGAGGTGTGGATGGAGGCGGCAAACGATGTGATGGGACGATCTTGCCACAAGCCACCGGTGAAATAGAAAGGAACACAACGATTTATAACGGTATGTTGCGCGGACGCCATTTTTTTAAAGCCGGAAGGTTTTGGAAAGGGCGTCTGTTTTTTTAGGTTTTGAATCGATAGAGTGAGGCGGTACGAGACGACTAGACGGGCAGCATCGGGGGTTGAGCGGTGTTTTAACCCAAGAAGAAACCCGCTACAGCGCCTTTTTTAGGAGGCAGCTATAGCGGGTTGGCGGAGATAGCTAGTAAGTAGGAACACTGGCGCCGTTTTCCGTTGGACCGGAAAGGGCGGACTTTAGTAGAAAATAGATTAGGTTTTGGTGCCTCGTGCACGGGTGCGAACGTCGAACCATACGGCGACCACCAGAATGATGCCCTTGACGATGTATTGCCAGAAGGCGTCTAGGTTCATCATACTCATGCCGTTGTCGATGGTGGCCATGATGAGGGCACCTAAGATCGCGCCGGCAGGCTTGCCGATACCGCCGGTCATACTCGTGCCGCCAATGACAGCGGAAGCGATAGCGTCTAACTCTAGGTTCATACCCGCTTGAGGTGTACCGGCGTTTAAGCGCGCGGCCAGAACGATACCGGCGATGGCATTTAAAAAGCCGTTGAGCAGGTACACCACTGTGACGTTTCTACGTACGTTGATACCGGAGTATTTTGCCGCGTCCATATTGCCGCCTAGGGCATAGACTTTGCGGCCGAAGGTTGTTTTTTCGGTGATAAATGTGAAGATAATGACTAGGATCAGCATTAGAAGCACTGGTGAGGGCAGCCCCCGGTAGGAGTTTACCAGGATGATGACTGCGATGACCACGACGCTGTATACGATCCACCGGATAATGGCCATGGGAACGGAGACTTCCAGCTCGTATTTCCTCTTGGCTCTGATGTTGGCGTATTCCTTAATGAGCAGCCCAACCACAGCGAGTGCGGCTAAGATATAGCCCAGGGTCGGATCGATGAACGCCTGGCCGATTTCCAGAAAAGACTTCTCCAAGGGCGCTACGGTGGTGCCCCTTGTGACTGCCAGCACCGCACCACGGAAAATAAGCTGGCCGCCTAGGGTGATGATGAAGGCAGGAACCCCGGTATAGGCGATCAGCACACCGTTGATGAGGCCGATGAGTGCACCGGCAAGCAGCACGACGATGATCGTTTCGGCGGTTCCCCAGGCGGACCAAACTTGCAGCGCCGCCGCAATACAGCTGATGAAGCCCATGACAGAGCCTGCTGAGAGATCGATGCCGCCAGTGACGATGACCATCACCATGCCGATGCTCATGATGCCTACGATGGACATCTGACGCATCAGGTTGGACAGGTTTCGCGCTGTAATGAAGGCCCAGTCTGTTGTGAAACTGAATATAATCCAGAGAATGAACAGCGCTGCGATCATGGTGTAGGTTCGTACATTGAAGTTTATTTTTGGTTTGCTTATAGAGTTCTTTTCCATATTACTGTTTCCCCCCCGTTGAAGCTTGCATCAGGATTTCCTGAGTGCATTCACTGATTTCAAAATCACCGGTGATTGCGCCGTTGCTCATGACGACAACCCGATCGCTCATGCCGAGGATTTCTTCCATTTCCGAGGAAATCATGATGACAACCACGCCTTCATCTACGAGTTGGTTCATAATTTTATAGATCTCGTACTTGGCGCCAACGTCGATGCCTCGGGTGGGTTCGTCTAGGATAATCACCTTGGGCTTAGCCATCAATGCTTTGGCAAGAACAACCTTTTGTTGGTTGCCGCCGGAGAGATTGTTGACGGTCTCGGAAACGGTTGGTGTTTTGATTCGGAGATAGTCGATGTATTGTTTAGTTTCGCCAATCTCTTTTCCGTCATCCAAGATCCCCATTTTGGATACACGATCCAAAGAGGCCATGGTACTGTTTTCCAATACGGACATTATGAGGTTTAGACCGTATTTTTTGCGATCTTCCGTGACTAGAAACAACCCTTCTTTGAGTGCATCGTTTGGAGTCGTGATTTGGACCGGGCTTCCCTCGATATAGACCTCGCCTTTACTGGGCGCGCGATAGGCGCCGTAGACACTGGTAAAAAGCTCGCTCCGCCCGGCCCCCATGAGCCCGCTGATGCCCAAAATTTCTCCTTTGTAGGCCTTCAGGCTTACGTTTTCGATGAGCTTTTTGCCGGGGATGTCGGGGTGGTTGACCGAGAAGTTGCGGAGTTCGAAGGTGAGCTCCTTGCGCTCGTGTTCTTCCCGCGGGAACATATTGGTCAATTCCCGGCCGACCATCAGGCTGATCATGGTATCTTTGGTCATCTCGTCTTTGGGACGGGTGTCGACGGTTAGGCCGTCTCTCAGGATCGTGATGGTATCGGCAATGCGCATGACTTCATCCAGACGGTGGGAAATATAGATGCAGGTAACGCCTTTTTCCCGCAGGCCGTCTAGAATGTCTAGCAGCAGATCCACTTCTGATTCTGTTAGTGCGGAGGTGGGTTCGTCTAGGATGAGCAGCCGCACATCGCTAGACAGGGCTTTGGCAATTTCCACCAGCTGCTTTTGGCCGATGCCCAGGTTTTTGACCAGCTCCGTCGGGTGGACGCTTTGATGAGACTTGTTGTCCAGACCGATGCGAGCCAGCAATTTCTTGGCGTGAAAGAACATTTCGTTGAAGTTTACAATTCCATATTTACTGGGCTTGTTGTTTAGAAAAATATTTTCGCTTATGCTGAGATCCGGCACCAGGTTTAATTCCTGGTGGATACAAGCGATCCCTGCAAGTTCTACATCTTTAATTGAATGAAATCTTTTTTCTCCGCCATCCAACATAATTTGTCCTTCGTAATTGCCGAAGGGATATACGCCGCATAAAACTTTAATGAGCGTGGATTTTCCAGCGCCGTTTTCGCCCACCAGAGCATGGATTTCGCCTTTCTTAACACTGAAGTTGACATCTTTTAAAGCGACGACACCGGGAAATCTTTTGGTGATGTTTTTCATTTCCAGCAAAACTTCCGACACATGGACACCTCCTCAATATGGGTTATGCCGGCTTCTGTAACAGGGAACGGATGTAGTGGTATATGGAACAAAACCATATACCACTACAAACGCTATATGCTTACAGACTAAGCACAGCAGACACTAAATTTCCGGCCATTGATCTTTGGGAATGTTTTTGTAGACATCTTCCAGAGTTTGGAATTTGTCTTGCTTGATGATAATTTCATCGATGTTGTCCTTGTCAATGGCAATAACGTCTACAGAGAAGCTATCAACCTCTTTGTAATCGTTGTCCAGTTTGGTCCAAATACCCAGAGAGCTGTCGATGGCGGTGGAAGGATCTGCACCGGTGGCTAGAGCGACGGCTAACTGGATAGCAGCAGCGTTCAGCTTTGCCAAAGGCTTATAAACCGTGCCGGTTTGCGTGCCTTCCACGATACGCTGGCAGGCTGAAAGGTCGGCGTCCTGTCCGGCGATCGGAACTTTGCCTGCTAGATCCTGCGCAGCTAAGGCTTGAATAGCGCCGCCGGCTGTGCCGTCGTTGGAGGCGATGATGCCTTGAATATCGTTGTTGGCTATGGTCAAGCCGTTTTCAGTGTGTTTCAAAGCTTCGTTGGGATCCCAGCCTTCGCACCATTGTTCCAGAACGATTTTGATGTCACCGTTGTCGATGTGGGGCTGGAGAATGTTTCTGTGCCCTTGGGCTACCAGATGGGCGTTGTTGTCCTCGGGGCCGCCCTTTAGCCAGATGTAGTTGCCCGTGGGCGCATTGTCGATAACGAACTGGGCCTGCACTTCACCGACCTTTACAGAGTCGAAGGTAATATAATAGTCGAGGTCGGCATTCATGATGAAGCGGTCGTATGCGATAACGGCAATGCCGTCCTGATGCGCTGCTTCAACCAAGGGGGACGCGGCATCTGCGTCTAGAGACTGGATCAGGAGAGCATCAATGCCTTGGCTGAGCAGGTTTTCTACCTGAGAAGCCTGTTTCTGAGCATCATCCTCTGCGGACTGAACCAGAAGTTCAAAGCCTTTTTCATCTGCATACTCCTGGAACATATCAATTTCGCGTTGCCATCTTTCTTGCTTGAGGGTTCCGACAGACACGCCAATTTTGACTTCTGAGATGTCCTTTCCACCGCCGCTGGGTTCTGAGGGATCAGGCTGATCCTGTGAGACGTCAGCTGATGGTGCAACAGACTCTACTGGCTCCGCCTCTCCTCCGCAAGCGCCAAGAACCATGACCAACATTATGAGCGCTACTGCTAATGCTACGATTCTCCTTCTTTTCATAACGAAACCTCCATTTATTTTTTGGCCGATTAAGG
>JBMNTQ010000038.1:0-13417 GCA_050945815.1 Christensenellales bacterium
TTCTTAATCTCTTTTTCCATGATCTTCCCCTGATAAAGCGGTGTATCTTGATCCATAGCGCCCCAAACAAGCAACGTCTCCGCCTGAATCTTCGGCAAAAGAGGCCGCAGGTCCTGGTTTACCACCCGCACAAAAGTTTTCTTCATCCCCTCGCTCAAAGCCCGATAGTCCGCAGAACCAGCATTTTTGATCTTTTTCTCCACATCCACGCCCAACATACCCAGCAATCGGCGAAACACGCCCCATCGCGCCATCTTTTTCCCCAGCTTATAGGTATAAACACGAACATAATAGCTCGGCCCCCTCCTGGGCAGAATCCCGGCACTATCACATAGAATAAGCTTTCGCACCATCTCTGGCCATGAAGCGGCCAAATAGATACATACCCGGCCCCCAAAAGAATGACCGATTACGTTACAGGGGCCGCCAATCACTTTATAGATAAACTCTAACGTCATCTGAGCATATTCCGTCACGCTCCAAGGCTGGCTTGGCTCGTCTGTCTCCCCATGGCCGGGAAAATCCAAAGCCACCACCCGATGCCGTCCGGATAAAGCGGCCATTACCGGCATAAAACTCTTGTGGCTCCCGCCCCAGCCATGCAACAGCAAAACCGGGCTTCCTTCTCCATGTTCGATATAATGTATCCTACGATCGCCTATCTCACAAAAAGGCATCCCTTATCTCCTTATCCAGTCCAAACAAATACAGCGCGCCCGGTCTTCGCCCCCAGCTTCCCCAAAGGCAACAATGGGCAAAAATATTATATACCAGGGGCCGCTGCAATTTCAAGCGGCTCCGTAAACGCAAGCTCCTGCAGCCGCTCGTTCCACATAATGATCGCGTCCTCCTGGTTATCGCCATAATATCCCTTACGAATGCCATATTTCTCGAAGCCCAGCCCGCTATATAGAGCAATTGCCGCTCCATTGGAAACCCGCACCTCCAAGGTCATAGAAAATACCCTCTTAGCCAAAGCTGCCTTAGCCAGCCGCAGCAAAATCCCAGTGCCGATGCCCCCTCGCCTGTAAACCTCATCCACCGCTATATTCGTGATATGAGCCTCATCCACAATAATCCACATCCCACCATACCCTACGATTGTGCCTCTGTCGGCAGCCACCACATATCGGGTAAACGGGTTTTTTAAATCATCGCCTATGGCCTTGCGGCTCCAGGGCAAAGTGAAACAACGACGCTCCAGTTCCCAAACTGCAGGAATATCCGCCTCACACATATAGCGGTAGGAAATCTCGCTCATGCTTTTTCCTCCCGCGCCAGCCGTTCCCGCTCCGCTTGCGGGCGCCGCAGATAAAACGGCGTCAGATCATTGGCCCCCCCGCCGCCGCCGCGCGCCAGCTTCTCGCTCGCCAAAGCTGCTACAGCGCAAGAGCGCTGCAAATTATGTCCCTCCGGCAAAAAACATGCGCCGGGCTGCCAGTCTAAAATGCGTCCACGATAAGCATGGGCAGCATCGCCCACATACACAGCCGCCCCTCCCCGCGCAACCGCCTGCTCCAGCCCCAGCGCCGCATAACCAACCACCGGCTGAAGAAAGTCGTCATTCTCGTAAACAGCGCAGTATACCTGCTCCCTTTTAGCATCCATCAGCGAACAAATCCGCCTTCCAAGGCCCGCCGCGTTATAGGCTAGGGCATCTAGGGTATTGACGCCCACTGCCCCCACCCCCAAAGCCGTAGACAGCCCCCTCGCCGCAGCCACACCAATGCGCACGCCGGTAAACGAACCGGGGCCAACGCTGCAAGCAATTGCCCCTATTTCTTTTATATGCAGGCCGGCTGCGTCCAATGCGTCGTCCACCAGCTTCATCAAAACCTGAGAATGAGTCAGCCCCCGGTTTAGGTAAACCTCACAAATCAGCCGTTCTTCCCGCATAATTGCCACGGAAGCCGCAGCAGCAGACGTATCCAACGCCAATATATTCATCGTATTCATCCACCAATTCCCTCCAGCATCCGCTCATACCGCGGCGATCCAGGGCAAAAAGACAACCTGCGTCCATCTTCCCCCTCACGCTGAAAAAAAACGTCCAATCTGTCCTTGGGCAAAGCCTCCCGCACGCGCTGCGGCCATTCCACTACGCAAACACCGTCACCATAGAAATATTCCTCGCCTCCCAGGGCATAAAGCTCGTCCTCATCCTGTAGCCTATAAGCATCGAAATGATAAAAGGGCAGACGCCCCTCATACAAATTCATAATCGTATAGGTTGGGCTGGTCACGTTGTCAATCCCCAAAGCCCTAGCGACTCCCCGGGCAAAAACGGTCTTGCCGCAGCCCAAATCTCCCCACAACGCAATAAAACAGCCGGCCTGCGCCCGCCCGCCCAACACTTCCCCCAGCTTCAACGTATCCTCCGGTGAACCACAGCTCACAGTCCGCATAGCCACACCCCAAAACTATTCAGCAAATTCCCCAGCCGCTGCTGTGCCAAGGCCGGGGTTTTTGTCCAGCTCAATTATACCCCTTTTTCTCTCCGCGGTAAAGAGTCATCCTCCCCCCGCTCCTGTCGCTATCCCCCGCAAAAAATCCGGCCTCTACTCCAACTCCCGAAACCCTTCCCCCATCACTTCCTTTACACTGCTGGTAATAACAAAAGCCTGTCTATCCTCATCTTTAACAATGCGCTTGAGGGCCAGGATCTGGTGCCGCCCCTCCAGCACGCAAAATAGCACGTCCTTCTTTTGTCCGCTGTATACTCCAGTGGCATGCAAGGCCGTCACACCCCGCTGCAATTCATCAGCAATGCGCCGTCCGATAGCCTCCGGGCGGGAAGAAATGATATAAAAAGCCGTGGCGAAATTCCATCCATCGGTTACCAGGTCCACCATCTTGGCAGTGATGAACACACTGGCCAAAGCATACAAAGCCAATTCGGCATTGAATATAATCCCCGCCAGCACCACCACGGCAAAATCCAGTATAAACAGAATCCAGCTTACCCCGATATATTTAAAACGGCGATGCAGCATCTTCGCAACCATATCCGTCCCCCCAGTGGAAGCACCGCCCCGAAACACCAGCCCAATGCCCAACCCCATCAAAATCCCGCCGTACACACAAGCTAAAAACGGCTCGTGGGTCGGCACATACACCGGAACAAAATCCACAATAAAAGAGAATAACACCGTAGCATACAGGCTTCTTATTGTAAACTGCCGCTGCATGCTGCCCAAGGCAATGGCAAACAAAAGCACATTAACCACCAGCGCCACCATACCCACCGACCAACCCGTCATATAGTGAATAATGGTAGACAGTCCGCTCACGCCCCCCGGCGCAATTCTGTTGGGCACCAGAAACGCCGAGAACGACAGCGCCGCTATAGCCGTCCCCGCCACAATCATCCCATGCTCCCTTATCGCTTTGTTCAAGTCCCCTTCCACCTCCGTCACATTTTCTGCCGGCAGCGCATTTTTCGCTACTCTCTCTATTTAACCATAAAAAGACCGCCCCGTTCCACCTTTCGGCTAAAAACGGGGCAGACTTCAATCTTCCATGCCAAAGCTGATAGACAAAGCGTCTTCCACCTTTTTCATAGTCTTTGAATCCAAATAGCCGATTTTCTTAGTCAGCCTGCTCTTATCGATGGTTCGGATCTGCTCCAGCAAAACAACAGAATCCCGTGGGAGCGTGTATTTGTCAGCATCAAGTTCAATGTGTGTAGGCAGTTTTGCCTTATCAATTCGCGATGTTATAGCTGCGACAATAACTGTAGGACTAAATCGGTTGCCCACATCATTCTGCACGATAAGAACCGGCCGCATCCCTCCTTGCTCCGAGCCGACAACAGGACTCAAGTCGGCATAATATATATCTCCTCTCATGATCATGGCAGCATATCACTCTTTCGCTAAGCGTACTTCTCAGGAAAGAAAAGCGGTTTTTCAAGCTACTCCCTTTCCCTCTATCAGTTTATGCGTAGAGTTCGGATATGGTTTCAATTATCCAGCGTCCGCTGCCGAAAAGTGGCCGTTTTCCGCCCGGCATCTATGCTAGCCTATTCGCGCCTATTCATACCGCAACGCCTCCACAGGGTCCAGTTTAGCAGCCTTATAAGCAGGATAAATGCCGAAAAACAGCCCAATCACCACAGCAAACAACACCGATAAGCCCATTACTTTTGGTAAAAGCACCGCAGGCAAGCTGATAATCTCTGCCGCCAACTTGGAAAGCCCAATTCCAAACAAAATCCCCAAAATGCCCCCTGCCAAAGAATAACACAGCGCTTCGGTTAAAAATTGCCATAAAATATGTGCACGCCGCGCACCCAGGGCCTTTTTAATGCCGATCTCCCGGGTTCGCTCCTTCACAGTCACCAACATGATATTCATAATGCCCACGCCGCCAATGATCAAAGATATCCCCGCAATACAACCGATCACCAAAGAAAACGTATCCAATATATTATCTGCCAGTTTCATCTCCTTCGAGAGGTTGAAGGTGCGGTAAATCCCATGCTCCCCGTTTTTCTGCTGCAACACCGTAATGGCCTGCTTCCCCAAAGAATCCACCTGCGCCGCACTGGCAGCCGTAATAGAAATCTCATCAATCTTATCGCCGCTGCCCCAAAGCTCTTGAAAAACCCCGACCGGTACGAATATCTTGTCTGTCGACAATTGCTGGGAAATCAAGCTGGAACTATTCTTCTGCACACCGGCTACCGTATAAACATATCCGGCAATATCCACTTCCTCGCCTACCGGGTTTCGGCTTTGAAACAAATCTTTCGCCACCTGATCGCTCAACACCACCACCCGATGCCCGAATTTGCTATCATTTTCATTGAAGAAGCGTCCCTCTTCAATCTCCAACTGCCATACCTTCATATAGGATTGATCCGTACCTACAATATCCACATTCAAACGGGTCCCTGCATAGTTAATCGGCGCCTTTTTATAGACGCAGGGGCAAATATTTGCAGATTCCATTCTTTTTCTCAACAGCTGCATATCCCGCATCGTCAAATCCGCCCCGGCATTCACGCCTTTAGATGCCGTATTGGGGTAGATCCAGAATCGGTTTATGCCAAACTGCTCCAACTCGCCCTGTATCATAATTTTACCGCCGCTGCCCAAAGACATCACGATGATAATTGCCGAAATGCCGATCATAATGCCCAGCATCGTCAAAACTGTGCGCGCCTTGTTTTTGCGCATATTCCTAAAGGCGCCTGCTACATAATCCAACTCTTTCATTCAGCACCTCCGCGAACCGCCAAACCGTCCTGAATATACACCACTTTATGAGCATAAGCCGCTACTTCTTTTTCGTGGGTAATCAAGATTAGGGTACGGCCCCGCTTGTGCAGCGAACGAAACAGCTGCATAATCCCATGGCTGGTCTGCGAATCCAAATTGCCGGTGGGCTCATCCGCCAAGATAAGCGGCGCCTCATTTATCAGCGCTCGGGCAATCGCCACTCGCTGACGCTGTCCGCCGGACAATTGAGACGGATAATGGCGCAGCCGCCCTTCCAAGCCGAGTTCACACAAAATCCCCTCTGCCTTTTCCCTGCGTTTTTTCGCAGGCACACCGCAAAAAAACAGCGGCAGCTCCACATTCTCCGCCGCAGTCAGGGACGGCAGCAAAAAGAACGACTGAAACACAAAACCAATCATACGGTTGCGAAAAGCAGCCAAAGTATCCTCATCGGCGATCGCCGTGTCTTGCCCACACAAAAAGTATTTGCCCGTAGTCGGCCTGTCCAGACATCCAAGTATATTCATCAGCGTGGATTTCCCGCTGCCGGAAGGGCCCATAATCGCGAGAAACTCCCCCGGCTCCACCTTCAAGTTAATGTTACGCAGCGCCTTAACCTTCTCTTCTCCGTCGCCGTATTCCTTATATAGGTTCACTACCTCCACCATCGTCTCTTACCGTTTCCTCCTCCGTAATATCAACGGGCCTCAATATCACCCGGTCCGTTTCGTCCAGCCCCTCTTCAATCACCATATTAAACCCATCCATCTCCCCAATGCGTACCTCTCTGCGCACAGCGCGCCCCGATTCCACCACAAAAACATAGTTTAAATCGCCATCCTCGCGATTCTCCGCCAAACACTCCATAGGCAGCACCAAAACATCCGACAACCGCAAATATTCGATGGATATCTCCGCCGTGGCCCCAATCATCGCCTGCATGTTGCCCGGCGTTATGGAAACCAAGCCCAACGCCTCAGCAGCATCTCCCACACTGCGCTGCACAGCCTGGGCCTTCTCCGTCACAGTTCCGGCATAGCTTTCAGAGGAAATAGCCTCGCATACAATCGAAGCGCTCTGGCCTACCTGTATGTGTTTCAAATCCCGCTCCCCTACCTGAGCATTCGCCACAATCCCGCTGCCTACTCCCAGCAATATAGCCGCAGTGTCCCCCTGCGCCACCGTCCCCTCCTGGATGCTGATGCTCAAAATCTCGCCGTCTCTCTCGCAAAATACCGATGATCGGTCCAGTTGACGCTCCAGTTTCTCCACCTTCAATTGAGCGGCCTTCAATTCAATATTTTCCACGGCCGAAGCAGAGGCGCTCTCCTCCCCCAATGCCCGGTTAAAGCTCTCGTACGATGCGCTGCCGAACTGAGCATTGGCAAGCACCTGTGTTCTCGTCTGTTGCAGCGCAGTGCCGTCCACTGCCACCACTCCCGTCCCCGCCATACTCGCCAACTGCATCCGCGCCTGCTCCAGCTCCTCCTCAATGCTGCTGACAACCATCTCAAACAGCTTTTCTCCCCTGCCTACCCTCTGTCCCTGCTGCACAAAGATATCCCTCACCACGCCGGAAAACGGCACCGTTACCAACTGTGTCTGAGCCGCAGCAATGACGCCGTCCGTCTCCACCGTCTTAACAAAGTCCTGCCTGATTGCGCCCACAGTTTCCACCGAGGTCTCTCCCGCAGGCCACAGGCCGTAGGCAAGCACCGCAATCAACAGCAACACCATTCCAATCAGAAAAATAATGCGTTTCAACGCAATCTCCCCCCTTTCTTTTTTATCGCTCTTATAGTTTTGCTTTCGACAGTAAACTTATTCTCAGAAAACTCGTATCAATTTTAAAAAAACGGTGAATGTAGCGTATTTGGGCTGTTTAATAAAATTATCCAAAAACCTATTGCATTTTTATGCGTATGAATGTATAATAATTTATACTTTACAGTGGAGGTTATTCGATTGATTCATGCAAGCGTATTGGGGGCCACAGGCTATGCCGGAGCAGAACTTGTACGCCTTCTGTGCGGACACAAAGACGTCGTCCTCACCCATCTATATTCCAAAAGCTATGCAGGCAAAAGCATGTCGGACATTTATCCGAGCTTTGAAGGCACGTCGCTGCCCCTGCTGGAGCAGGTCGATATCCTGTCCGCCGCAAAAGACAGCGACGTTGTATTCACATCGCTGCCCCACGGCACCTCCAGCGAGCTGATTCCATCGCTCTATAAGCAAGGGGTCAAAGTGGTCGACCTCAGCGGCGATTTTCGCTACCGCTGCGCAGAGACCTATGAGCAATGGTACAACACTCCCCACCCAGCGCCGGAATTGCTCAAGCAATCCGTCTACGGCCTGCCGGAGCTGCACCGAGAAGCAATCAAAAAAAGCCGTCTTGTCGGCAATCCCGGCTGCTACACAACCTGCGCAATCCTGGCCTTGGCGCCCTTGCTTCGGGCTGGCCTCATTGAAAAAAAAGGCATCATCATTGACGCCAAATCCGGCACCAGCGGCGCGGGTCGCAGCGCCTCCCTGCCTTTTAGCTTTTGCGAAGTAAACGAAAGCTTTAAAGCCTACAAAGTCGCCGCCCACCGCCATACCAGCGAAATCGAGCAGGAACTGTCCGTAGTCGCCGGCGAGGAGGTGCTGGTTTCCTTCACGCCCCACCTGCTGCCCATCCAGCGTGGTATTTTGTCCACTATCTACGCGGATTATAAAGGCGGCGATCTTTCCGCCTGCTACGAAGCCTTCTACCAGCACGAACCTTTTGTCAAAGTCTCCTCCACTCTACCGGAACTCAAGCAGGTCGTGGGCTCGAACTTCTGCAAAATCGGTTTTGTAGTAGACGAAAGGCTTGGCCGTGTAATCATCATTTCCGTTCTGGATAACCTAGTCAAAGGCGCTGCAGGCCAAGCAATACAAAACATGAATCTTTTATTTGGGTTAGACGAAACCACCGGTTTGAACCAGCCGGCCTGGTATTTATAAAAAGAAAGAGAAAAAAATGAGCAAACATACAAGCAACGAAAAATACGACGCCTTCATCGATAAGGCCAATATATTAATTGAAGCACTCCCCTACATCCAACGCCTGTCCGGCAAGGTTGTGGTTATCAAGTACGGCGGCAATGCCATGCTTAACGAGGAATTAACCCGAAAAGTCCTGCAGGATGTAACCCTGCTCAAATATGTCGGCGTCAACCCCATCGTGGTACACGGCGGCGGCCCAGACATCAATAATATGCTGGAAAAGCTGCAAATACCCGCCCGCTTCCACAACGGCCTGCGCATTACCGATGAAGCTACGATGGAGGTGGTCCAGCAGGTCTTGGTAGGCAAAATCAACACCGGCATCGTAGCAAAGCTCAACCAGTTGGGCGGCAAAGCCATCGGCCTGTGCGGCAAAGACGCAAGCCTCTTGCAAGTCGAGAAAAAGCGCAGCAAAGACGGCGTCGATTTAGGCTTCGTTGGAGAAATCCAGTCGGTCAACACCTCTGTTTTAAACTATCTGGCAGAAGGGGAATACATCCCGGTCATCGCGCCTATAGGCGTAGGCCCCGGAGGAAAAAGCTACAACATCAACGCCGATACCGTCGCCAGCGAAATAGCTACTGCCATGCAAGCGGAAAAACTGATGTTCTTAACCGACATCGACGGCATCCGCCAGAAAGCAGACGACCCAAGCACCCTGATTCCTGTCGTCGATTGTGCGACTATCCAGCGCATGATCCAAAGCGGCGAAATTGCCGGCGGCATGATTCCCAAAGTCATGGGCTGTGTAAACAGCCTCCAACAGGGCGTGCGCCGTACCCATATCGTAGACGGCACCATCCCCCACCCGGTACTATTGGAAATCTTCACAGACAAAGGTATCGGAACCATGGTCACCCACTGAGGAGGAGACACAATGCAACTGCATGATATCATTCAATTGGATCAGCAATACTATATGAACACATTCGGCAGCCGCTTTCCAGTCTGCTTTGAAAGGGGCGAAGGGTGTACTCTCTTTGATACGCAAGGCAAAGCCTATACCGATTTCCTTGCAGGCATCGCAGTCAACGCCCTAGGCTACAACCACCCTGCCTTTGTGCAGGCGCTCTGCGACCAAATCAAAAAGCTGCTCCATTGCTCCAATTATTTCTACATCGAAGCCCAGGCAAAGCTTGCCCAAAAGCTGGTGGAAAACAGCCCCCTAGACAAAGTCTTTTTCGCCAACAGCGGCGCCGAGGCCAACGAAGGCGCCATCAAGCTGGCCCGGAAATATTTCTACGAAAAAGGACAGCAGAAACATGAAATCATCGCCATGCAGCAGTCCTTCCACGGCCGCACGATGGCCACTCTCTGCGCCACCGGCCAGCCAAAGTACCACGAACCCTACCAGCCCGGGGTACCCGGTTTTGTCCATGTTCCCTTCGGTGACCTCCCAGCCCTTGAGGCTGCAATCAACGGACAAACCGCTGCCGTTTTGCTGGAGGTCATTCAAGGCGAAGGAGGGGTACTGCCGGCAACGGAAAGCTACCTTAGGGGCGTGCGTACCCTGTGCGACAAGCAGGGGCTGCTGCTGATCATCGACGAAATCCAAACAGGCATGGGCCGCACAGGCTCGCTGTTTGGCTTCCAACATTATAACATTACGCCGGATATTATCACGCTTGCCAAAGCGCTGGGCAACGGTATTCCCATTGGAGCATTCTTAGCTACGAGCGATGTGGCCGCAGCCTTCTCCCCGGGCGACCATGGCACCACCTTTGGCGGCAATCCCCTGGCCTGCACTGCCTCTCTGGCCGTCTTGCACGAGCTGTTGGATAACCGCCTGATCCAGCAGTGCGCAAAAACCGGAGCCTTTTTCCTTGCACAGCTGCAAGGGCTGCATACAAAACACCCTCTATCCATTGCCCAGGTGCGGGGCAGGGGGCTGATGCTGGGCGTCGAGCTTAAATCTCCGCTACAAGCCAAGAAAATCGCCGCCGCCTGTCTTGAACATGGCTTTGTCATCGGCACCGCAGGCAACAACACGCTGCGTTTTGTCCCGCCGTTAATCATCCAAGAAAACGATATTTCTCGGCTGGTGGAGTTTTTGGACAGTTTGCTATCCTCCGAACAGGAATCCATCTCCTGCGCGGACAGATCCTAGCCCCTCTCCCTCAGCATCCAGTCCAACTACCCGAATTCCCCCCGGCGCCGTGCCGGACACTAGCCTTTTTCAGCCATACGGAACTGCCGTTTTATGGAGAAGCATCTGGAAGGAAATGATGATTATGTATCTGAAAAACTTCAAACCCAAAACACCTTTTTCACAAAAACATCTGCTCTGCCTGCAAGATTACAGTGCCGATGAGATCCTATCCTTGCTCAAGCTTGCGCTAGAACTCAAGCAACAGCAAAAAAACGGCGTCCCCCATCCGTTGCTTCAAGGCAAAACCCTGGGGATGATCTTCTCCAAATCCTCCACCCGCACCCGGGTTTCCTTTGAGGTCGGTATTTACCAGTTAGGCGGCATGGGGCTTTTCCTCTCCTCCCACGATATCCAGCTAGGGCGCGGCGAAACCATCGAAGACACAGCCAAAGTGCTGTCCCGCATGGTAGACGGTATCATGATCCGTACTTTCGCCCAAAGCGATGTGGAAGATTTGGCAACATACGGCAGCATTCCCATTATCAACGGGCTGACCGATGATTTCCATCCATGTCAGGCGTTGGCAGATATCCTAACCCTCTACGAGCATACTGGCAGCATTCGCGGTCAAAAACTGGCCTATATCGGCGACGGCAACAACATGGCCCATTCTCTGCTGATCATCTGTTCCAAGTTGGGCATCGATATCGCCGTAGGCTGCCCACAAGGATATTTACCCAAGGATCAAGCCTTGAGCTGGGCAACATCCAACGCAAAGGAATCCGGCAGCAACGTACTGGTCACCCACGATCCGATCCAAGCCGTTGCCCACGCCGACGCAGTCTATACCGACGTCTGGGCCAGCATGGGGCAAGAATCCGAGGCAGCAGAAAAACATGCCCATTTCGCCGGCTATCAGGTCAATTCCGCCCTGATGTCCCATGCCAAACCAAACGCCATCTTCCTGCATTGCCTCCCTGCCCACCGAGGCGAAGAGGTTAGCAGCGACATAATAGACTCACCCCGCTCGGTCGTATTCGACGAAGCAGAAAACCGCTTGCATGCACAGAAAGCTGTCATGGCTATGCTGATGGGAGGCGTACTTTGAGTATCATCATTCGCGATGCCCGCATAGAGGATATTCCCCATATCCAGGACATTACCGCCGAAGCCTTCGGTAAATATGCCCGAGAATTAGGTCTCCCTCAAAAAGTTGCTGCCTTGAACGAAACCAAAGAAGATATCCAGCACGATTTGGACAAAAAAAGCGTGCTAATCTGCCTGCTGGACGGCAAAGAAGTAGGCTCAATCCGTTTCGAAGTCTTGCCCGACGGCATCGCCTACATCAGCCGCTTCGGGGTTAAGCTGATGGCTCAAGGCCACGGTATCGGCCGGGCACTGATGGCAGAGGTGGAAAAACGCTGCCGCAAAATGGGTGTTAGCTCCATCAGGCTGCATACCTCCGCCAAAATGTCCAGCCTTGTCTGCTTCTACTATAGCCAAGGCTACTATATCCATTCCACCAGTACAGACAAAGGCTATATTCGCGCCCTACTGGTACGCGAATTAAACGATTCGGTCGAAAGCCTAAGCAAGGCCCTCTAACACGCAGCTTATTTCCCGCCCTATCCGCCCGGCAGTTTGCCCACAGCAAATTGCCGGGCTTCCCTATTCCCAAAAGCTGCACAGCCTTAATCCTCCAACGCCCCCTCCGTCTCGTCTGCCTGCCCTCCGCTCCCACCTATCAGGGCAAGCATCATCGTTACACTCCCCCCTTTCTCGCATAGTTCCTCCGCAAAAAAAGCAAGCGCCGCGAAAATCCCGCGGCGCTTGCCCTATCACAATAGTCTGCTTCGTCTATACCCTACGACGCATCCCTCCGGTTGCGGTTACGCTTCACCAGAAGAATCGCAACACAAGCGGCAAGTCCTGCTGCCATCACGCCAATGAGCAGCGTCATCTGCACGTTTTCATAGCCTGTTTTTGTTGCCTTTCCGTCCGTCTCGTCGGTAAACGACGCTATTTTTTCATTGGTGACCACTATTTCTATGAGTTCCGGCTCCCCGGCTGTACGATCGGTTATCTCGAAGAAATAAACCGCATCGCTCAGCTCATAATCTTTGGGCGCTTGGGTCTCCCTAAATGCATACGTTCCAGGAGCCAAGCCTTCCACAAGCAGCTCACCGTTGCTGTCCGTGCCTAGTCCAGTCTTCAAAACCTTCCCGCTGGACTGTTGAATCAATTCAAAGACTGCGCCCTCCAAGCGTCCGTCCGGATCACTGCTGTCCAGCTTAATCAGCATCACTTTACCCTGATAGTTGACCGCCTGCTCCATCGTTGCCTGCGGCACGCCCTCGGCCTCAGCTAAAACCGTCACCTCAATAGGCTGGGTGTTTAGAATATATCCTGGCGCAGCTTGGGTCTCTATGATGGTATACTCCCCCGGTGCCAAGTGTGCAAACAACACCCTGCCGTCCCCATCGCTTGTTTGGGCTTCGCCTATCTGTTCACCGTCCGCGTCATACAATTCGAACTCTGCGCCCCGCAGCGGATTGTCCAGCTCGTCGGTCTTAAACAGGCTAATACTGCCCAGATAGTTCACCATCTCCCCGCCGTCAATAACCTCGGGAAGTCCCTCGAATTCATCGGGAATCACGACCGATATCCCTTCGGTGTTACGGACATATCCATCTATAGCCAGGGTCTCCCTAATCGTATACTCCCCTGGTGCCAAGCCTTCAAACAATACCATGCCGTCCTCACCGCTTGTCTGGGTTTCGCCTACCTTCACGTCCTCGCCATCGTAGATTTCAAACTGCGCACCCTGCAGCCCAACGCCCAATATATCCGTCTTTTTCAGCTGCACGCTGCCCTTGTAGTTGATAAAATCCTCCAGCTCAATCGTCTGCGGCTGCCCTTCCGCCTCCTCCGCCACCGTTACGCTGATAGGCGTGGTGTTCAGCAAATATCCCGGCGCTGGCCCGACCTCTTTAATCGTATAATCCCCCGGCGCCAAGTCTTCAAACAATACCATGCCGTCCGCGCCGCTTGTCTGGGTTTCGCCTACCTTCACGTC
>JBMNTQ010000039.1:0-13333 GCA_050945815.1 Christensenellales bacterium
GGATGCTTTGTGAAACTCTACGACCGAAAGCCGGAGAAGATTGGGCCTGCTCAGCACAGTGATAAGTTTGGCGAATTGGTGTGCAGCAATTCCTTGAAGGCTCAGCGTGTTGAGAATGCGTCTGGACTTTTAAAGGAGGAGATGCGGCTTTTAGATTCGTTGATCCTTTCCTGTGCGCAGGCGACGAACGTGCCTGCCGGCGGCGCTTTGGCTGTGGATCGGGAGGCGTTTGCGGCGGAAGTGACCCGGCGGATTCGATCGATGCCCGGGATTGAGACGGTTTGCGAGGAGGTTTCCCGGATTCCCGTGGAGCAGCCCTGTATCGTAGCTAGCGGGCCGCTGACCGACGGGGAGTTGGCGGCGGACATTGCCCGCGTGCTTTGTGAGGAGCAATGCTATTTCTATGATGCATCGGCGCCTTTGATTGCTGCGGATTCCATTGACTTTGGAATCGCCTTTCGCAGCGCCCGCTACGACAGAGGGGGGGACTACGTCAACTGTCCGATGGATGAGGACCAGTATCGTGCTTTTTATGAGCAGCTGATTGCAGCAGAGACCGTACCTTTGCGTGAGAACGAGCCTCTTGCTTTGTTTGAAGGTTGTATGCCTGTGGAGGCGATGGCCAAGCGGGGCTATAGGACTTTGGCGTTTGGGATGCTTAAGCCTGTAGGACTTATTGATCCGCGCAGTGGAAAGCGGCCCTTTGCGGTTTTGCAGCTTCGGCAGGATAACGCGCAAGGGACAGTTTACAATATGGTAGGGTTTCAGACTAATTTAAAGTTTCCCGAGCAGAAACGGATTTTTTCCATGATACCCGGCCTTTCAAAGGCGGAATTTCTGCGTTATGGGGTGATGCATCGCAATACCTTTATCAACGGACCCCGGCATTTGAACCGCAATTATCAGTGTAGGGAGCATCCGATGCTTTTCTTTGCCGGGCAGATTACCGGTGTGGAGGGCTATGTGGAGTCGGCATCTAGCGGCTTGGTTGCGGGGTTGTCTGCTGCGGCGCTGCTGGCCGGGCAGCCTATGCCGGACTTCAGCAGGAGGACTGCCATCGGCGCCCTTTGTCATTATGTGGGGCATTATAATGGGCCGGACTATCAGCCTATGAATATAAACTTTGGAATTATTGAGCCGCTTACTACGAGGATTCGGAATAAGCAGCAGCGCTACAGTGAAGTGGCCCGGCGGGCGCTGGAGGAGATTGCCGCAGGTTTCGCCGGGCAATCGGCCCGATAGATCGGGCACGGAAGGAGAAGACATATGTTTCGCGGTACGACCATTATTGGAGTGCGGAAGAACGGACAGTGTGCAGTTGCCGGTGACGGACAGGTGACGCTGGGGCAGACGACGATTATGAAGCATGGTGCGAAGAAGGTGCGGCGGCTTTACCATGGGAAAGTGGTGGTGGGCTTTGCCGGCTCGGTGGGCGATGCGTTTACGTTGTGCGATCGTTTTGAGGAGAAGCTGGAGCAATACAGCGGCAGTTTGGAGCGGGCGGCGGTGGAGCTTGCTCAGGATTGGCGCAGCGATAAGGTTTTGCGTAAGCTGGAGGCTCTGCTGATTGCGGCGGACAAAGATAACATTTTGGTGGTTTCCGGTACGGGTGAGGTCATCAACCCTGATGACGGCATTGCGGCTATCGGCAGCGGCGGCATGTATGCCTTAGCTGCGGCTCGGGCGCTAAACGAGAACACACAGCTTTCCGCAAAAGAGATTGCCACGATAGCCATGGAGACGGCGGCGAAGATCTGTGTTTATACCAACGACCATATTATCTGTGAAGAATTGTAAGGAGAAGCTACCATGCAATTGACTCCCAAAGAAATTGTGGAACAACTGGAAAAATATATTATCGGGCAGGATAAGGCGAAGCGGGCGGTGGCTGTGGCCCTGCGCAACCGTTATCGGCGCAGCAGGCTGGACGAGACGCTGCGAGACGAAATTACTCCGAAGAACATTATCATGATGGGGCCGACCGGCGTTGGCAAAACCGAGATTGCCCGCAGGATCGCTAAGCTAGTGGATGCTCCTTTTGTAAAGGTAGAGGCCACGAAGTTTACCGAGGTGGGCTATGTGGGCCGGGATGTGGACTCGATGGTGCGGGATTTGGTGGAAACCGCCATTCGTATGGTGCGGGAGAAGCGCTATAAGGAGGTTGAGGTGACGGCATCTGTTTTGGCGGAAAACCGTATTGCGGATATTTTAGCTGCTGACCCCAAGCCCAAGGAGACCAACCAGAACCCCTTCCAGGCTTTGTTTGGAAACGTTCAGAGCGACCCTCAGCCAAGCCCGGAGCAGGCGCAGATCGCCAAGACCAGGCGTCAGCAGATACTCGAGCAATTGCGCCGCGGGGAGTTGGAGGATACTGTGATTGAAGCGGAGGTAGAGGACACAGGCGCTGGCGGCGGTGATATGCTGGCCGGTGTGGGTATTGACCTGAACATCAATGAGATATTGGGGCCCATTATACCCAAGCGTACGAAGATGCGCAAGATGTCTGTCCGCGAGGCGCGTAAGGTGTTGGAGCAGGAGGAAGCGAGCAAACTCATCGATATGGATGATGTGATTCGTGAGGCAACCTATAAAGCGGAGCAAGAGGGCATCATTTTTATTGATGAGATTGACAAGATTGCCGGCAAGAACCTAGGCTCCGGGCCGGATGTGTCTCGGGAGGGTGTGCAGCGGGATATTCTGCCTATTATTGAGGGCAGCACCGTGATGACAAAATATGGCCCGATTAAGACGGACTATATGCTGTTTATTGCAGCGGGGGCCTTCCATGTGGCTAAGGTTTCGGACTTGATTCCCGAATTGCAGGGGCGGTTTCCCATTCGAGTGGAGCTGTCCAGCTTGAGCAAGGAGGATTTGCGGAGGATTTTAACCCAGCCGCAAAACGCCGTAACCAAGCAATATCAGGCGTTACTTTCCACCGACCATGTAAATATTAGCTTTGGAGAGGATGCGCTTAGCGCCATTGCGGAGCATGCATATCATGCCAACGAAACCAGTGAGAACCTTGGAGCGCGGCGTTTGCATACGATTCTGGAAAACTTGTTGGAGGACATTTCCTTCAACGCTGGCGGCAACCATCCGCCGATAGATTTGCATATTGATGCGAATTATGTGAAGGAGCATCTGGGTGAAAGCGAGGATCGGAATATACAAAAATATATTCTTTAGGTAGGTTGCCTATGTTTCGGCTTTTATAGAATAATTAGGGCTACTTTTTGGCAAAATAGTTAATATTGCTAAAAAGGAGTGTTCAGTATGAAAGCCGTTATTATGGCGGGCGGAGAGGGGCAGCGCCTGCGTCCTCTTACCTGCACCCTGCCCAAGCCGATGGTTCCTGTTTTGAACCGTCCGGTTATGGAATATTGTGTGGATCTTTTGAAAAAGCATGGGATTTCCTCTGTTGCTACAACCCTGCAATATTTGCCGGAGAAGATTCAGGACCACTTTGGCGATGGGACGGGGTTTGGCGTGCAGATGCGGCATTTTTTGGAAAATCAGCCCTTGGGCACAGCGGGCAGCGTTAAAAATGCCGAGGATTTTCTGGATGAGACTTTTGTGGTATTGAGCGGCGACGCTATAACGGATATTGACCTGAGCGCTGCGCTTGCGTTTCATCGGCAAAACAGGGCATCGGCTACGATTGTTTTGAAGCAGGTGGAGGTGCCGTTGGAATATGGCGTTGTGATTATCGATAAAAATGGTTGTGTACAGCGTTTTTTGGAGAAACCGGCCTGGGGTGAGGTGTTTAGCGACTATGCCAATACCGGCATCTATATCCTGGAACCGGAGATATTTGACTACATACCCAAAGGGGAAAAAACGGATTTTGCCAAAGATGTTTTCCCAAAGCTTTTGGCGGACGGCGTGCCTATGTTTGGCTATGTGGCCGAGGGCTATTGGTGTGACATTGGCGGGCTGGACCAATATATCGGATGCCAGTGGGATATTTTGGACGGGAAGTGTGATGTGGACACAAAAGCGCAGCGCATTGCCGGCAATCTGATTCAGGAAGGGGCGCCTTTGCCCGGGGGCAACATTCAGCCACCCTGTTTTGTGGCGGCGAGCGCGTACATTCATCCAGAAGCGATGGTGGGGCCCTACAGCGTGATTGGCGACAATGTGAAGATCCTTGCGGGAGCGAGCGTGAAACGCAGCATTTTATGGCAGCGCTGTGCTGCCGGAGAGGGCGCTGTGCTGCGGGGGGCCGTCATGTGTGAAGGGGCTGAAGCAGACGAGTACGCGGAAGCCTATGAAGGCGCTGTGGTCGGCCACATGAGCGTTGTGGGCGAGAAGACGAAGATTATGCCCGGTGTGGGCATTTGGCCGTATAAGGTTGTGGAATGCGGCTGTGAGGTGCAGGAGAATATTGTTTGGGGCTCTGTGAAGCGGGGCGTGGCGGTGAGTGAGAGCAGAGTAAGCGGCCGCTTGGGCGTGGAGCTTTCACCGGAGCTGATCAGCCGGCTGGGCAGCGCCTTTGCTCGGGCGGCAGTGGGCAGTATTGCTTTGGGCCATGACAGCGACGCTGGTGCTGTGATGTTGTATGAAGCGTTTTGTGCGGGCGTGCTGGCGGAAGGGTATGACGTGTTTTGTCTAGAGGATGGCTTCTTGCCTGCCTTGCAGTTTACGGCGCGTACTCTACCTGTTGCAGGCAGTGTTTTTATACGGTGTTCCCATAAAACGGGAATCTATTGCCTGGAGTTTTTTGATCGGGAGGGCTTGCATTTAGCTAGAAAACAGGAAAAGGTGATTGAGGATACGTATGCCCAGCGCCGGTTTCAAAGGCCGGACAACCCCGGGCGTATCGCTTTGCGGGGCAGCATGATGCAGACGTATATAGCCAGCCTGTCTGCGCTGGCAGACGGCTTGACCCGGGAGATGACTGTGGCAGTCGGCTGCGGGAATCCGGCGGTTATGGACGCGTTGGACAAGGTTTTGCGTGCTATTGGCGTGGAGATGGTGGTTGTGGAGCATGTGGATGATATGCATGCTGCTATACAGAGGAACCAGGCTGCGTTTGGCGCATGGATAGAGGGCAGCGGCGCTTCGGTGGTGTTGTTTGATGAAACAGGACAGGCGCTGGATCAACATTTCCATGCTGCTTTTCCCTCTTTTTTGCGCACAAGGTATAGCGGCGCTTCGACCGGCGTACTGCCTGTGGGGCTGGGGGATGAGGTTTATGACTGGTTTTTGGGCTCGTCCGGGCGGGTTGTGGTTTCAAAATCGAGTTCTGACGAAGTGGTGCGCACCTTTTTGCAGCACAACGAGCTGGTAGAGGAGCAGGCGGCACTAGCCTATGGGCTGGAATCGGATGGGCTGTTGCTGACGGCCATGACGGCGCGGGCGCTGACTGAGACCGACAAACCGCTGCGAGAGCTTTATCCGGCAAGCCGGGGCAAGGGGGAACCGATGGCGCAGCAGCACATTGACTGCCGCAACCGGGAGATTGGGAAAATTATGCGCTCTCTCTATGAGATGGGGGAAGCGGACAAGAATATGCCTGAGGGCGTGAAGATAAACCATGAAAAGGGGTGGGCTGTGGTTTTGCCGGCGGGACAGGCTGGGATTCGTGTGATTGCCCAGGGGGCAGATGAGGAATACGCTGCGGAGCTGGCAGATTTCTATACGCAGCGCATCAAAAATATTATGGACGACTGACTAGATGGTACACATCTTTTTATTGATATATTTGAAAGAGAGGTTTTTGTGTTTTGGCAGGGAGAAGAAAAAATTTAAAAATTATACCGCTGGGCGGTGTAGGAACCATTGGGAAGAACCTTACGGTTCTTGAATATGGGAAAGATATGATTCTCATAGATTGCGGATTGATGTTTCCGGATGATGAGATGCTGGGGATTGATTATGTGATACCCGATATAAGCTATCTGGAGGAACAGGCAGATAAGCTGCGGGGGATCGTGTTGACCCACGGCCATGAGGACCATATCGGGGCGCTGCCTTTTGCCCTAAAGACTTTATCTGCGCCGGTGTATGGGACGGAGATTACGATAGCGCTGGCGAAGAACAAACTGAAGGAGCATGGCCTGGAGGGGCGGGAACTGAACTGCATCGTTCCGGGAGACACCTTGCAGCTGGGCTGTTTTCGGATTGAGTTTATTAAGGTGAGCCATAGTATCGCGGGGGCAGTGGCGCTGGTGATCCATACGCCTTTGGGGATTGTGGTGCATACGGGAGACTTCAAAATCGACTTTACTCCGGCAGACGATGAGCCGATTGAACTGCAAAAGCTGGGTATCGTCGGCGCGAAGGGCGTATTGGCCCTTTTGTCTGACAGCACCAATGCCGAACGCCCGGGCTACACTATGAGCGAGCGGCGGGTGGGTCAGACTTTCGACCGCCTGTTTGAGCAGGAAAAGGGACGGATTATTGTAGCGTCGTTTGCTTCCAATATCCACCGGACGCAGCAGATTATTGACGCGGCGGTAAAATTCAAGCGCAAGATTTGTTTTGTGGGCCGCAGCATGATCAATGTGGTTAATGTGGCGCGGGAGTTGGGGATTCTTCGCTTGAAGGACGGCCAGGCTATTGAGGTGGACGAGATTAAGCGTTATCGGGACGATCAGGTTCTCATTTTGACGACAGGCAGCCAGGGCGAGGAGTTGAGCGGCTTGGTGCGTATGGCTTCGGGCCAGTATCCTAAAATCAATGTTGGACCGGGGGATTTGGTGATTATTTCTGCGTCACCTATTCCGGGCAACGAAAAATCCGTATATACTGTTATCAACAATCTGTTTAAAAAGGGCGCTAATGTCATTTATGAGAGCATGGAGGAAGTGCATGTATCCGGCCATGCCTGCCAGGAAGAATTGAAGCTGATGCTTTCGTTGATTAAGCCCAAATACTTTATTCCTGTTCATGGGGAATACAGGCATTTGAAGCGCCATGGTATGTTGGCAGAGGCCATTGGCATACCCAAAAAACATATCTTTGAGATGGATTTAGGCGAAGTGTTGGAGATTACATCGTCCGGCGCTAAGATAGCCGGCACGGTGGAAGCTGGTATTGTTCTGGTGGATGGCGCTGGAATCGGGGATGTGGGGAATGTGGTGCTGCGCGACCGAAAGCTTCTGTCGGAGGACGGGCTGATGGTGGTTGTGGCGACAATAGACAGCCGCACCGGCGAATTGATGGGCGGGCCGGAGATTATATCCAGGGGATTTGTGTATGTGAAGGAATCGGAGGATATGATTGGCAAGGTGAAGTCTATGGTTCGGGACATCATCAACACGTCGGCGGGCGGCGCGGTGAAGGATTATCAGGTGATTAAAAACCAGATACGTTCCAAATTACGCAATTACCTGTTTGGACTGACTGGCAGGAACCCTATGATTTTGCCGGTTATTATGAATGTGGATGTTTGATTGAGTAAGGGAGGGTTTGAAGATGCTGATCTATGATAGGGCCCATGAATTGGCAAAAGAGTTAAAGCAGAGTGAGGAATATAAACGCTATAAAGAAGCGCGGGACAAGGTGGAGGCCGACGAGACTGCCCGAAACTTGTTCAAGGAATATAAGAAGCTGCAGATGAAGGCTCAGGCCGCCATTATAGGCGGCGGGCAGCCGGATGCTGAGACCATGGAGAAAATGGAAAAGCTGGGTGAGGTTTTGCAGTTTAGTAAGGATGTTGCTGCGCTTTTGATTGCGGAATACAGCTTTCACAAAATACTCAGTGATGTTTACAAGATAATCGGCGATGCAGCAGAAGTGGATATGGGTTTTTTAGCAGACTAGAGCGTTATGGAGACGGATTTGACGCTGAAGCCTTTGACCGCTTGATTTGCGGCCCAGAAGAGATTATAATAAAGCTATGCGAAGGCGCTTGCGTTGTTGGCGCAAGCGCTTTTAGATTGGCTCATTTTTGCGGCAAAGGATGGTAGCATGGAATATCCTGATCATCATAACAAAGAGGAACAGCAGGAAGGCATTGTGGTGCACGTTCCCAGAAAATCTACTGCCGGCACAAAAAAGCAGCGCAGGAGATCGCTGCTTATTCGCTATAGCATGATCATTGGGGTCAGTTTGTTGGTTGTGATTGGCGGAGCTGTGATTGCGGCGCAGCAGGCCTATCATAACTACTTTGATCCTGTGGACGTTTCCAACACTTCTTATATGGAGGTTGTGATTCCCAACGGCTCGTCGGTTTCCAAGATCGGGCGGATATTGGAGGATAGCGGCGTGATCCGCAACAGGACCTCTTTTAAGATTTTGGTAGACTTGCAGGAAATGGGTACGAAGCTGCGTTCGGGGACATATTACCTGTCTAAAAGCATGTCGATGGATACTATTTTAGACATTCTGTCCAGCGGCACGGGGTTGGAGAGGACCATCAGTGTGACGGTTGTGGAAGGCCGCAGCGTGGAGCAGATTGCCGAGCAATTAGTTGAGACAGGGCTTTTGCCCAACACCGCCACTTTTTTAAAGCTGTGTAACCAGCCGGAGCAATTCAGCGAATATCCATTTTTAAACCATGGGGAGGAAGAAGCTGCGGGACGGCGCTATGCTTTGGAGGGTTATTTGTTCCCGGATACATATGAGTTTTACTCCGATGCGTCGGAAACTACGATTATCCGCAAGCTGCTGGCGCGTTTTGCCCAAATGTACGGGGACACTTTGCAGACAGAGACACAGGAAATGGATATGACTATGGATCAGGTGGTGACGCTGGCGTCTATGATTGAGCAGGAGGCTAAAGGCGAGGATTTTTCCAAGGTTTCCGCTGTGTTCCACAACAGGCTGGCCCAGGGGATGCGCCTTGAATCTTGTGCTACGGTGCAGTATATTATGGGGGTTAATAAACTGGTTTTAACAGACGAGGATATGGCCATAGAGTCGCCCTATAATACGTATGATCAGGCCGGTTTGCCTAAAGGGCCGATCTGCAACCCTGGTTTGGCTGCTATCCAGGCGGCGCTGAATCCGGACGAGACTTTGAGACAGGAGAATTATTTGTTCTTCTGCCTGATGGATCCGGAGGAGGGCAGCTTGGCGTTCTCTAAGACGCTGGATGAGCATAATGCACTGAAAGCTATTTGGCAGCCCCTTTGGCTGGAGCATGATAAGAAGTATGCGAAATAGGAACGGAAAACCAACGGGCGGCAGCGGCTTAGAGAACGCGGCCGCCTTTTTGTGAGACCTTATGAGGAAGGGGAAGAAGGCTTGAAGAAACCTGAATTGTTGGCACCGGCGGGGGATATGGAGAAGCTGGAGACGGCGTTGTACTTTGGTGCAGATGCTGTTTACTTCAGCGGAAACAGGCTGACCTTGCGGGCATTTTCCGCTAATTTTGATGATGGACAGATTAAAAAAGCGATTGACTTGGTGCATGACAGGGGGAAGAAGGCTTATGTTGCGTTGAATGCGATTGCCCACAACCGGGATTTACCGGGGCTTTCGGAGGATATTGGGAGGCTTTCGGCCTTTGAGGCAGACGGAGTGATTGTGTCGGATTTGGGCATTATTCGAGCCATCCGCCAGACCGCGCCGGAGCTTGACGTGCATCTGAGTGTACAGGCTAGCTGCTGCAACAGCTTGGCTGCGAATGCATACTATGAGCTGGGGGTGCGGCGTATTATTTTATCTCGGGAGCTTTCGCTGGAGGAAATTAGACAGATTCGTCGGGAGACACCCCGGGATTTGAAGCTGGAAGTTTTTGTGCACGGCGCGATGTGTATGGCGTATTCCGGACGTTGTCATTTGAGCCATGTGATGACGGGGCGTGACGCCAATGCCGGTGCTTGTGCTCAGCCTTGCCGCTGGCGCTACGGGCTGGTGGAGGAGAAGCGGCCGGGCGTCTACTATCCTATTGAACAGGACGGCCGGGGCAGCTATGTGCTAAGTGCTAGGGACTTGTGTATGATACGCCATATACGGGAACTGCGTGAGGCTGGGGTGGATTCCTTTAAAATTGAAGGACGCATGAAATCCGTTTATTATGTGGGAAATGTGGTCAATGCATACAGGAGGGCTATTGACGGGACAAACGATGAGGAGACGCTGTATCGGGAGTTGGAGAAATCCAGCCATCGTCCGTATGATACCGGCTTTTTCTTTGGGCGGCCGGATAGCGACTATGATGTGGGGGCATATGAGCAGGACTATGATTTTGTGGCGGTGGTGAGGGAATATGATGCGGCGCGGGGCCGTGTTGTTGTGGAGCAGCGAAATGCGTTCTCTGTTGGCGACTGTTTGGAGCTTCTCTCCCCTCATTCCTTTGGCACCACTTTTTCGGTAGAGGCTTTGCGTGGGCCGCAAGGCGAACGGCTAGAGCGCGCGATTTTGCCGCAGCAGGAGGTGTCCTTTGATTGCGAAGAGACGCTGCGCCCTATGGATATCCTGCGCAGAAGGCGAAAGTAGAGCGGAAATTTATTTTCGAGAGGACATACACAGAAAGGCTTTTTGAAACATAGAATAACTTGCGTGGTTTAAGCGGAGGTGGATTTATGTTTTTAGATGGCCTTTCTTTGATTCGTGAGTTATTATGCTATGCGGCATACATATCAAACAGCTTTTCATTTCCCGATCCCCTTTCCCCTCAGGAGGAGGCAAAATATCTTGACTTATATTTCGGCGGCGATGAGAACGCTAAAAATGTCTTGATTGAACACAACATGCGGCTGGTGGCCCATATCGCAAAGAAATATTCTACGGCGGGGGTGGACAGTGAGGATATTATTTCAATCGGTACCATTGGCCTGATTAAGGGGATTTCAACCTATAAGCGAGAAAAGGGAACACAACTGGCAACCTATGCAGCCCGGTGTATTGAGAATGAGATATTGATGACCATACGTTCTTCCAAGAAGTTTAAGTATGAAGTGATGCTGGATGATCCGATTGGATTGGATAAGGAAGGCAATTACATGAGCTTATACGATATTTTAGGAACGGAAGAAGATATGGTGATGCGGGAAGTGGAGACCAGAATACAGATTGATAAGCTGATGGGATTGATTTGCAAGGTACTTAGCCCTCGGGAGCGGATGGTGGTGGAATTGCGGTACGGGCTTAAAGATGGCAGCAACTTGACCCAGCGGGAAATCGCTGCTTTGCTGGGGATATCCCGTTCTTATATTTCGCGCATTGAAAAAAAGGCGCTGAAGAAACTGAACAAAGCGTTGACGGAGCCTTGCGATTGAGTAAAGACTTGTGTGCTATGGGAGAAAGGGATATGATATAATGAGCAATAGATATTTTGCGATGAGGTTGATGATTTGAAAGATGCGCTATTTGGTCCGGCGGGGAACCCGGATTCTTTTTATAAGCAGGGTTATAACGCGACCAGCCAGATTCCGGCATGGCTACGGGAATTAGGGCTGTCGGCTTATGAATACCCTTGTGGACGGGGCGTTAGAATAAGGCAGGAAACTGCGGAACAGATTGGGATGGAGGCTGAAAAGAACGGTACTGTTCTTAGCTTGCATGCGCCTTATTTTATCAATCTGGCGGTGGAAGAAGAGGAGAAAATTCTGAAAAATATTGCCTATTTTCGTGAAGCGGCTCAGGCTGCTAAATGGATGGGAGCGAAACGGGTTGTGTTTCATCCCGGTTCATCGAAGAATGGAAGCAAGCAGGCTTTAAGTCAGGCTAAGAAGAATTTACAGCGGATTTTGGAAACACTAAACAAAGAGGGCCTGCTGGACATGACGTTTTGTCCGGAGACCATGGGGAAAAGGAATCAACTGGGCAGTTTGGAGGAGGTGTTGGACCTTTGCGCCACTTTTGGGGAATTGGTGCCTGCTATTGATTTCGGCCATTTGCATGCTAGGGGGCAGGGAGCGATTCAGGGCGAGGCGGACTATGCGGCTATATTGGACACGCTTGCGGGTGCTTTGGAAGGGGACAGGCTTAAAAAAATACACATCCATTTTAGCCGTATTGAATTTACGGCAGGGGGAGAGAGGCGGCATTGGACCTTTGCGGATAAACAATTCGGGCCGGATTTTATGCCGCTGATGGAACTTCTTGCCCGGCGTGAGTTGACGCCGGTGGTGATTTGCGAATCCAGGGGAACAATGGCGGAGGATGCCCTCGCGATGCAACAGGCGTATTATTTGGCGAAAAACCGTTTATAATTAAGGATATAGTGCTGTTCAAACGGTTGCTTTTGTGGTAAACTGCATCGTGTAGCGGGTAGAGTTTAAGAGGGAGTATGGAATGCGGATAAGCAAATTAATCAAAGAGCTGAAGGCATTAGAGCTCGAGGGCATGGTGATTGCCGACCCGAAGAACCGCCGCTACATCAGCGGTTTTACTGGCAGCAGCGGTGTTTTATTCCTGGATGTGCGGGGAAACCGTTATATTATTAGCGATTTTCGATATCGAGAACAGATCAGCCATGAATGTGACGGCTTTACATATGTGGAGGTGGCAGGGGAACTTTTTGCTTTTCTGTCTGCCTTTTTGCAGGATTTAGGGATTGAAACCTGTGGTTTTGAGCCGGATTCGCTGACGGTTTCGCAGCATGCGGCTTTATCTTCTAGGACGGATTGCAGCCTACAGCCTGTGTCTGGGCTAATCGAGGGATTGCGCCAGATTAAGGACAAGCAGGAAGTGGCCAACATTACCAAGGCTGCCGTGATTGCAGATCGGGCGTTTGATTCTACCTTGCGGTTTATTCGTCCGGGGGTAACTGAGGCTGAAGTGGCGGCGGAAATTGATTATGCCATGCGCAAATATGGCGCCGAGGCCAGCGCTTTTCAGACGATTGTCGCTGCAGGGGAGAATTCCTCCTTGCCTCATCACGGGCCGGGCCAGCGAAAACTCGCCCTGGGGGAATTCGTCACGATGGATTTTGGCTGTAAGGTGGGCGGTTATTGCTCGGATATGACGCGCACCATAGCTGTAGGCTCGGTATCACCTGAGATGGAGCGGGTGTATCGCGTTGTGCTGGGGGCTCAGAAGGCGGCGCTGGACGAGCTTTTGACAGAGCGCAGTTGTTTTACCTTGGACGCGACTGCCCGTGCCTATATTGACGGCAAGGGCTTTGCCGGACATTTTGGTCATGGACTGGGGCATGGGGTTGGCTTGGATGTGCATGAGGAGCCTCGGCTCTCCCCCCATTCGACAGACACGCTGAAGCCGGGCATGGTGGTTTCTGTGGAGCCGGGTATCTACGTTGCCGGAGAGTATGGGGTTCGGATTGAAGATATTTGTCTGATTACGACGACAGGGTATCGAAACTTGGTGGCATCACGCAAAGATTTAATCATTCTATAATTTGATGTTTTGGAGGTAGCTTATGATTTCTGCTGGTGAATTTAGAAAGGGTATTACCATTGATATTGACGGCAATGTGTGG
>JBMNTQ010000040.1:0-13208 GCA_050945815.1 Christensenellales bacterium
TTCTACCATCATATCGCCGGCAAGGGTTTCCCACAGCTTGCGTGCGTTCTCGCCCAGTTTTTTCTGCAGGGGCAACACGGCCGCTTTGTAGGGCGAAAGGGCAGGATGCAGGCGTAGGACTGTGCGGACATCGCCGTTATCTAAGGTTTCTTCGTCGTAGGCATTGCATAGGAAGGCCAATGTCACGCGGTCGGCACCTAAGGAGGGCTCTACGCAATAGGGGATGTATTTCTCGTTGGTTACCGGGTCGAGGTATTCGAAGTTTTCTCCGGAATGGGTTGCATGTTGTTTCAGATCGAAATCGCCACGGTCTGCAATGCCCCACAACTCGCCCCAGCCAAAGGGGAACAGATATTCGATGTCTGTGGTGGCAGTGGAATAATGGGACAATTCTTCAGCAGAATGGTCGCGCATGCGGATGCGATCCGGTTGTAGGCCTAAGGAAAGCAGCCAGTTTTGGCAGAAATCTTTCCAATAGTAGAACCATTCCAGATTTTCTCCGGGTTTACAGAAAAACTCCAGCTCCATTTGTTCGAACTCTCGGGTTCGGAAAGTGAAGTTGCCTGGCGTGATTTCGTTGCGGAAGGATTTGCCCACTTGGGCGATGCCGAAAGGTATTTTTTTGCGCATGCTGCGCTGGACATTTTTGAAGTTGACGAAGATGCCTTGGGCGGTTTCCGGCCGCAAGAAAATTTCCGAAGCGTTGTCTTCCGTGACGCCTTGGAAGGTTTTGAACATGAGGTTGAACTTGCGGATGGATGTGAAGTTGTGTTTGCCGCATTGGGGGCAGGGGATGTGGTGCTCGCTGATGAAGGATTGCATCAGGGCCGCGTCCATGGCTTCGACATTGACAGACAGCTCGTTTTCTTGAGCAAAGTTTTCTACCAGATTATCGGCTCGAAAACGCGCCTTGCATTCTTTGCAGTCCATCAGGGGGTCGGAAAAGCCGCCCACATGCCCGGAGGCTACCCAGGTTTGGGGGTTCATGAGAATTGCTGCATCCAGCCCGACATTTAAGGGGCTTTGCTGGACGAACTTGCGCCACCACGCCGCTTTGACGTTGTTTTTGAACAGGACGCCTAGGGGGCCATAGTCCCACGTATTGGCCAGGCCGCCGTATATTTCCGAACCCGGGAAAATATAGCCGCGGTTTTTGCACAGGGCTACGACTTTATCCATGCTTGTTGCTGCCATTTGAATCCTCCTTACGATTATGTGTGTTTCTGTATGGTTGTTTTTAGACACAAAAAACCCTTCGTCTCCAATAAAGGGACGAAAGGCATGACGCTTTCCGCGGTTCCACCCTTTTTGGCGCGAATTGCCGCGCCCAACTTTTAAAAAAGCCGATCCGCTTTTTGCAAGGCGCCATTCCCTTCCTCATGCAACCGGGCTTACACCGCTTCCCGGCTCGCTTTTGCTGGTTGGAAGATACTATTTCCTTGCGCGGATAAATCGTTAGCTTTTTTTATCATATCAAACCTTTTAGATTTGTCAAGATGGGCCGCGGTTTTTATTGTGGTGGCTGTTCACACTTTTTAAACAACGGCGTATTATAGATTAGCAATAAACATCAAGGAGGTTTTACCACCATGTTTGGAAACTCGTGTGGATGCGACGGCAACGACAGCAATTCCTGTATCTGGATTATCCTTCTGCTTCTGTGCTGCTGCGGCGGCGGCAAAGGGTTTGGCGGCTTCGGTGGCTTCGGCGGCGATAATATGTGCTGGATTATTATTCTGCTTCTGTGCTGCTGTGGCGGCGGCGCAAGCGATGCTTGCTGCAACAACTGCTGCTAAAGATAAACATAAGAAAACAGTGCGGGGCCTGCAAAATTTTGCAGGCCCCGCATTCTTTTTGCGTGAAAACCCGGAAAGGACGGCAAGATACGGAGAATACTCTTGCTTTATCAGGTGGATTCCATTAGAATGGCATTGTTGAAAAAAGCCAGGGAGGTATGAGATGAAGCTTGCGATGAATGTGCCGCTTGTGGAAATTGACGGCGATGAAATGACCCGTATTGTATGGAAGATGATTAAGGAGCAGTTGTTGCTGCCGTACATCGATCTGAAAACCGAATACTATGATTTGGGATTGCAAAAACGGGATGAAACCGACGACCAGATTACGATAGATGCTGCGAACGCGATTAAGAAATATGGCGTGGGTGTGAAATGTGCGACCATTACTCCAAATGCCCAGCGGGTGGAGGAATATGGGCTGAAGCAGATGTGGAAAAGCCCCAACGGAACCATTCGCGCTATGTTGGACGGGACCGTTTTTCGTGAGCCGATTGTGGTGAACAATATTTCGCCCAGTGTTTCTACCTGGAAAAAGCCCATTACGATCGCAAGGCATGCCTATGGCGATGTGTATCGGGATGTGGAGATGCAAGCTGGTGCAGGCAGCAAGGCGGAGTTGGTGGTGACGGATGCCGACGGGCAAGAAACCCGCACGGAGATATTCAGCTTTGATTCTCCCGGCATCGTTTTGGGGATGCATAACCTGGATGATTCCATCGGCAGCTTTGCCCGGGCTTGTTTTAACTATGCGCTCTCGACCGGGCAGGACCTTTGGTTTGCTACCAAAGATACCATCTCTAAAACGTATGACCACCGATTTAAGGATATTTTTCAAGAAATTTTTGACCAAGACTATGCAGGACGCTTTCAAGAGGCGGGCATTGAATATTTTTATACGTTGATTGATGATGCTGTGGCGCGGGTAATACGCAGCGAGGGCGGCTTTATTTGGGCCTGCAAAAACTATGACGGCGATGTGATGTCGGATATGGTGGCGACGGCATTCGGCTCGTTGGCTATGATGACGTCGGTTTTGGTGTCGCCGGACGGCAACTATGAATACGAGGCGGCCCACGGGACGGTAACCCGGCATTATTATAGGCATTTGAAGGGCGAGGAGACTTCCACCAACTGTATGGCCACGCTGTTTGCTTGGACCGGCGCTTTGCGCAAGCGGGCGCAATTGGACAGCAACGAGGCGCTGGAGCGCTTTGCAGACACACTGGAGCAGGCGTCGCTACGCACCATTGAGGAGGGCGTGATGACCAAGGATTTGGTGATGCTGTGTAACGATGAGCATGCAGTGGGCGTTTCCACAGGCAAATTTATTGCTGCAATTCGTGAGCGGCTGGATGCAATTCTGTAAGGGGGAAGAGGGGCTATGGGTTTATACGAAGATTGGAACAATTTGGCGCAAAACAACCAGGGACAACAGTTTTGGACCCAATATTTTGCCATGGAGAAGACCAACTATGAAAAGATATTGGAGCATCCGGACCAGACTCCTCAAGGGCTGTTGAAGGAAGTAGCGGAGGGCTATTCCATGACGCCGATTTTGTTTACGGGCTTTTTAGACGGCATCAACTCCAGCCTTAAGCAGCCTTTGGCGCTGGACGAGCTGGAGGAGGACAGCGAAATTGCCCTGGACATCGACTTGGAGAAGCTGTACTTCAACATGTTGGATGCGAAGGCTGACTGGCTGTATGGTTTGCCCCAGTGGGATGCAATTTTGAGCCCTGAGAAGCGTGATGAGATTGTTAAAGAGCATCGCAGGACCATCATTGCCGTGAGCAATAAGGTGGGGAGAAACGAGCCTTGTCCTTGCGGCAGCGGCAAGAAATACAAGAAGTGTTGCGGGAATGCTTGACGGAGCTTTGCGACAACAATGCATAAATGCTCCGGCGGGGGAATGATTTTCCCTGCCGGAGCATATTTTTACTAAGCGGATGGTTTGCATGGCTCTGCGAAAGCTTACTACATAACGAAAGACCCAAAAAAGACCAGATGGATTATGAGTTCTTTTCCGGTTTGGCGTAGCTAAAGATGATTTTGAGCACATTTTCCGTTCCGTTACCCTGGCCGGACGCTTCCATGGCGGTGACGAGGCTGTGGCGCTGCTCGTAGAGGGCGCGGACGGCGTCTAGTAGGGATTGATCGGTCATATCCTCCTGCAACAAGACGAGACTATATCCTTTGGAACGGAAATTTTCAGCGTTTAGAAGCTGGTCGCCCCGGCTGGAGCTTTTAGTCAGGGGAACCAGCAGGGCGGGCTTGCGCAGAGCCAGCAGTTCAAAAATCGCATTGGCACCGGCCCGGGAAAGGACAATATCGGCGGCGGCGAAAAGGTGGGGCAATTCATCTTCTACAAATTCAAACTGGGCATAGTGGGGCAGTTGGAGGGAAGGCTCTAGGTTTCCTTTGCCGCACAGATGGATGACGCTGAATTGTTCAGTCAGCGCTGGTAAGATGTTGCGCACGGTGTTGTTTATTGCTTTTGCCCCCAAGCTGCCGCCAATGATGAGCAAAACCGGCTTGTCGCCGGAAAACCCGCACAGGGACAGCCCTTTGTCTCGGTCGCCCTCAAACAGCGCAGCGCGCAGGGGCGCCCCGGTGATGTGGGCCTTTTTTGGATTGATGTGGGCCCTAGTTTCCGGGAATGTGGCGCAAATCGCCTTGGAGAAGGGCGAGCACAAGCGATTGGCCAGCCCTGGGGTTAGGTCGGATTCGTGGAGAACTACAGGTATGCCGTTTAGCTTCCCGGCAACGGACACAGGCACCGATACGAAACCGCCCTTGGAGAAAATAACGTTGGGCCGGACGCGCCGAATGATTCCTATCGAGGAAAAGAAGCCCGCAAGGATGCGGAATGGGTCGGTGAAGTTTTTCACGCTACGGTAGCGGCGTAGTTTTCCCGTCTGGATGGCGTGATATGTGACGCCCTCTTTCTGACAGAGAGACTTTTCGATACCATCTCGTGAGCCTATGTAGTGAACCTCATAACCATGCTGTAGCAGCGCCGGCAGCAGAGCAAGGTTGGGCGTGACGTGCCCTGCCGTGCCACCGCCGGTGAGTATTATTTTTTTCATATTTCCTGCAACTCCGAAACTTTTTCACTATTAGTATACGTTATCATATCATATTTGACACTTACAAGACAAACTGAACCTCCTTGGCCTTGAAAAGCGGCGGATATGGAGATACAATAGTAACAGACGGAGAAAGAATAGATGGTTCGGAGGAGCTTGTATGCGATATGCGCTGCTGCGTGCGCCCCACCCCAATGCCCGGTATCATGAATCGGTACGCGGGTTATTTCGAATCGAGGCGAAGCTTGCTCTACGAAGTTTGGGGATGGATGGGCCTGTGGAATACGCAACGGCAGGAGGCCAGGAATTTTTGTTTGTTCATACGGATGGGCCGCTTGTGCCAGAGCATCTTGAGCGGTTTTGGCGGCTTTCATCCCTTGCCTGTATATTTGAGCATAAAGAAGGCGGCTTTTTTCCGATGATGGAAGGGCGTGCCTTTGTGGCTGAGGATATGCCGGCCATCTTAAAATATAAAGGAAAGACCAACGAACAATTTACAAAATTTTTGATTAATGTGGCAGACTTTGTGTCCGGCGCCGGTTCGACTACGGTGTTAGACCCTCTTTGCGGCCGGGGGACCACCCTGTTTACTGCGTATTCTATGGGCATGGACGGACTGGGTATTGAGGCCGACCGGAAAGATGTTGCGGAGATGGTGAAGTTTTGTAAGGCGTATTTTCAACATAATCGGGCGGGATATCAGTATAAGACCGATTCTATGACGGCGCAGGGAAAACAGGCTGGGGTGAGACATCGGTTTTTGGTGGAGCAGGGCCGGGAAGTATGTGTGGTTTTGGGGGACACCCAATATGCGCCGCAGTTTTATCGTAACAGGGCGGATATATTGGTGGCAGATTTGCCATATGGCGTGCAGCATGGCGCGCAGAACGGCGCAGGAGCTTTGTTGAAAAGCTGTGCGGGCAAATGGAGAAGGGCTGTAAGAAAGGGTGGGGCGATGGCGATCTCATTTAATGCTTACACCCTTAAGCGACAGTGGGCGGTAGAGGTTTTGCAGGATCATGGACTGGAGGTCTTGCAGGGCGGCGATTGGGAGGAACTGCAACACTGGGTGGAACAGGCGGTGCTGCGTGATGTGGTGGTTGCCTTTGTGAAACAGGAGTGAGCATGTTAGAATTCCGTTGACGATCGGTTCCTGTTTCTGTGTAGGGATTGATAGGAGGATTTTTATGAGAGTCTTGTTTTTGTCGGTTACGGCAGGGGAAGGACACAACGCTACTGCGCGGTCGCAGGCTGACTATTTTGAAAGCCAGGGCCACGAATGTGTGATTTTGAACACGTTAAAATATATCAGCCCGCTGGTGGCTGGGACATTGGACAAGGGGTATATTGCTATGTCCCGGATGACGCCTAAGTCGTTGGGTACGGTCTATAATTCCGGCCTGAAAAACAGCATGAGGTACGTTCGTGCCAAAGTTAAATCGGTGGATGAGATTTATGGCCCTCTTTCTGTAAAAAAGCTGGGGAGTTATATCAAAAAAATTCAGCCGGACGTGATTATTTGTACGCATGTTTTTTCTGCTATATTGGTTTCCTATGCGCGCAAGAAGGGTGCTGTGGATAGCTCGGTGCCGGTGTTTGGAATTGTTACAGATTTTACCATTCATCCATTCTGGGAGCAGGCGATGGTGGACTATTATGTGACGGCTTCGTCGGCGTTGACGTATCAGGCTGCAAAGCGAAGCATCCCGGAGGGAAAACTGTTGCCTTTTGGGATTCCCATCCATCCCAAATTTACTACGCAGATGTCTAAGGCGGCGGCGCGGGCGGCGCTGGGCCTTAAAGATAAGCCGACTATTTTGGTGATGCGGGGCTCTTTTGGATTTGGGAAACTGACGCGAGACATCCAGTTGTTGGATCAGATGCCTATGGATGTTCAGGTGTTGGTGGTGTGCGGTTCTAACGAGCGAACCCGTAAAAAGCTAGAACTGATTAAATATGAAAAGGATATTCATATCTATGGCTTTGTGAACAACATAGAGCAACTGATGGACGCAGCGGATATTGCGGTAACAAAGCCCGGCGGCTTGACGACCTCTGAGTGCTTGGCGCGGCGGCTGCCTATGGTGCTTATGAGCCCGATTCCGGGCGTGGAGGACAGGAACCTGATGTTTTTCCTCAACCATGGGTTGGCGTTGTGGGCGGACGAGATCAATACGACTGTAGACGAAGTGTGTATGCTGCTTTTGCAGGATCATGCTTTGCGGGAAAACCTGATCAAACGGAGCGCCGAATTTGGCAAGCCTTATGCAGCCAAGGATTTGGCGAATTTTATCCTGGATTTGCTACATTAATCTAATTATTTTGCGTAAAAGGGAGTGGGAGATATGGCAACGATGTGGAGCGGAAAAAACGGGGGGCTGCATACGCGGCAGATGTTGTTTGATTTGAGCAGACTAACGCTTTTTGACGAGTTGTCGGGTAGTTCTCCTATGATTGCGCTAAACGGCTTGTTGGAGAGCTGCGTGGAGGAGGAGCCGGAGCGTGCCGGTCGGTTTTTTCACCAGATGACGGCGGCGCTGCACGAGACGCCCAGCCGGCGCTTGACTGGAGGGTTGTTGCAGGATTGGATTTTATACTATGTTTTAGAGGTGGAAAACCTGTTTTCCAAGTGTGCGGCGGCGCAGAAATGGGATATGGTTTTATATGAAGCTTTGAAGGTGGACTTGGGCATACTGGCCGGCCTGTTTCAGGTGAGTGATGAGGACATCAAGGACACCATCAGTCTTTTGACTAAGGTGCGCAAGCAGGAGGGGCCTCTGTCTGGGGTGGTGTGGAACGGCGATAAGGTGGCCAGCGTAAACCCGCATCGCAAGCTTGTTTCGGACATACAGCCGAACCTGAACCTTACATGGTGGAGCAAATGGACCTATGAACTCGAGCCTGTGGATGAGGCCGACCGGGATACTTTACGAACCATGGCCGCGATGTTTTGCCGGGAGAAGGAGTGGAGCACTCTTGCGGACGAGCTTTGGCAGTTTCACGGCATTTGCGGCTGCGGTGACTTTGTGCGGTATCGGTTTTTCTCGTTTGAGGGAAACCTACACCCGGTTGTAGCTCCATCAGGCCTGGATTTGTCTGATCTTTACGGCTTTGAGAGCCACAAGCAGATGTTGATAAAAAATATGCTGCAATTCGTCAACTCTCAGCCGCATCAGCATGTGTTGGTGTTTGGGAAAGACGGCATAGGCAAGACCACATTATCTATGGCGTTGATGGGGGGTGCTATTTCCACGCTGCGGGTGGTGTTGATGAGCGGCGGCATGGACACCCGGCAATATCTGGACCTGTTGCAGACGCTGGCCCAGCAGCCGTTAAAATTTATACTTTTCTTCGACGACTATGAGTTTAGTCCGTCGGATTACTCCGCTTTACGGCGGGCGTTGGGGGTTGTGGGTTGTCCGAATATTATGCTGTATGCAACGGCGCGGCAGGCACCGTTTGCTTCCCTTTTTACCTTGAATGTGGAGTTGGAGCCTTTAGCCAAGGACCAGTTTGTGGAAATGGTTTCCTTTATTTTAAACAAGAAGGGCATCAGTATGCGCCGCGACCGGATCGCCCGCAATTACTGTGCTGATATTCCTGAGAAGAGCACCAGCCGCATGGCGGAGGCTGTGGCTGCGACCATTGTTCTGGAAAATACCTGAGGCGGGCGGGAAACAGCATGAAAAGCAAAGCGCTGCGTATGTATGGAAAGAATGATCTTCGGCTGGAGGAGTTTCCCTTGCCGCCCCTGGGCCGGGAGGAAATCCTGGTAGAGGTGGTGTGCAACAGCGTCTGCATGTCGGATTATAAGGCTGCGATTTTGGGCAGCGAGCATAAAAAGGTTCCTAAAGATATCGGGCAGAACCCTGTGATTATCGGGCATGAGCTGTCGGGCAGGGTGTGTGAGGTGGGGAGGTATTGGCAGGATCGGTATGAGCCGGGGGAACGGGTTTGTGTGCAGCCGGCTTTTGACCCGGAAAACAGGAACAAAGTGCCGGGATATTCATATCATTATTTTGGCGGGAATGCGACATTCGTCATTGTGCCGGGAGAGATTATCCATGCGGGATGTTTGTTGACGTTCGAGGGGCCTTATTATTTCGGCAGCCTGGCGGAGCCGCTGAGCTGTATCATTGGTGCGTTTCACGCCCAATATCATAGGCGGCGAGGGACCTATGCCCATGAGATGGGCATAAAAAGCGGCGGGGCGGCTGCCATACTGGGCGGCGCTGGGCCGATGGGCTTGGGGGCTGTGGGCTACGCCTTGTTCGGGCCTGTGCAGCCAAGGGTTTTGTGCGTGACCGACACCGACCGTGCGCGGCTGGCGCGGCTGGAGGAACGATATCCTCGATCACTGGCCCGGGATCGGGGTGTTTCTTTGGAGACAGTTTGGGCGCCGGCGGACACGCGGCGATTGATGCAATATGCGCCGCAGGGATATGACGATGTGTTTGTGATGGGCGCTTCGAAGGAGATGGTGCGGCAGGCAGATGAGATGCTGGGGGAGGACGGTTGCTTGAATTTCTTTGCAGGGCCTACGCAGCAGGATTTTTCTGCGCCGCTGAATTTTTATCGTGTGCATTATTACGGGACACATATTGCGGGGACCAGCGGCGGCAACCGGGAGGATATGCAGGAGGCATTGGAGCTGATGCAGGGTGGTTTGTGGGATCCTTCTTGTATGGTGACGCACATCGGCGGATTGAGCTACTCTGCCGAGACGACGCTGAGCTTGCCGTTTTTGCCCGGGGGGAAGAAGCTTTTGTATATGCGAAAGGATATGCCTTGTATACCCATCGACGAGATGGCGGCATCGCCGGAGGTTTACGGTGAGGCGTTGTCTAGGGTTTTGCACCGCAACCGCAATACATGGAGCGCCCAGGCGGAGGAGATTTTCCTGAAGCATCCGGGGGAATGGCTTTAAGACGGGCTTGGTTGACAACTGGAAGCTTAGAGATTATACTGATAAAGTCAGAGGCGCTAATAGGCAAAAAGAGTAGCGGTTTTTTCCTCGTCAGAGAGGGGCATGCCATGGGCTGGAAGCTGTCCCGGAGGAAGAATTGTGAAGGTGCGTTTGCCGACGCCCGGGCTGTGAAACGATGAGTAGCAGCTTGCGTTTGGCCGCGTTATAGGCTTGATAGAGGGGGCAGTTCTTGCCAAGCAGAATGGGACCGCGGACGTTTTTCGTTTCTGTAAGTATGGAATGGAAGGCGTTTTTTATTTACTTTTTTGGGGTGAACATCATTGTTTAAAAAACTGAGAAATGATATTAAAGTTGTTTTGGAGAGGGACCCGGCGGCACGTAACTGGTTGGAGGTTATGTTGTGTTATCCTGGATTTAAGGCGATACGCTCTCACCGGGTGGCGCATTTTTTCTATCGGCACAACTTAAAGCTGTTGGCGCGCCTAGTTTCCCATTGGTCGCGATTTTGGACCGGCGTGGAGATTCATCCCGGCGCACAGCTTTCAGAAGGCGTATTTATTGACCATGGGATGGGTGTGGTGATTGGGGAGACTGCGCAGGTGGGCAGGAATGTGACGATCTACCAAGGTGTGGTGCTGGGTGGCACCGGGAAAGAGACCGGCAAGCGGCATCCGACCATCGAGGAAAATGTGATGATATCTGCGGGTGCCAGCGTATTGGGTCCGTTTAAAGTGGGGAAAGGCAGCAAGATCGGCGCGGGGGCTGTGGTTTTAGAGGAGGTTCCCCCTTTTTCTACTGTGGTGGGGGTGCCGGGCCGGGTGGTGCGCCGAGGCGGCGATTGCGAGGGACTGCGGCAGAGGGACCCTGTGTGTTTGGAGGATCCGAACCGGAAGCCGCCATGCATGATCGGCGACTGCATACATCCCGAGGGGGCGGCCTGCGGGCATTGCAAAGGCGCCCGGCTGGAGGAGCAGGACATGGATCAAGTTCATCTGCCTGACCCGATTATGAGTCATTTGTCAGAATTGGAGTATAGGATCAGCGAACTGGAAAAAAGGCAAAAGAACGACGAGGAGAGTGCGTAGACATGCAAATATTCAATACTATGAGCAGAAGAAAAGAAGAGTTTGTTCCTGTGCAGGAGGGGAAAGTGGGCATATATGCCTGTGGCCCCACTGTGTATAATTATTTTCATATTGGAAATGCCCGGCCTTTCATTATTTTCGATACCCTTCGGCGGTATTTGGAATTTCGGGGCTATGAGGTGACTTTTGTACAGAATTTTACAGATATTGACGATAAGATGATCAATAAGGCGGCGGAGGAGGGTATTGAGGTTTGCCAGTTGGCGGATCAGTATATTCAGGCGTACTATGAGGATGCGGATGCGTTGGGAATTCGGCGGGCAGACATGAATCCGCGGGCTACGGAGCATATTGGCGAAATTGTTTCTCTGATTGACAAATTGCTGAAAAAAGGGCATGCTTATGAGAGTGATGGCGACGTTTATTACAGTGTGGAGAGCTTTCCGGACTATGGTAAGCTTTCCGGTCAGCCGTTGGAGAACCTGGAGGCTGGCGCACGGATAGAGCCGGGTGTGGGCAAGCGTCATCCGATGGATTTTGCGCTGTGGAAGGCGCAAAAACCCGGCGAACCGGCTTGGGACAGCCCATGGGGGTCGGGCCGGCCGGGCTGGCATATCGAATGCAGCGCTATGGCCAGCCATTATTTGGGGGAGACCTTTGATATCCATGGCGGCGGACAGGACCTGATTTTTCCGCATCATGAAAACGAGATTGCCCAGAGTGAGGGTGCATGCGGGAAAACTTTTGCTAAATATTGGATGCACAACGGTTATATTAATGTCGATAATCGAAAGATGTCGAAATCCGTGGGTAATTTTTTTACCGTGCGGGATATCGCCAAGGAGTTTGACCTGGAAGTGGTGCGGTTCTTTATGTTGTCCGGTCACTACAGAAGCCCCATTAACTTCAGCCGCGAGCTTTTGCAGCAGGCAGAGAGTGCGTTGGAGCGCTTGCAGAATGCCCGGGATAATATGGAGTTTATGATCCGGAACGGGGAAGAGGGGGAGGCACCTGAGAGTGCGCACTATAGAGAGAGCCTGAGAGACTATGAACGGGAATTTATTGCGGCGATGGACGACGACCTCAATACCGCCGATGCGATCGGCGTTTTATTTGAACTGGTGAGGCACGCCAATACCTATTTGACACAAACGCCCAAGAAGAGGGAGGCGGCCGAATCGTTGGTTATGCTGGAGCGGTTGTCCGGCGTGTTGGGGCTTTTGACAAAGAAAGAACAAGAGATTCCCCAGGAAATACTGGCCTTGGCGGAAAAACGCCAGCAGGCGCGGAAGGAGAAGGACTTTGCCCGGGCGGATGCCCTGCGTGATGAGATAGGCGAGAAAGGCTATATATTGGAGGATACACCGCAAGGCCCAAAACTGAAAAAGGCCTGAGGGAGCGGGAATGATTTATGAAATAAGGGGGCATCGGATTGGATTACGATAATATTTTTATTTTCTTCGAGGCTTTTGCAGCGCTTTACCTGCTGTATAACGCCATTGTAGGCAAAGGGAAAGCATATAACACTGATAATGTGATCCCTGAACAACGGGAGATTTATTGTAAAAAGCTGCGGGGGATTTACCTGATTTCCGGTATTTTGATGGTAATTATGACGGTTTTGGATATTTTAACCACCCAGAATATCCTGACAAGCCGGGTTTTCTTCTTCTTGGGTATTGCTGCTTTGATTGGGTATTTGGTCTTTGCGATGATATCCTTGCGCAAGCATATGGTGAAAACTAAATAATGGCGGGAGAGGATTTGGGGGCGGTGGTTTGAAGGGCCTTTTTTACAAAGCGGGAGCGATAGCAGCCGGCTTATTAATCGTGCTGTTGGGTTTTGCCCTAATCGTTTACTGTGTGGGAACGGACAAGCAGGTTTATTACGCGGAGAACGTTAAGCTTGCTACTGCGCATAGAACCGGCATGAGCGAGGAGGACCTCGCTTTTGTGACGGATGCTGTTGTTGAGTATTTGCAGGGAGAAGGGGACCTGGATATTTCGGTGCGTATGGCCGGTGTGCAGCGCAGCGTATTCAACCAGAAAGAATTGAGCCACATGGTAGACGTGCAGGCGCTGTTTTTGGCGTTGCACCAGGGAATATGGCTTTCAGGCGGCGTTTTGGCAGTGTTGCTTGCGGCGTATGGTGTCGTGTTTAAGAAAAAGGCGGGCGCAAAACTTTGCGGCTGCTTTTTAGCTGTGGTGATTTCTGTGGTGGCGCTGGCTGTGGCGCTAGGAATATGGGCTACGATTGATTTTACTACATTCTGGGATACGTTCCATGAGATATTCTTCACCAACGATCTGTG
>JBMNTQ010000041.1:0-12905 GCA_050945815.1 Christensenellales bacterium
TAAAGGCCGAGCCGCCGCGTTCCCACTCACTGGTGATCCAGGCAGCAGGCATCCCCTTGTCCAGCGATTCAAAGCTGCCATTCGATACCAAGGGCTGCGCCGCGCTAGCCGGTAGCGCCAATACAAGCAGTAAGCCGATTATGATTGCAATCAAACGTTTCATCATCAAAGCCATCCCTCAAAATGCGTTTTTAATATGCCGCACAGCGATTGGCTGCGTCAAATAAACCTCCACCACGTCAAACCCCAAAGGATATCGTTCTCCCATTCCCGCCTCCGACAGAAAACAGAGTGCAGCCTGTCGGATACGCTGCTGCTTGCGTGCATCCACAGCCTCCCCGGGTGAACCAAAGCGGCTGCTGCTGCGCGCCTTCACCTCCACAAACACAACCTTCTCGCCCTTGCGCGCAATGATGTCAATCTCTCCGGCAACGGAACGGTAATTCCGTTCTACAAGCTCGTAGCCATTTTGCTCCAGATAGTGCGCCGCCGCATCTTCGCCTATCTTCCCCCGTTGCCGATTCATCTCTCCACCCAAACTGAGCGAATAAAGCTGCGGCGGTGCAACGGGCAAGGCCCAACTGTGCGAATCGCATCCATATGCTCTTTTGTGCCGTAACCCTTGTTACGCGCAAAGCCATATTCCGGGTATTGTTTATCCGCCTCCCGCATGAAAGCGTCCCGTCTGACCTTCGCCGCAATGGACGCAGCCGCGATGCTGTAGCTTAGAGCGTCGCCCTTCACCACAGGCCGCACAGGGCAAGGCAGGTCTATATCCAGCCCATCTACCAGCACCATGCCACAAGGTAGCGCCATTTGCTCATAGGCCATGCGCATAGACTGCTTGGTCGCGTTTAAGATGTTAATCCGGTCAATCTCAGTGTTGTCCACCCAGCCAAAGCCGAGTGCAATGGCCTCTTCATAAATACGCTGAACCAACTGCTCCCGTTTCGCTTCAGCTATCTTCTTCGAATCCTTTATGCCCTGAATCAAAGGCTTCTGGGGCATCACAACACAAGCCGCAACCACAGGCCCAGCCAACGGCCCCCGGCCCACCTCGTCCATCCCGGCAAGCACGATACCTCGCTCCCAAATCGGGCGCTCCATAGCAGTTATCTCCCATAACCTCGCCTGCTCCGCTTCCGCTCGGCTCATGCCTCCACCACCTTATCCAGGGTTATACGTCCCAGCTTTCCAGCACGAAATTCATCCAAAACAATCTGCGCCCCCCGCTCAGTATCCAACTCAGCGCCCGGCAGCAAAAAACCACGCTGCTCACAAATCGACAGCAGCATCTCCTGCCCATCCGCCCGTTCCTGGATTCCATACGTCTGGGCAATACGCCCGCCATAGCGCTCATGCAGTTCTGCCAGCAAATCTGCCGCCAGTGCCACCCTATTCAGTATATCATCCTTAATACAGCCCGCATACGCCAGCCGCCGGGCAAATTGCTGGTTCTCCAGCTTAGGCCACAAAACCCCCGGCGTATCCAGCAGCTCCAAAAACGGAGAAACCTTCACCCACTGCTTTCCCCGGGTCACACCAGGCCTGTCCCCGGTTTTAGCGCGGGCCCCCCGCGACAGCGCGTTAATAAAGGCCGATTTCCCCACATTAGGAATGCCCGCCACCAAAGCCCGCACTGTCTTTTTTATGCCCTTTGCCCTATATTTCTCCACAACCTCCGCTGCCGCCTGCTCGATTCCCGCAAGCGCCTTCTTGTTAGAACCGCGAACAGAGCAAAAGGAGCAGACAACAAAGCCCAGCTCCCTATAATATGCCTCAAAGGAAGCTGTTGCCCGTTCATCCGCCAAATCGGATTTATTTAAAACAATCAGCCGCTTCTTAGACGCAAACAAAGCATCAAAATCAGCGTTCCGGCTGCTCAAGGGCAGCCGGGCGTCCAACACCTCCACAATAATATCCACCTGCGCCACGCTTTCGCTGATCAATCGCTTGGCCTTCGCCATATGCCCCGGATACCAGTGGATGTTTCTATCACGTTCCACGAGTCATTTCTCCATAAACAAAAAGGGACGAGAAGCCCCTTATCGTTTGACCTCTTTCAGTTTCGCAGCCTTGCCAACCTTGCCGCGCAGATAATAAAGCTTAGCCCGGCGAACCTTGCCGCTGCGCACCCGCTCCACCCTGTCAATCCGGGGGGAATGAACCGGGAAAGTACGCTCAACGCCCACACCGTACGAAACCTTACGCACCGTAAAAGATTCCCGGATGCCGCCGCCCTGCTTGGCAATCACAGTGCCTTCAAAAGCCTGAAGCCTCTCCCGCACGCCTTCTACAACCTTCACATATACCTTAACGGTATCGCCGATGTTAATAATCGGCATATTTTCTTTGGCTTGTTCTTTCTCAATCGCTTTAATAATGCTGGACATAACTCATGTCTCTCCTTCCGTCAATAGGCTATTCACAATTGTTTCGCTCTGCCGCGAAACCGATTTTCCAATTATACCATATGCTTCGATCCATGACAAGCTTGCAAAAGCTGCCAATCCCAAGCTATTACGGGGTTTTTCGACCGCGTCCGTCCTCTAAAAGGTCCGGCCTGTTGTGCGCAGTAATCTCCAACGAACGCTCCTTGCGCCAAGCCTCAATGTTCGCGTGGTGCCCCGAAATCAAAACCTCCGGTACCATCCTCCCCCGAAACTCATACGGCCGGGTATACTGCGGATATTCCAGCAGTCCGTTTTCAAAGGATTCGTCCCGGTTGGAGTTCTCGTCTCCAAGCACGCCCCGAATATAGCGGCTCACGCAATCAATCAGCACCATCGCAGGCAACTCGCCGCCGGTGGTCACAAAATCTCCGATCGAAATTTCCTCATCCACATATTCATCCAAAACCCGCTGATCCACCCCTTCGTAATGGCCGCAAAGGAGAATCAGCTCCTGTTGCCGTGCCAGCTCCTTCGCCAGCCTATGGTCCAGTTTTTTCCCCCGAGGCGAAAGGTAGATGCTCCTGCCACGCAGCTTCCTGCCGGCCAACACCGCATCATAACAGTCGAAAAGGGGCTGCGGCATCATCACCAGCCCGGCACCGCCGCCAAAGGGGTAGTCGTCCGCCCGATTGTGCTTATCCAAGGTGTAATCACGAATATTATGCAAGCGAATATCCAGAATTCCCTTCCCCCGGGCCCGCCCCAATATGCTCACATCCAAAACAGGCGCAAACATCTCCGGAAACAGCGTCAGCACATCAATCCGCATCCGGTACAACCTCCCGGTAGGTTTTCTCGTCGATCAAAATCCGACGCTCCTGCAAGGAAATCTCAAGAATCAACGGCTTGATCGCCGGCATCAGGTATTCCCGTCGCCCGGCCACCACATACACATCGTTGGCCCCGGTCTGCAACACATCCGCCACCTTTCCAAACACACGTCCGCTCTCGCCCACCACCTCACAACCGACTAAATCGGCGATAAAGTAGGTTCCTTCCGGCAGCTTTACAGCATGCTCCCGGTCAACATACAAGTATTGGCCGCGAAAAGCCTCCGCTTGCTCTCTTGAATCCACGCCCTCCAGCTTGATGATGGCCATATCGCCGCTCAAAGAAGCACCTTCCAGCTTTCGCTCTTGATAGCCGCCCCCTGTCTCCAGAAAAATCCGAGTCAGCTCATATATCCTTTTCGAATCGTGGGTCAAAGGCATCACGCGCAAAGCGCCGCGCACCCCATGGGGTTTCACAGCCAGACCAATTTTTAAATACTGCATAGCGCCTCCCGGGTATCAAAGCTCAAACAATATCCACTACGTATTTCTTGTTTTCCTTTACAGTAGCCGCCTTAACCACCGTACGAATCGCTTTTGCAATACGTCCCTGCTTGCCGATCACCTTGCCCATATCATCGGGGGCGACACTCAGTTCAATCACAATCTGCCGTTCCCCTTCGGTCATCTTGATTTTCACTTCTTCAGGATGCTCCACCAGGTTCTGGGCAATATATCGTACCAATTCTTCCATTTTGCTCACCCTCCGCCCGTCTGCCTATGGCAGCTCTGGTCAGTCAATCGCACCGCTCTTTTTCAGCAAAGCCCGGGTGGTGTCAGAAGGCTGCGCGCCATTCTCCAGCCAATACTTTGCACGATCCGTGTCCACTTTAATCTCCGCCGGATCCTTCAGCGGATTGTAATATCCAATTTCCTCAATAAAACGTCCGTCTCTCGGGGAACGAGAGTCCGCCACCACAATCCGGTAAAACGGAGCCTTTTTCGCGCCCATTCTGCGCAGCCTGATCCTTACTGCCATAACTCTTTTCCTCCTTATTTGTAAAACCTGAGTGAATTTTATGTAAAAGGCAAATCTGCCTGCCACATCAAAACATCGGAAATTTCATCCTGCCCTTTTTCTTGCCTTTGCGGCCCATATCCGAAAATTGCTTCATCATCTTTTTCGTAGCCTCGAATTGGTTGAGTAGCCGGTTCACCTCAGCAATCCCGGTGCCGCTGCCATTGGCAATGCGCTTCCTTCGGCTTCCGTTGATAATCGAGGGATTGTTGCGCTCCTCCTTGGTCATCGCCAGAATAATCGATTCCATGCGCGCGCTCTGCTTCTCATCCACCTGCATCCCAGAGAGTTTGGAAGCATTCATCCCGGGCAACATCCCCGCCAACTGAGACAAATCCCCCATTTTTTTAAGCTGGGAAAACTGCTCCAGGAAATCCTCCAAGGTAAATTGCTGGGTTCTGATCTTCTTTTCCAGCTCCGCAGCCTGCTTCTCATCATAAGCCATCTGAGCCTTATCGATCAGGGTCAGAACATCCCCCATGCCTAAAATACGCGATGCCATCCGGTCGGGGTAGAACGGCTCAATGTCCTCCAGCTTTTCGCCGATGCCGCTAAACTTAATAGGCTTATTCGTCACAGCCTTGACGGAAAGTGCCGCACCGCCGCGGGTGTCGCCGTCCAGCTTGGTCAGGATAATGCCGTCAATCTCCAAATCGTTATTGAAGGCCTCCGCCACATTCACAGCGTCCTGTCCGGTCATAGAATCCACCACCAGCAAAATCTCCTGGGGCGAAATTTTCTCCTTCAGTTCTTTCAATTCCTGCATCATATCGCCATCTATGTGCAGCCGTCCGGCCGTATCCAGAATCAAAACATCGATGCCGCTTTTCTCCGCCTCGGCAAGGGCGTGCCGGGCAATCTTCAGCGGTTTTTCCTGCCCCATCTCAAAGACAGGTGTGTCCACCTTCTCGCCCACCACCTGCAACTGCTTGATAGCCGCAGGCCTGTAAATATCGCAAGCCACCAGCATCGAGCTCTTACCCTGTTTTTTCAAGTATAGAGCCAGCTTTCCGCACATCGTGGTCTTCCCGGCGCCCTGCAAACCGCACATCATATAAATCGTAGGAGCCTTGGGCGCAACTGTCAGTTTTGCATTGGTAGAACCCATCAATGCAGTCATCTCTTCATTGACAATCTTAATCACCTGCTGGGCAGGGGTCAAACTATGCAACACTTCGTCGCCCACCGCACGATCCGATACAGCTTTAATAAATCTTTTTACCACCAAGAAGTTAACATCGGCCTCCAATAGGGCCAGCTTCACCTCGCGCATCGCTTCTTTAACGTCTTTTTCCGAAAGCTTGCCGCGGTTGCCCAGCTTCTTGAAAACCGCTTGCAGCTTATCCGCCAAACCTTCAAACGCCATGATGATCCTCCCATAAAGCGAGCATTTTCTTCAGCTTCTCATCCAGCTCGCTGCTGCGTCCCTGTCTGTTCATCTCCAAACATTCTTCCACCAGGCCGCACATCGACCGATAACGCCGCATCAGCCCCAGTTTCTCCTCCAGCTTAGTAAGGGCGGTCTCCCCGCGCCGAACCGTATCCAATACCGCCTGCCGGCTAACACCCTCAGCCTCACCAATTTCCGCCAGAGAAAAATCTTGATTATAATGCAGGTCTAGAAGTTCGCGCTGCTTATCCGTCAAAAGCGGTGCGTAGAAATCCAACAAAAGACCGACTCGAATGCTTTTCACGCAAAAACTCCTCCGCCGCCCTAAACTCCGGGTGTGAAACCACAGGTGTAAAGGCATCCACCTTTACACCTGTATTATTATAAACTAAATTCAGATTTTGTCAACTTTTTTATAAAATAGCTCCCACAAATTCTCCAGCGTCAAAGGGTTGCAAATCATCGATTTTCTCGCCCACACCAATGAATAAAACCGGTATTCCTAAATCCTGCTTAATCGCCAAAACAATCCCGCCTTTGGCCGTGCCATCCATCTTGGTCAAGATAATCCCGTCAATCTCCAGCGTCTCATTAAAAATGCGGGCCTGGGATACAGCATTCTGCCCTGTCGTCGCATCCAGCACCAAATAAGTCTCCAAAACCGCGTCCGGCGCCTCGCGCCCAATCACCCGTCGAATTTTTTTCAGCTCCTCCATCAGGTTTTTCTTAGTCTGCAATCGGCCGGCCGTATCACAAATCAACAGGCCGGCGCCCTTGGCTTTTGCCGACTGAATAGCGTCGAAAATGACAGCGGACGGGTCGGCCCCCTCGCCGTGGCGCACCAGCGGCACCTTAGCCCGCTTGCTCCAAACCTCCAGCTGCTCCGCTGCAGCCGCGCGAAAAGTGTCCCCAGCCGCCAGCATCACGCTTTCCCCAAGGTCGACATAATAGCAGGCCAGCTTCCCGATAGACGTCGTCTTACCCACGCCGTTAACGCCCACAATCAGCAATATACGCATATCTCCCTGCTGCACAGCCGGCGCTTCCTCTTCCCGCATCATATCAATCATGGTCTCCCGCAGCAGTTCCTTCACTTTCCCGGTGTCCGTAATTTTGCGCTCCCTTGCCAGCGTCTTAACCTGCTCAATCAGCGCCCTTGAGGCCGTCGACCCCACATCCGCCATAATCAGAACCTCTTCCAGCTCCTCCAAAAAATCATCATCTATCGTTTGAAAGCTGGCAATCACATTGTCCAGCGTCTTTGCAATTCCCTCACGGGTCTTACGCATACCCTCCTTCAACCGAGTAAAAAAGCTATCAGCCATATTCCCTTCTCCTTCCCCATGCCGCCCTGCATCCGCAGCACCTTTATTTTGCAAAGAGCTACGCAGTCTTGTCCGCAATACGCACCGATATAATCCTGGATACTCCCTTTTCCTCCATCGCCACACCAAACATACAGTCCGCCACAGCCATGGAGTTCTTCTTATGCGTAATGATAATAAACTGTGTCTCCTCCCGATAACGCAGCACATATTCCGCAAAACGATCTCCATTCACCTCGTCCAGCGAAGTATCCACCTCATCCAGTATGCAAAAGGGCGCCGGGCGCAAAGACAATATCGCAAACAACAGTGCCAAAGCAACTAAGGATTTCTCTCCACCGGACAAAAGGGAAATCGCCTGCAATTTTTTCCCCGGCGGCTGCGCATGAATTTCAATCGGGCTGTTCAACACATCCGCCCCATCGGTCAAAAGCAGCCGGGCGCTGCCGCCGCCAAACAACTGTGCAAACACCACGCCAAAGTTCTCGTCAATCTTTGCAAATTCTTCTCTAAACTGGCGGCGCATCGTAACAGTCAGCTCGTCTATCAGCGCATTCAGGTTCTCCCGGGCATTCTCCATATCCGTCTTTTGCAGCGTTAAATCCTCATATCGTTTCTCCACTGCCACCGCTTCCTCGATAGCTCGGGGGTTGATATCCCCCATTTCCTTCAACTGCTGCCGAATTTCATCAATTTCCTGCTGAATCTTCCCCAAAGCCAGCTCCTGCTTATATGGCAGGGCGCCAGCGTACGTTAGCTCATAGTCCTCCCAAATGCGTCGGGCACGATTGTCCAGTTCCGCCTCCAGCCGCGAAAAAAGCACTTCCATCCGGTGTTTTTTATCCAGCAGTTCCTTCATCTCCTGCTGCAACACCCGCTTTTGCCCGCCAATTTGCTGCATAGTTTCAAATAATATCTCTTTTTCCTGCTCCATCTGCTGCTTTCTCTGGTGCAGGGCCGCAAGCTCATGACCTTGCGCCTGCTCGCCCGCCGAAAGCCTAGCCTGCTCCTGCTCATACTGAGCTTTTCGCTGCTCGGCCCGCCGCAATTCCTCCTGCTGCCGTTCCCGCTCCCGGCGAAGCTTATCCATCTCCCGCTGCACCCGGGCAATATCTGTGCAAAGGCCCTGCGTCTCCTTCTGCTGTGCCAACAACGCCAGCTTCGCCTCGGTCAGCGCCAGCGAACACCGCTCCCGCTGTTCGCGCAAAGCCACCAGTGCCGCAGTCTGCGCCACAATCTCCTCCCGAGACACCCCATCCTCATTCGGCGAAGCATCCAGCCCCCGCAGCGTCTCCAACTCCCGCTCAACATCGGCAATACGCTCCGCCAGCCTGTCCCGTTCGTCACAAAGGCTCTGCCTAGTCTGAGTATTTTTATTACAATACAATAAAACAGTATCCAGTTTTTCTGTTTCCCGGGCAATATCCACATCCAGCGTATGCAAGCTGCCCTGTATGGCTTCCGCCCCTAAGGCTGCCTCCTGCCGGCTCACCTCCTGGCGCGCCAGCTCCGCAAGCAGCGCCTCCCTCGACCGGTCAAGCTGCGCAATCTGCTCCCGGGCCTGGGCAATGCTGCGCTCCCGGCCCAAAAGCGAAGTGTTTTTCGTATGCACGCTGCCGCCGCTCATCGTACCCCCCGGCGACAGGATATCCCCTTTCAGCGTAACGGCCCGAAATGCGTAGCCGGTACGCTTCATCAGCCCGATTCCCGCATCCAGATCCTCCACAATAACAGTACGCCCCAGAAGAGAAGCAATTACCTTCTCGTATTTCTTGTCATAATCCACCAGTTCGCTGGCCACACCCAAAACCCCAGGCAAAAGCAAAGCCGCCCGCTCCTTTTCATTGAGATGCCTAGGCTTAGCTGCGCTCAGGGGCATGAAAGTCGCCCGTCCATATTTCTTCTGGCGCAGGTATTCAATAATCTGCTTGGCGTCCTGCTCGCTGCCCGTCACAACATTCTGCAAAGCGCCGCCCAACGCAAGCTCAATCGCCGTCTCATATTGCTTTGGTGTCTGGATGAGCGAAGCGACAACGCCTTCCACCCGTCCGCTCAAGCTCGCATTCGTCTCACAGTCGGTCAGCAGTCTTTTTACGCTATACGCATAACCCTCATAATACTTTTGCATCTCCTTCAGCATAGAATACGCCGACCGCGCCCCCTGCAAAGCATCCTCCTGCTTGCGAAGTTCCGCCTTCTTCCCGTCAGTCTCCCTTTGTATGCGCTGCAAATCCCCAGTCTTTACGGCCAATTCCTCGCCTAAACTGTCCTTCTGCTGCAAAAGCGTCTGCATCTGCTTTCGGGCTTCTGCTGTCTCTTGCTCCAGCTTGCCTGCCTCCCGCACCACATTCCCAATCTGCCCTTCTAGCTCCGCCAGCTGCCCTGCCTGGCCCGTTTTCATAGCTTCCAGCCGGGCCAGGCGGCTTTTTACGTCGCTCTGTCGGTTCATCTGGGCAATCATCTCATTTTTACGCTGTTCCAGCTCCTGCTCAGCCTGGCGCTCCTCAGCATCAGCCTGGGTAAAGGCGCGCTGCCTCCCTTCAACAAGCTGGTCGGCTTCCGCGTCCTTTCGCTGCGCGGCAGACAAGCTCTGCTGCATGTCTCGCAGCGATGCGGCATGTTCCTCCAACTGCCCCTCGCTTCGCTCCACAGCTTGGGCAATGCGCTCCTGCTCGCGCACAGCGTGCTCCATGCGCTCCCGCAACAGGCTCTCTTTCCCCGCCCGACGTTCAATCTCTGTCGAAGCCTCCACGATCTCTTGTGAAAGCAGGTTCAGTTTGCTGTCCAGTTCCCGCATGGCCTGCTCCGTCTCATCATTAGACAAAGCCGCCTCCTGCCGCTGCTTTTCCTCATAAAGCTCCCCCAGCTCTAAAATAGATTCCTGGGCGCTTTTTTGCCGCTGGGTATCTTTATCCTGTCGATACAAAAAATGGTTAAGCTCCAATACCTTCAAGCGCTCCCGCAGGGCAAGATATTGCCTAGCCTCTGCGCTCTGCTGCCGAAGCGGCTCAAGACGGCTGCCCAACTCTTCCAGAATGTCGTGAATGCGGCTTAGGTTTTCAGCAGTGTGCTGCAGCTTACGCTCCGCGTCCAGCTTTCTGGTCTTATATTTGGTAATACCCGCCGCTTCTTCCAAAACCAAGCGCCTATCTTCGCTTTTTGCGCTCAATATATCGTTTATCCGGCCCTGCCCAATAATGGAATAGCCTTCTTTGCCCACACCGGTGTCGTGGAACATCGCTACAATATCTTTCAGCCTACACGCCTTCTGGTTGATAAAATATTCATTCTCACCGCTTCGATACGCTCGCCGCGTCACCGAAACCTCGCTGTATTCCACAGGCAGCGCAAAATCACTGTTATCAAAAACCAGCGTCACCTCACAGGCCGACAGGGCCTTCTTCTTTTCCGTGCCGCCAAATATGATGTCCTGCATACTGCCGCCCCGCAAGGACTTGGCGCTCTGCTCCCCCAAAACCCAACGGACAGCGTCTGAAACATTGCTTTTCCCGCTGCCGTTTGGCCCCACGATCGCCGTAATGCCACGGTCAAAATCAATCTCAGTACGCTGTGCAAAGGATTTGAATCCATAAAGCTCCAGTCGTTTTAAGTGCAACGTTCTCCTGCCTCCTCCGTGTTCGTTCAGCGTCCGCTGCGCTTGTGCTCCAACCGATCCAGCGCTTGCTTTGCCGCCTGCTGCTCTGCGCTCTTCTTGCGCGATCCGCAGCCCTCGCCCAGCACCAAACCATCATAGCACACCCTAGATCGAAACATCACCGTCTCCCCCGGCTGCCTCTGCGTCTCGTAGCAAATGGGCAGCGGTGAATCTTTCTGCAAAAGCTCCTGCAGCCGGGTCTTATAATCCAAAACGCCGCCCTGCCGCACCGATTCTCGGATAGCATCATGCAAGATGCGCAAAACAAAGCTTTGCGCAGCCTCCAAGCCGCCATCTAAATAAATCGCGCCAATCAAGGCCTCCACCGCATCGGACAAAATACTGGGCTTCTCTCTGCCGCCAGTGTTCTCCTCGCCCCTGCCTAGGCGTATCTGCCGGTCCAGGCCCACGCTTTTTGCCGCCCGATACAACGAATGCTCCGTCACAATTCCAGTACGCACTTTTGTCAGCTCCCCTTCCGTAAACAAAGGGAACGTATCATAAAGAAAATGGCTGATAACCAGCTCTAAAACAGCATCGCCCAAATATTCCATTCGGTCAAACTGATGGTTCTTCCCGTCGCTGGCGGACGAATGGGTCAGTGCACCATAAAGCAGCGCACGGTCGGAAAATCGATAGCGAATGCGCCGCTCAAAATCATTATCTTCCATCAACATCTCTTCCCTCGAGTCTCTCACAGAGTATCAAGCGCGCTGATCTCCTGCTTAATCTGCTCCACAACGCCCATCTGAGAAAAGCGCTTCGCCTGTCGGATTGTCGAAGCAATCGCCTTGGCATTGGAACTTCCATGCGCCTTCACAATCCCGCCGTCAATCCCTAAAAATAACGCGCCGCCATATTCCGAGTAATCCATGTTTTTCTTCAACCTGCGAAAAGCAGGCCCCAGCAACATCGCCCCTAGCTTGGAACGGGTGTCCGTCATAAATTCCCGCTTCATTACAGAAAAAAGCGAACCCGCCATTCCCTCCATAAATTTCAAAATTACATTTCCCACAAACCCATCCGCCACCACCACGTCAAAGTCGCCGGACAGGATGTCGCGCCCCTCAACATTCCCCACAAAGTTTATCGGAATCTCCTTTAAAAGCGCATAGCTGGCCTGGGCCAAGGCGCTCCCCTTCCCTTCCTCCGCACCATTGTTAATCAAGGCAACCCTGGGCTTGTCCACGCCAAATACTTTGTTCATATAAATGCTGCCCATCATACCAAACTGTTGCAGGAAAACGGGCTTACAGTCCACATTTGCTCCGCAGTCTATCAACAATACGCCGCCCTTTTCCGTAGGCAAAACAGGCGCGAGAGCAGGCCGCTTAATACCGCGAATTCGCCGCACAATCAAAGTCGCCCCCGCCATCACCGCCCCGGTGCTTCCGGCAGACACAAAAACATCCGCTTCCTTTTGTTCCACCGCGCGCAGCCCCATCACCAAAGACGACTGTGGCTTCTCTTTAATCGCTCCCGTAGGCGAATCGTGCATCTCCACTACCTCCGGTGCGTGGCACACCCGAACTCTGCTATTATCAAAGGAAAAGTCCTTCAGCCCATTCGAGATACGACTCTCATCGCCAAATAGAATCAAATCAAAACCGGATTCAGCATTCAGTGCATCAACACACCCCTGTAATATAGCATCTGGTGCATGATCTCCGCCAAAAACATCGACAGCGATTTTCATAATCCATCTCCCTTATAAAAAAATAAACCACGAATAGCTTTAATATATCAAAGACCACCGAGATAATCAATGTAGTTTTGGTGTAGATTAACAAAAAACAGCTTCACTAAACTGAAGCTGTTTTCGACATACCAATGCAGAGTTATTTGGCCTTTTTACCAGACGCCTCTTGACCGATAGCCTGCTTACCATCATAATAGCCACATTCCTTGCATACTCTATGGGAAAGCTTCGGCTTACGGCACTGTGGGCACGCTGCAATGCTGGGAGCAGTCAGCTTAATCTGGCTACGTCTTGAGTCACGCTTGGCCTTCGATGTCTTTCTCTTGGGTACTGCCACGACTCCACCTCCTCGATCGTTTTCTCAACTCGGCGCTTTGTGTGCGACGAGTAACGAATCGTCCATTCGTACCGCACAATGCGACTTAATAAGTATAGTGAACTTTTAGAATTTTGTCAATGTTTATTTATCAAAGTCATCGTATCCCGGGCAATCACCTTTTCCTCATCCGTAGGAATAATGAAAATCTTAACCTTG
>JBMNTQ010000042.1:0-12816 GCA_050945815.1 Christensenellales bacterium
GACGCTGCTTGACAAGGGCCGGCGGGAGAATTATAATAAGCGTGTGTATAATATGGAAAGACTGTGATGGGAAGAGTAGGTCTTGGAGGTCGTTGCAGAGAGCCGGGAGCGGTGGAAGCCCGGTACGAGCCCTTGACGGAAGAACATCCCGGAGTTGCCAACCGAACGCCCCTTTGCTAGGTGAATCGGGGTCGGTAGACTTGGACGCGGACGGCGCGTTACGGCCGTAGGACATAGGTGGGTTTTCGCCTGTGTTGAATGAGTGAGCTAATTAGATTTGGCTTTAGTTGGGTGGCACCGTGGAGAGAGTTGCGCTTTTCGCCCCAAAGGAATTTGGGATGGAAAGCTTTTTTTATTGGAACAGTATGGATAGACGATTTTTATGGGTTGAGGGAGGATGTTGAATGCTAAGAAGCGATTATTGCGGTGCTCTGCGAGAGGAGCATATTGGCCGTGAGATGACCATGATGGGATGGGTACAGCGCAAGAGGGATATGGGCGGCGTGATATTCTTAGACCTTCGGGATCGGGAGGGGATTTTGCAGGTGGTGTGTAATGCGGAGCACCTCTCGAAACAGGACTTTTCCAACGCGGAAACCTTGCGCAATGAGACGGTGGTCGCTGTTTGCGGGAAGATTGCGCTGCGGGATGAGGAGACGGTCAACCCAAACCTGGACACCGGCACAATAGAACTGCGGGCTGATACGTTAGAGATTTTGTCTGAGGCGCAGCCGTTGCCGTTTCCGATAGAGGACGACAGCCCTGTGCGGGAAGAGCTGCGGTTGAAGTATCGTTTTTTGGATATTCGCCGGCCTGGGATTTTGCACAATTTACAGTTTCGCCATAGAGTGGTGGGCCTGATTCGCCAATATTTGGACGAACGTGGTTTTCTGGATGTGGAAACGCCGATTTTGACCAAGAGTACACCGGAGGGTGCGAGGGACTACCTCGTGCCCAGCCGGGTGCATCCTGGGACGTTTTATGCTCTGCCTCAATCGCCGCAGATATTTAAGCAGCTTTTGATGGTGGGAGGCGTGGATCAGTATTATCAGATTGCCCGCTGCTTTAGGGACGAGGATTTGCGTGCGGACCGGCAGCCGGAATTTACCCAGATGGATTTGGAGATGTCGTTTATTGAGCAGGAAGATATTCTAAGCTTGCTGGAGGGCTTGTTTAAGCACCTTTTCTCCAGGGCGATGGGCATAGAGTTTTCCCGGCCTTTTCCCCGCCTGACCTGGAAGCAGGCGATGGACCGGTTTGGCAGCGACAAGCCGGATTTGCGCTTCTCTTTGGAGATTACAGACGTTAGTGCCTTGGCGGCGCGCTGTGGATTCTCCGTTTTTAAGAAGGCCATAGAGAATGGAGGCGTGGTGCGCGCCATAAACGCAAAGGGCTGCGGGAATTTCAGCCGCGGTACCATTGATGATTTGACTAAGAAGGCGATTTCCTACGGCGCCAAGGGCATGGCCTGGATTGCGCTGCGAGAGGACGGAGAGCCTTATTCTATCTTGAATAAATATTTTACGCCGGAGCAGATGCAGGCCCTCTTGCTGGCTGTAGACGCTCGGGCGGGGGACTTTATATTGTTTTGTGCTGATGGTTGGGAGACGGTGTGTAAAACACTGGGTAATTTGCGGTTGGATTTGGGGGAGATGCTCGATTTGCGCAGCAAGCAGGATTTTCAGTTCCTGATTGTTACAGATTTTCCGCAGTTTGAGTATTCCGAGGAGGAAGGGCGTTATTTGGCAATGCATCATCCTTTCACGATGCCTTATCCGGAAGATTTGCCTTATTTAACCAGCGATCCTTCGAGGGTGCGGGCTCAGGCCTATGATTTTGTGCTGAACGGCGTTGAGCTGGGCAGCGGCAGCATCCGGATCCATAAACGGGAGATTCAGCAAGCGATGTTTGAGGCGCTGGGCTTTGAGAAGGAGGAGATTGACAGCCGATTTGGCTTTATGGTGGATGCGTTTGGTTATGGGACACCGCCTCATGGCGGATTCGCCTTTGGCTTGGATAGATTGGTGATGCTTATGCTGGGGGCGGACAGCATTCGCGATGTGATCGCTTTTCCTAAGGCGCGGGATGCTTCCTGCTTGATGACCCAGGCGCCCGGCAGAGTGGACGCAGAGCAGCTTGACCTGCTGCATATCAGCACGGATGCGGACGGAGAAGACGCGCCTTGCGGCGAGAAAACTTCGAAAGCACGCCCAAATATTGATGTGGAGCATGTGGCCCAGTTGGCGAAGCTTAACTTGAGCGCGGCTGAGAAGAAGCTGATTCAGAAAGAGTTGGAGACGATTGTGGCGTTTGCGGATCAGCTTCGAGATGTGGATGCTGAAGGAGTGCCGCCTACGGCCCATATTGTATCGATGGAAAATGTGCTGCGGGAGGATGAGCCGGTGGAATCCATGCCCAGGGACAGTTTGCTTGGGTGTGCGCCGCAGAGTGAGGATGGCTTTTACTTTGTGCCCCAGGTTGTGAAATAGGCAGGGAGAGAGGAAAGGATGGATGGCTGCGATGTCGAAAGAAATTACCGGCATGACCATTGCTCAGCTGGCGGCGCAATTGCGCAGCGGAGGCTTGTCGGCAAAGGAAATTGCTGAAAGCTATTTACAGCGGATAGACAATATGGACAGCGTGATAGGCGCTTATATTACAGTAGACCGGGAGGGGGCCATTGCGCGGGCGGAGCAGGTGGATCAGATGCGTCGCCGGGGCGAGGAATTGCCGCCTTTGGCTGGAATTCCCGGTGGGATTAAGGATAATATCTGCACGAAGGGGCTGACTACGACCTGTGCTTCCAAAATGTTGGAGCATTTTGTGCCGCCTTATGACGCGTTTGTCATGAGCAAACTCAATAGACAGCACTTTGTGATGTTGGGCAAGACCAATATGGATGAATTTGCCATGGGCACCACAACCGAGAGTTCTTATTTTAAGAAGACTAAGAACCCCCACAACACAGCGCATGTGCCGGGGGGGAGCTCTGGCGGGTCGGCTGCCGCAGTGGCAGCAAGGGAGGCTTTGTTTGCCCTGGGCACAGATACCGGCGGCTCGATTCGCCAGCCGGCTGCTTTTTGCGGTGTGGTGGGCATGAAGCCTACCTATGGGGCGGTTTCGCGCTATGGGGCTGTGGCGCTTGCTTCTTCGCTGGATCAGGTGGGGCCGATGGCTGGGTCGGTGGAGGAATGCGGACTGGTTTTGAATGCAATTATGGGATATGACCGGCAGGATTCCACTTCTGTTGATCGGGAATATGGGGATGTTTGTGCGGACTTGAACAGAGGCGTGAAGGGCCTTCGCATTGCGCTGCCTAAAGAATACTTCGGCGAGGGGCTGGACAAAGAGGTGAAGGAGAAGGTTTTGGCGGCGGCAAAGGCATATGAGGGGATGGGCGCGCAGATTGTGGAAGTTTCGATGCCCAGCCTAGCTTATGTTCTGCCTGCTTATTATGTTCTGTCCAGTGCGGAGGCTTCCTCTAACTTGGCGCGGTTTGATGGGGTGAAATACGGGTTTCAGGCAGAGGGCTGTGAGGATATTGAGGAGCTTTATAAGAAAAGCCGGAGCTATGGCTTTGGGCGCGAGGTGAAGCGGCGCATTATGCTGGGGTCGTTTGTGTTGAGCGCCGGTTACTATGACGCTTATTATAAGAAGGCCATGCAGGTTCGGACCTTGGTGATTCGGGACTTTGAACGGATTTTTGAGCGGTGTGATGTGATGTTGTCGCCGGTGACCACTCGAACGGCTTATCGGCTGGGAGAAAAGATTGCGGATCCGCTGGAGATGTATCGGGGGGATGTGTATGCGGCGCCTGTAAACATTGCGGGGCTGCCGGCACTGTCTTTGCCCTGCGGCGTGGATCAGGGCGGGCTGCCCATTGGGATGCAGCTGGTGGGCAGGGCGTTTGACGAGGGGACTTTGCTGCGTGTGGGATATGCCTTTGAGCAGGCGGCAAGCGGAAGGGAGGCGTAGGTATGCCAAAGGGCTATGAAATTGTCATCGGTTTGGAAGTTCATGTGGAGCTTAAAACTAGAACCAAGATATTCTGCGGCTGTTCGACAGAGTTTGGCGCGCCGCCTAATACCCAGTGTTGCCCGATTTGTGTCGGTATGCCGGGGACGCTTCCGGTGTTGAACCGGGAAGTGGTGCGCTTTGCTGTGAAGGCAGGGCTGGCGACCAACTGTGAGATTGCGAATTACTCCAAGCAGGATCGTAAAAACTATTTTTATCCGGATTTGCCCAAGGCTTATCAGATTTCTCAGTTTGACCTGCCTTTGTGCGAGGGAGGGTATTTAGATGTTGAAACGGACGAGGGTGCCCGGCGAATTGGCATTACTCGTATTCACATCGAGGAGGACGCAGGCAAGCTGGTGCATAAAGATGACAACGGAACGCTGATTGATTATAATCGCGGCGGTACGCCTTTGATTGAGATTGTTTCGGAGCCGGACTTGAGAAGCGCTGCCGAGGTGAAGGCGTATTTGCAGAAGCTGCGGGCGATTTTGCTGTATACTGAGGTTTCTGATTGTAAGATGAACGAAGGGTCTATGCGCTGTGATGTGAATCTTTCGGTGCGGCCGTTTGGACAGAGGGAATATGGCACTCGTACGGAGATGAAGAACCTGAACTCGTTTCAGTTTATCACCCGGGCGATTGAATATGAGACCCAACGGCAGATACAGGTTTTGCAGGCGGGGGAGGCTATTGTGCAGGAGACCCGGCGTTTTGACCAGAATACGGGCAAGACCTATTCTATGCGCCTCAAGGAGGACGCTGATGATTACCGGTATTTTCCTGACCCGGACTTGCTGCCGATTGTCGTAGATGCGAGTATGCGGGAGGCATGGCGAGAAGAGATCCCCCAATTACCGGATCAGCGCAAGGAGTCTTATATGCAGGAATACGGGCTGTCGGCTTATGATGCGGAGCAGTTGGTGAATGATAGAGATATTGCGGATTATTTCGAGCAGGCGGCGCAGCAGACGCAGGAGACCAAGACGCTGGCTAATTTGATTTTGTCGGAGATTTTCCGGCTGTTGCCCCAAGACAGCGCAAGGATACCCATATCACCCCACAACCTGGCTGCCCTGTCGGACATGATCGCCGCAGGGACAGTGAACACCGGTATTGCCAAGCGGGTGATACAGGAGATGTGGGAGAAGGATGAGGCACCTCAGAAAATCGTGGAGCGGGAGGGGCTGGAGCAGATTAATGACGATAGCCTGCTGGCGAAATATGCGGAGGAAGTGGTGGCGAATAACGCTAAATCCGTGGCGGATTACAAGGGGGGCAAGGAGAAGGCTTTTCAGGCATTGGTGGGCCAGATGATGGCGAAAACCAAGGGAAAGGGCAACCCGGTTAAGATAAAGGCTTTGCTTTTGGAGCAATTGAGCGAAGATTGAGGCAAGCCGCTAAGATTGGCAGGTAAGCGCAAGTAAACAGGAAAAAGGCCGGCGCCGTTTTTTCGGATGCTGGCCTTTTTGGATGGAATGCCTGCCGGGCATAAGGCGGAGGGAACCTTGAAATAGAAACGAGGACGCAATGTGCTGCGTCCTCGCAAGGGAAAAAGCTGATTAATCAGAGGGGGAATAGATAGCGCTGGACCTCCCAATCGTGGACCTGAGTGTTGTATTCGTTCCATTCGATCTCTTTGGCTGCGCAATAGCGATCGAAGATATGGTCGCCCAGGGTTTCCTGCATCAGAGGGTCTGCCCTAAAGGCGTCTAGGGCTTCCATCAGGCTGCCCGGCAGGCATTCGATCTGGTTTTTCGCCCGCTCTTCTTCGCACATGGAGAAAATATTGGTGTCGGTGCTTTTGGGCGGCGTCAGGCCTTTTTGTATGCCGTCCAGCCCTGAGGCCAGAGCGACTGCCAACACCAGATAGGGGTTGGCGGAGGGGTCGGGGTTGCGCAGCTCTACCCGGGTTCCTGCGCCGCGGGAGGTGGGGATGCGTACCAGCGGACTGCGGTTGCAGGCGGACCAGGCGACATATACGGGGGCTTCGTGGCCGGGCACCAGACGCTTGTAGGAATTGACCAGCGGGTTGGTGATGGCCGCCATGCCCCGGGCGTGTTTCATCATGCCTGCTATGTAGCCGTAGGCTTCTTGGCTGAGTTCGAGCGGGCCGCTTGGGTCGTAGAATGCGTTTTTGCCGTCTTTGGTCAGCGACTGATTGGTATGCATGCCGGAACCGTTGATGCCGGTGATTGGCTTGGGCATGAAGGTAGCGTGCAGTCCGTGGCGCTGGGCGACAATTTTGACGACCATTTTGAAAGTCATGATATTGTCTGCCGTGTGCAGGGCATCGGCATATTTAAAGTCGATTTCGTGCTGGCCGCGAGCGACTTCGTGGTGGGACGCCTCGATTTCAAAGCCCATGTCTTCGAGGGTCAGGCACATATCGCGCCGGGCATTCTCTCCAAGGTCGATGGGCGCAAGGTCGAAATAGCCGCCGTTGTCGTTGGTGGACAAGGTGGGCTTGCCGTCTTCGTCCATATGGAATAGAAAGAATTCGCATTCAGGGCCTACGTCGAAACCATAGCCTAAATCCGCTGCTTTTTTCAGCTGTTTTTTCAGGACATATCGTGGGTCGCCTTGAAACGCAACCCGGTCTGCTGTGTAGACGTCGCAGATTAGACGGGCAACCTGGCCATGCTGGGGGCGCCAAGGCAGAATGCAAAATGTATTAGGATCGGGATAGAGGTACATATCCGACTCCTCGATGCGCACAAACCCTTCGATGGAGGAGCCGTCGAACATGATTTCGTTGGACAGCGCTTTCTCCAGTTGTTTATGGGTGAGGGAAACATTTTTCATGGTGCCGAAAATATCCGTGAATTGCAAACGGATAAAGCGAATGTCTTCGTCAAACACTTTTTTGAGTATTTCTTCTCTTTTCATGGTAGTAAAACGCCTCCTTTGAGTGGGGTGAAAAAAGGGAGATGCTAGATTTAGGCTGTAAAAGCCTGGACAATAGCATCACCTAACTATACAGAAACATCTTAGCATAAGAGAAAATTGAATGCAAGGGCGTGGAAATATCTTTCGTTTTTTGGCTGAGCCAAGGCTTGGGCGGCAGCACCGGGAGAGCTTGCCCTTCGTTGCATTTTTAGAAGCTTCTTGCATAATAAAGCAGAATGCAGTATATTGTTTTTGTAGACTTTTTCGAAACTATGCTGGTGGGGCATGCTGCATGTTTGTGAAGGAATGGATGCAAAAAGCAGTAGGGCGGCATATGAATTCGTGGGCGGGAGCAGCAGGATATTCGTTGTGGAGCCCTGTAAAACGTGCGACGGGGCGGTGACATTTTGGCTGGGAGGCGACTGGAGCTTTGGGGGGAGAATTTTATTTTAAAACTATTTCGGGGCTATTGAAATGAAAAGAGTTTAGTGGTATGATTTTTTTGACATGCTCCTTGGTCGGTCGGAGTAGCCAATTGAATATTTGCATCAAGAGATTTGGCGCTTTATTCCCGCGTATTGACCGATCATAAACGAGGGAGTAAAACGCCGTTTTTTATTTCGTTGAAGCGAATGAGACTATATGAGCAGTGCAAGGGGGAACAGGCATTGAAAAAGAAGATGCTCTATGAAGGAAAAGCTAAAAAGGTGTATACGACGGAAAATCCGCTGGAGGTTATCGTATCGTATAAGGACGATGCGACTGCGTTTAATGGGTTGAAAAAGGGGACGATTGAAGGGAAGGGGATTGTTAATAACCGCCTTTCGAACCACTTCTTCAGAATTCTGGAGAAGGAGGGGGTGCCTACCCATTATATTCAAGAGCTTTCCGAGCGGGAGACGCTGGTCAAACGAGTTTCCATCATTCCGCTGGAGGTTATTGTGCGCAATGTGGCAGCGGGCAGCATGAGCAAGCGTTACGGCGTGCCTGAGGGGACAGTGCTGGATACGATGGTGCTGGAATATAGCTATAAGGATGATGATTTAGGCGATCCGCTGATCTGTGACAGCCACATCTTAGCGTTGAAGCTGGCGAGCCGGGACGATTTGGACAAAATTGAGGGGATGACCCGTACAATCAATGAAGTGATGCAGCGGGAGTTTTTGCGCATGAACTTAAGGCTGATTGATTTTAAGCTGGAGTATGGGCGCTATGGTGATGAGATTGTGCTGGCTGATGAAATTTCGCCGGATACTTGCCGTTTGTGGGACAAGGATACAGGCGAGAAATTGGACAAGGACCGGTTTCGGCGGGATATGGGTAATGTGGTGGAGGCTTATGAAGAAGTGGCCCGTCGCCTGACAAAGGAGTAGGTATGCGATTAGGGGAATGCTCGGAATTACATGAGGAGTGTGCTGTTTTTGGCTTGTTTAACCAGGACGGGCTGGACGGCGCGTCTATGGCGTATCAGGCTTTGTATTCGATGCAGCACCGGGGACAGGATGGTGCGGGGATTGCTGCGTCTACGGCGTCCAAGATAACCTATTATAAGAATTTGGGCTTGGTGGGCGAGGTTTTTTCAGAGGATGTGCTGCGCAGTTTGGGCCGCCAACAGATTTATGTGGGGCACACGCGCTATGCGACAAGTACCGGATCCGGCCTGCCCATGAATACGCAGCCGTTGGTGATGCATGGGCGCGACGGCTTCTTGGCTATGGCCCATAACGGGCGTATTGTTAATGGGGCTCTGCTGCGCGAGAAGCTGCAGAATCAGGGCATGCTGTTCCAGACGGATTTGGACAGCGAAGCGCTGATGCATTTGATTGCGCGAAACCCCATGGACATCGTGGAGGGTGTGCGGGAAATGATGTGGCAGGTCCAGGGTTCCTATGCACTGACGCTGATGGCGCCGAATACGTTGGTAGGTGTTCGAGACCCTTGGGGCATGCGCCCTCTTTGCATTGGCAAGATAGGCGAGGGCAGCTATGTTTTAGCATCGGAGAGCTGTGGACTGGATGCGATTGGTGCCACCTTTTTGCGGGATGTGGATCCGGGCGAGATTGTGTTGGTGGATGAGCAAGGGATACACAGCACGAGGACGCCTCAGAAAGGGGCGGGTAGTTTCTGTGTGTTTGAATATGTGTATTTTGCCCGCAACGACAGCAGAATCGGCGGCCTTGGTGTTTATGATGCGCGAAGGCGTATGGGCGAGCTTTTGAGCCAGGTGTGTCCTGTGGAGGCGGACCTGGTTGCGGGCGTGCCGGATTCGGCGCTGCCTGCGGCCATGGGGTATGCGGAGAAGAGCGGGATTCCCTATGGCTTGGCTTTGATTAAGAATACGTATTCCGGGCGTACGTTCATACAAGAGGGGCAGAAGAAGCGGGAGCGCAGCGTGCGCATGAAGCTTAGCCCTCTGAAGGAGACTGTGGCGGGCAAGCGCATTGTGCTGGTGGATGATTCTATTGTGCGGGGCACCAATAGCATGCATATCGTGCGTATGCTGCGCGGTGCGGGTGCGAAGGAAGTGCATATGCGAATTGCGTCGCCCCCGGTGCAGTTCCCTTGTCATTTCGGCATCAATACCCCCAATGCGCGGCGGCTGGTGGGAGCGCGTAAAAATGTGGAGCAACTGTGCAGTAAGATTGGGGCGGATACGCTGGCATATTTGGGGCTGGAGGACTTGAAGAAGGCGGTTGCGGAAGCGGATACCGGCGTTTGCTGCGCTTGCTTTGATGGATGTTATCCTATGCCAATTTCATAGAGGAGAGGTGCTTTTGTGGCTTGCAACCTTGCAAACAGAAAATTTATATTCATCACAGGCGGGGTGGTTTCCTCCCTGGGTAAGGGAGTGGCTGGTGCGTCTTTGGGCGTTTTGCTCAAGGGCATGGGCCGTAAGGTGACGATGATGAAGCTGGACCCTTACCTGAACATCGACCCGGGCACATTGAGCCCTTACCAGCACGGTGAGGTTTTTGTAACGGACAACGGCAGTGAGACGGACCTCGATTTGGGACACTATGAACGTTTTATCGACGAGAGGCTTTCCCATAACAACAGCGTGACCACCGGACAGATTTATTCACGGATATTGGATAGGGAGCGGAAAGGGGAATATGACGGCGGGACTGTGCAGGTTTTGCCCCATGTGACCGACGCTATTAAGGAGAGTATTTGGAAGGTGGCTGACGGCGAGGATGCCGAGATTACCATCGTGGAGATTGGCGGGACTGTGGGCGATATGGAGGGGCTGCCTTTTATTGAAGCCATTCGCCAGATGCGCGGGGACGCCGGTGCGTCGAATACCCTCTATGTGCATGTGACACTGGTTCCTTATATTAAGGCGGCGGGCGAGCTTAAAACCAAGCCTACCCAGCACAGTGTGCGGGACCTTTCCGGTATGGGCGTGCGGCCGGATATTCTGATGTGCCGCAGCGACCGGCCCTTGGGCGAGAGCATCAAACAAAAGATTGCGTTTATGTGTAACTTGAAGCAGGAGTGTGTGATTGAGAACATCGATGTGGAGACGATTTATCAGCTGCCGCTGTTGCTTAAGGAGCAGAAAGTAGATAAACTGGTTTGCCGGCTGTTGGATATGCAGCAGCGAGAATCGGATATACATGAGTGGAGCAAGCTGGTTGTGAAAATGCTGAACCCGTGCCGCAAGACTACGATTGCTTTGGTGGGCAAATATACCTCTCTGCGCGATGCTTACCTAAGCGTGAACGAGGCCTTTATACATGCGGGCGCTTTTCACGATGCGAAGGTGGAAGTAAAATGGGTGGACTCTGAGCTGTTGAGTGATGAGAGTTTAGAAGAAACCTTGGGGGATGTGGATGGGATTCTGGTGCCTGGAGGCTTTGGCATCCGGGGCAGCCAGGGCAAGCTTCGGGCGATTCGCTATGCGCGGGAGAGGGGTATTCCTTTCTTTGGCATCTGCCTTGGCTTGCAGATGGCTGTGGTGGAATATGCGCGAAATGTTCTTGGGATGGAGGGCGCTAACAGCACGGAATTCGACCCGGATACCCACTACCCTGTGATTGATTTGATGCCGGATCAACTGGGCGTGCCGAGGGGCGGCACCATGCGAATGGGCAGGTATGCCTGCAAGACGCTGGAAGGCACGAAGGCTCGATCTATTTATGGGCAGCCTTTGATCTACGAGCGGCACCGGCATAGGTATGAGCTGAATCCGGCGCTGAGGGAACAGCTTTTCACCGGCGACTTGATCGTGGGAGGCATCAATCCGGAGCGGGATTTGGTGGAGATGGTGGAACTGAAAGGGCATCCGTGGTTTGTTGCGGTACAGTTCCATCCGGAGTTTACTTCTCGAGCCATGCGGCCAAATCCGCTGTTTCGGGATTTTGTAGGCGCGGCACTGAGGCATCAGGATAACGGGGGGCAGAGATAGATGAGCAAAATTGTTGTTTTAGACTTTGGCGGCCAACCTAGCCAATTGATTGTACGGCGAGTCCGTAAGGCCGGTGTATATTGCGAGGTGCACCCTTATGGAGCTTCAAAGGAGGCCTGGGCGGACGGGGTTGGGGGCGTGATCCTGACTGGCGGGGAAGCTGGTAGTTGCTCGATGGATGCTAAGGCTGCGGAGCTGGATGTTTTGCAGCTGGGGGTGCCTGTATTGGGGATAGGCTATGGCATGCAGTGGTTGGTTCAACGGCTGGGCGGACAAGTGGGGCCGATGGAGAAGATAGAACATGGGCGTACGGAGATTGTGTTACGGGAGCATCCTTTGTTTCGAGGTGTACTTGGGGAAACGGCGGTTTGGATGAACCACAGTGATGCGGTGGAAGTGTTGCCCCAAGGCTTTGAGACCATTGCTTCTACAAAGCTGTGTCCGATTGCGGCGATTGCTGACGACAGGCGCCGACTTTATGGCGTGCAGTTTCATCCGGAGGTTGAGCAGACGCCTTTAGGGGACACAATCCTGCATAATTTTATTTTTGAATGTTGCCGGTGCAGCAAGGATTGGAATATAGAAGCTATGGTGGAGCCTTGGGTGGAAGAGATCCGCGACCGGGTAGGCGAGGGTAAGGTGTTGTGCGCGCTGTCTGGCGGTGTGGATTCTACGGTGGCTGCCACGTTGGTGCATCGGGCGATAGGGGACAGGCTGACCTGTGTGTTTGTGGACCATGGGCTGTTGCGTAAAAACGAGGCGCAAGAGGTTTTGGAGACGTATGAACAGCTGGGCTTGCGGGTTATTTTGGTCCATGCCCAGCAGCGTTTTTTGCAGAAGCTCAAAGATGTGCGCGACCCGGAGCGTAAGCGTAAGATCATTGGCCACGAGTTTATCGCTGTGTTTGAGGAAGAGGCGCTAAAGCTGGGGCAGGTGAATTATCTGGTGCAGGGTACGATTTATCCTGACGTGATTGAGAGCGGGGTAGGGCATGCGGCTGTGATTAAGAGCCATCATAATGTAGGCGGCCTGCCGGATGCGATTTCTTTTGATGGATTGATTGAGCCTTTGAGGCTTTTGTTTAAGGATGAGGTGCGGGAGTTGGGTGAGGCGCTGGGCATTCCCCACGACATGGTTTGGAGGCAGCCCTTCCCCGGGCCGGGACTTGCCATTCGTGTGATGGGGGAAATTACGCAAGAGCGGCTGGAAATTGTGCGGGAGAGCGATGCGGTTTTGCGGGAGGAGATAGCAAGCGCTGGGCTTTCGGAGATGATTTGGCAGTATTTCACTGTGTTTACGCCGCTTAAAACTGTGGGCATGACGAATGATTCTCGTACATATGAGCATGTGGTGGCGGTGCGGGCGGTAACCTCTGTAGATGCGATGACGGTAGAGGTGGCGGAATTGCCCTATGATGTGCTGCGGCGCATTGCCGGCCGTATTATCAGTGAGGTGGCGGGCGTGAATCGGGTTGTTTATGATATCACGAGTAAGCCGCCGGGGAC
>JBMNTQ010000043.1:0-12711 GCA_050945815.1 Christensenellales bacterium
ATCATCCTTGCAATTACGGCTGTCCGCCCTGCAAAACGACTTTGCTGCCGAAAAGTCAGCTCTCAAAGCCAATCAGGCCGCCTTAGACAAAGATCTGGCAAGAGAGCAGGCAATCTCTACCCAAAAACAAAAAGAGATCGACAGCCTCTACCCATTGCTGGCCCAATCCGATCAAGATATCCAGCGCCAAACAGCCGTACTGGACAGCCTGCAACGGGAAAGAGTCCTGTTGGATGCAACCTCGGCCCAAATCGCAGCTCAAGAGGCCTTGCTATCCCGCCTGCAAACCGGCTACGACAACCTGCTAGCTCTGGAGCAAACCATACAACAACAGCAAGAAAGGCTCACCTCCAAGGCCGCCCTGCAAGCCCAAGCCGACGGTCTGCCCGCCCTGGAGAAAACTGTGGAACAGCACAAAAACCGCCTTTCAGCCTTTCGCCAACAAGTCCAAACCCTACGCCAGGATGCCGAGAAAAGCCGAGACGGTCAATGTCCCATTTTAAACACGCCCTGCCCGAATGTCTCGGGCAATCTATCGGATTTCTTGTTGCAAAAGGCCCATGCAATCCAACAGGAAAGCGACCGCGAGGCTGAACAAATGCTCGGCCCGCAAGCATCTCTGGAAAAAGCCCGCGCTGCCCGGGAAGCTCTCGTTTCCCTTGCTCCGGTAGAGGAAGCCCTCGAACAAAACCGAAGCCAGCGGGAAAAGTATTTTCATGCCTTTGCCCACTATACCCGCCAATGGGCGCAGGAATCTGCAAGCGTCATGCCGGATTTGCCCCAAGCAACCGACGCAGCGCAATGGCAACAGGCTCTGGTTTTGCTGAGCCGGCAACAAGAAGCGGATCAGTCGGCCTACCATACAAAAACCACCGCCCTCGAACAGACAAAAACCGCCTGCATATCTTCGCTCTCCCAGTTGGAAGAACAGAAAATGAGCCGGCAGGAGAAAATAAATGCTGCCCAAGCGGATAAATCTGTGGCAGATCTGGCAATACTTTCCATAAAGCAAGCCCTAGGCAGCCAAGAACAAAAGCGTCTACAACTTGCCCAGCAAAAACAGGCGATTGCGAGTCTGCAAAGCCAACTCCAATCATATGATGATTTGGAGCAAGCAATCCTGCATACCCGAGAACAGATGCAAGCCTTGCTCTCGCAGTACGAAGCCTATATCCAACACAGGGCCGAAGCCCAGCGGCTGCCTGAAATCCAGGGCGAGATCGCAGCGCGAGAAGCCCGGGAAAAAGAACGGCTTACCCAGCGCGCTCTGCTCATCCAACAGCAGAAATCCATAGCCTCCTTCGACGAAGCTGCCTACGAAGCACTGTCCGCCCGGGTAGAATCCACGATAGCCCAATTGGCGCAAACCAAAGGAGCCTTGGATGTCAAGCAGAAAGATCATAGCGCCCTGCTGGAGGAAATCCACGCCCTGGAGGCCCGCCTGAAAAAAGCAGAAGAATTAGAACAGCAGCACGACCTTCTGCAACGCACAACCCAGCTCTCCCGCCTGCTGTTCGATACGATTCTGCGCAACGCTGGCGAGCGGGTAGCGGCCCTATATCGAAGCCGCATCACGCAGGACGCAGCCCAGCTTTACCGCGAGGTCTCCATGGAAAACGTTGCCTTGCAATGGAGCGCCGACTACGACATCCTGCTAAGCGACGTTGTCCACGGCCAAGAGCGCTTTCGTTCCTTCCGCCAGCTTTCCGGCGGCGAACAGATGACTGCGGCGCTATCCGTCCGCCTAGGGCTGCTCAACCGGTTTTCCTCGGCAGGCATCGCTTTCTTCGATGAGCCCACGTCCAATCTGGACGCCCGCCGCCGAGAAAACCTTGCCATGGTTATTCCGGCAGTAACCTCACGCTTTCAACAGGTATTCGTCATTTCCCATGACGATGCCTTTGATTCCATCACCGACAGCATCCTGCGCCTAACCAAAGCGCCTGGTGGCACCGTGGTGGAGAAATAAACAAAGTAGGTGTATATATGAAACGCAACACATTTAAAGCAACCGGTATCGTCATTGCCATAATCGTCGGCCTTCTCTGCGGTGTACTGGGCTGGTCCTTTGGCAAGGCAGGCATGTTCAGCGACGGTATGGTAGGCATCCATGCCGAGCAATACAATCTCTACCAGCAATACGCCCAAGAAGCGTCCCTTGTCGAGGTCATAAAAGAACGCTACTACAAAGATGTAGATACTGTAGATTTCTCAAGTGGCGCCTTAAAGGGCGTAGCGAACGCGCTTGGGGACCCCTACAGCGAATACCTCACCCCTGAAGAATACGAAATGCTCGTCGAATCCAGCACAGGCACCTTCTACGGCATCGGGGTAGAATTCCTGCTAAACGATATGGGCCGTGCGGTCATCCAAAGCGTCTATCCAGACAGCCCGGCAGAAAAAGCAGGCATCAAAGCAAACGATATCATCCTCAAGGTGGACGGCGAGAGCATCGACGGCCTGTCCAGCACGCAAATCGCCGGCAAAATCCGCGGCGACGAGAACGTACCCGTAAACATAACCATCCTGCGCGACAACCAGGAGATGGAGTTCCAGCCGGTACGAGGCCCCCTCAGTGAAGTATCCATCCACACCACGATGCTGGAAAACAACATCGGCTACATCCAACTGGTCCAATTCTATCCCGATTCCCCGGATGAATTCTCCAAGGGCCTTGCCGATCTGAAAAACCAAGGGGCTAAAAGCATCATCCTGGATATCCGCTCCAATCCCGGCGGCCTCTTCGACAGCGCCATCAGCATAGCAGACCAAATTCTGGGCGATGCGCCAATCGTCAGTACCGTCAGCCGAGGCGAAACCCAACAATCCTACCGTTCCGACGCAAACAAGCTGGAGTTGCCGCTGGTTGTGCTGTGCAACGAATACAGCGCCAGCGCCTCAGAAATTCTTGTCGGCGCCCTGCAAGACAATCAGGCTGCCGCCATTGTAGGCGTCCAAACCTATGGCAAAGGGCTGGTTCAATCCATCCTCCCGCTGTCCGAAAGTGGCGATGCCCTCAGGCTAACCACCGAAGAATATCTCACGCCCAACGGAACCGCCATCAACAGCGTAGGCATTACACCGGATTATAGCGTCGCTCTGCCCGACGATGTTTTAGACGGCACAGCCGACCTCACACCGGAAAACGATACCCAGCTGCAAAAAGCAATCGGCCTGCTCTCAGCATCCTAAAACTCCCCTTCCTTCATCCCCCGCTGCTTAACCCAGAAAGCCGGCACGCCCAAGCACAAAGCCTAAAAAACCCGCAGCAACGCCCAGCCTTGAGCAGCATAAGAAAAAAGCGCAGGCGCGCGCTCCCCTCTTGCCCCTATCTTCACACCCAAGCCAACCAGCGGCCTGCATACGACCAGGGCAGCCCCCCAGTAAACGGGAGGGCTGCCCTGTCTATACTCCTATCGGTAGTCCGTCTTTAAGCCTTCCAGCTATGTATTTCGCCCAACCACAGCCTACCGGCCGCCCATCATATTCGCCAGCATTCCCATCATATTGCTCATAGACAGCCCGCCGCCGGCGTTTTTGTTGTTCATTCTGTTCAAAAGCCCCATCATACTGCCCATGCCGTTGTTGCCGCCCATCATGTTCGCCAACAACCCCATCATGTTGTTCATGGGCATTCCTCCTCCATTCATAGCGGAAAGCAAGCTGCCCATCCCATCCATACCACCGCTGCCTCCGCCATTCATCCCAGAAAGCAAGCTGCTCACCAGCGCCATGTTTCCTGCCGAAGACGCAGCGTCATCTACGTTGCCGTCGTCCGGTGTCCTCTGCTGTGTCCGCATAGAGTTCATCGCCTGTATCATGCGCATCATATTCATCATGCGCTGCCACGGCTCTGCCCCGGCCGACAAGCCAAGCCCCTGGGCCATCTCCATCATTCCCTGCAAATGATCCGCCATTCCTTCACCTTTCCCCCTTCTCGTCTCGGCTATGGTTTCCTTCATCGCCTCAAAACGGGCCAACATTCCCTCCATAAACCCTATTCTCTCGGCGCTCTTGTTATCACAATATTTTTTCATGCTGCTCAGCATGGCTCTTTGCCTCTGCATCGGCGTCATGTCCCGTCCTGTTTCCGCTCTCCCATCCATATCCTCTTCCGATTCCCCATCTTCTCTCTGCTTTTCCAACGGAATCACGGTATATCCATTCTCTTGCCTGTTATCATAGCGATAAACAGCACCAGGGGCTTCCTGTTCCCTATATTTTGCGAAAAGCAAAGAAAGCAACAAATCCGTAGTCGGACGATAAACCGGAGTAGCAGGCGGAACAAAGCCGCTTCGCTCTCTGAAAAAACCGGGGTTGTGCGACGGAAGGCGGTGGTATGCAAACCTCATAGGCCACCCCCCTTTTTTTCTCTATACCAATTTATGCATTTCGCAGCTTTTAGTGAACGATGGCACCCCACCGGAATATACTATAAAAAACGGATTTGTCCGAAAAGAAAGGAACGACCAAATACTATGCGCAATCTGAGAAATAGCAAATCCGGTGTATCCCAAAATCAAAACCCGGATCATGGGCAAAGCAGCGGCAAGCAGGAGGGTTGGTTTACACCCAATCAGCAGCAAACACCGCAACAACAAAAATCCCCGGGCCCAGGGGGCAGAAATTTCCCCCGCAGGCCCGGCGCAACCAACATCCCCCGACGGCCCAACCAAGGCAATGCCTATCCGCCCAACCGCCCAGGGGCCTCCCACCAACAGCAACAGCGTCCGTCTGGGCAACAGAGCAACGCTCCCCATTCGTCCAATACACACCACAACGCCCCCAGTCAGGAAGAGATAAAAAACATACTATCCAACATGAATCCCGACCAAAAACAACAGTTTGAAACCATGAAAAATAACGTCTCGCAGTTTGAAGGCAAAAGCGAACAGGAGCTGCTTCGGGAAGTCCAGCGTCTGGCCATGAAGGGCCGCCAACAAGGCGATCTAAACGACGCCAACCTAGATTCCTTCGCCAATATGCTCTCCCCCATGCTAAACGACGAACAGCGAAAAAAGCTAGGCAGCATCATCAATCATTTAAAGCAGCCCTGATCCCTTGTCCTTGAACCCTATCCCCTTTTGGTTATATAATGCTATCATGAGGATGCTTCGCAATAACCGAAAAAGGGTGATACTATGGCATTAGCCGATACACAGACCAGAAAAGACATACTAAAAATATTAGAAACAGTCTATTTTGGCGCCCAGCCGGGGCTGAACTTTAAAAACGAGTTTCAGCTCCTGGTCGCCACCATCCTCTCCGCCCAAAGCACAGATGTACAAGTAAACAAAGTGACTGAAAAGCTATTCCAAATCTACCAAACACCGCAAGATTTTGCAGCCTTGTCTCACGAGCAGCTCGAGCCCCTAATCCACAGCTGCGGCTACTACAGAGCCAAGTCTGCCAACATTATCGCCGCCAGCCGGCAACTGCTGGAAAAACACGGCGGCCAGGTGCCGGGTTCAATGGACGCGCTGACCGCTCTGCCCGGCGTAGGCCGTAAAACAGCCAACGTCGTGCTGTCCAACGCATTCGGCCAGGATGCCATCGCGGTAGACACCCACGTTTTTCGGGTTTCCAACCGGCTGGGGTTAGCAGAGGCCAAAAATGTTCTGCATACGGAACAGCAGCTGATGCAGAATATCCCAAAAAACAAGTGGTCTGCCGCCCACCACTGGCTGATTTGGCATGGCCGCCGCATCTGTCTGGCCCGCAAACCAAAATGCGGCGAATGCCCCCTAAGCAAGCTCTGTTCCTACGCCCGCGAGCAACGCTCCTCTAGCTGATCTGCTTGCCTAAAAGGGCCTCTGCTTGTGCTCCTTTTATCCACAAGCAAAGGCCCTTGCCCAAACAACAAAGCCCCTCTACAAGGGCCCGCCATCCTCCTTACTCAAAACAAGCCCCTGCTTTCAACACAGGGGCTTGTTTTAGTCTTGGCTATCTCCTTCTATTCGTCCTTATCCTCCGCCTGCTCCGCTTCCTGAGGCTTGGGTGCAGTCTCCCCTTCGGGCATCTCCGGCACAGTCTCCTGCTCCGTCATACTGCCTGCATCCGCCTCGCCCTGAATCGGTTCAACCCTATCATTCAGCGTTTGCTCCGCCGCAGCTTTCGCATCGGCCAACACTTCCGCATTCGCCTTTTCAGCCTCAGCCTGCCGCTTTCTCTTAGTGGAGAAAACAACGATCAACACCACAACGACAGCGATCACCACCGCCACCACAATCAGAATGATAACCCACAATGACAATCCTGCGCTGCCCTCCACAGCCCTCGCCGTAAACGTACCCATCTCAGCAGCGTCCAACAGATCCCAGGTTGCCGTCCGCCCATCATTAGACAGGCTGTGGGCATTGGTCTCCGTAATGGGATACGGCAATGTCACCATAAACCGCAGGTCCATATTGCTCATCTGTTTCAAAGCATCCACCGACAAACCGCTTCCGTCCTCCATCTGGTCTGCCATGTTGCTCTCAACATTCCAGACGATCACCTTCTTCCCGCCCTCGTCGCCGGTCTCCATCTGCATTTTCATGCCCATCATCACATCGTCTCTGTTCATAGACTCAACGTCTGAGAAGCTCTTTTCATAGACATAGCCGCTATAGCCGTCGCTGCTGTAGGGGCTGACAGTATAGCCCTGCTCCCTAGCATCCTCCGCACTGCCCTCCAAGTCCATCTGGTCGCCTGCCTCTTCTATCATAGACTCCAAAACACCTGTCTGCATCCGAACCGCCCCGGTGCCGTCCTCATGAATCTCAACACCCATCACCATCTGAATGCATCCGCTCAACAGCGCTGCAATCAACACCAACAGCGCAACCGCCGCAACTCTTTTTCGATAACGCAAATAAGCACCTCCTGATTCTCACAATAGTACCGTATTCATCCAATCCATCATAAATGCCACTATACGATACCACATTCTCACCCTCCCTGCAACATCCGCAAAAAAACATCTGCCTCCTATGTAAAATTGCGGTTTTCTGCCACCACATGCTTGTTATTTCCCAATCCCTATCATATGATAAAAAGGATCCAAACTATAAAGGAGGCTTTGTCATGATTTCCAGACTAGATATTAAGCTCAGAGCAAAACAGCAGCTTTCCAAACAGTATTGGCCCTGTGTCGGATGGCTGTTCTTGCTATCCCTCATATCAGCTCTCCTGCCCTCGGTTGTCTCTGGCAGCAACATCAACACCCCATTTTTCGTGATCGGCAATGGCCCCTTTTATTATGTACCCCCAACCTTCACCCTCTCCATCGTTCTGGGGTTCGTTCTATCCATTCTGATAACCGCGGCCTGTACAGTAGGCATATCTTATTTCGGCGCTCTAGCCTATCGCGGCGAATCTGTAGGCGCCAATCAGGCTTTTATAGGCTTTAAAAAGCCCCTACGCTCCCTAGGAGGCCTTTTATGGATGCAGCTTTGGATTTTCCTCTGGTCACTGCTCTTCATCATCCCAGGCCTCATTAAATCCTATGCCTATTCCATGACGCCCTACCTCTTGGCCGATCGCGATGACATCAGCGCCACCGATGCCCTCAAACTCTCCATGGAAATGACCCACGGCTATAAGATGGACCTTTTTATCGCCCACCTCAGCTTCATTGGTTGGTTTCTGCTCGTCGGGCTCACGCTCGGCATTGTGGGTATTTTCTATGTCATCCCCTACTTTGTCATCACCATGGGCGGCTATTACGAAGAGTTAAAACTGCGCCATCAAGACAAGACAGCCTACCAAACCATCTAATCTGCCCGTCCCAAATAATTTCCCGTTCCCTGTATACAAAAATATCAATCGCTCTCCCCCGGCTATGCCGGGGGTTTTTCATATACGCCTGAAACGCCCCTTTCAGATCGGTGCCATCCCGGCACATCTTGAATCTGCTCTTTGCAAGCCTGCTCATCAAAACGCTAGCTTCCATTTTTCTTGCAACACCTTCCACATCCCCCCGTTTATTCTCCATTCTTGCTGGGCAAGCCTCGCTTAACGTATCAAATAAAGGGTTTCCTTATCGCCAAATCTTCTTGCCTGCCGCTAGCCTGATCCATAGCTATCAAACAACAAAAAAAGAGGCCTGCCAACCCTGGCAGGCCCCTTTCCCAATTCTTCTTGTCATGCAAGCCTATTTTTTATCTCCCCGCAGCTCAACACGGCGGATTTTCCCGCTGATAGTCTTGGGCAGCTCCTCTACAAAGTCAATGATACGCGGGTATTTATACGGCGCAGTCACCTTCTTCACATGCTCCTGCAACTCCTTCGCCAGGTCATCCGAAGGCCTATAGCCCTTCGCCAACACCACCGTCGCCTTCACCACCTGTCCGCGCTCCGGATGCGGCACGCCGGTAATGGCTGTCTCCAAAACCGCCGGATGTTCAATCAAAGCGCTCTCCACCTCAAACGGCCCGATACGGTAGCCCGAGGATTTAATCACATCATCCGATCGGCCCACATACCAGTAATAGCCGTCCTCATCCCGCCACGCAATATCACCGGTATGGTAAATACCGTCGCACCAGACGCTTTTCGTCATTTCCTCATCGTTATAGTTGCCCATAAACATGCCCATAGGCTTGCCGCAGTCGGTGCAAATAACAATTTCGCCGTATTCTCCATCCTCACACAGCCGACCCTCATCATTCAAAAGTTGAATCTCATAGCCCGGAGATGGCTTGCCCATAGAGCCTGGCCGCGGATCCATCATACAATACGTCGCCAAAGACAAGGTCGTCTCAGTCTGTCCGAATCCCTCCATCAGGCGAATGCCTGTATTCTCCAGAAACTGGTAATAGACCTCCGGATTGAGCGGCTCACCGGCAATGGTGCAGTAGTTCCATTTCAGGTCATATTTTGTCAAATCCTCCTTGATAAAGAAGCGATAAATCGTGGGCGGCGCACAAAAGCTGGTCACACCGAATTTCTCAATAACCGACAACAGCTCCGCCGGGTCAAATTTGTTATAATCATAGACCATAATGGCCGTCTCCGCCATCCACTGTCCGTAAAGCTTGCCCCATACAGCCTTGCCCCAACCGGTATCCGCCACCGTCAGGTGCAGCCCGTCCGCTTTAGCATTATGCCAGTAAACCCCGGTCGCCAGATGCCCCAGCGGATAGAGGTAATCATGGCACACCATCTTAGGCAGCCCAGTGGTTCCCGAGGTAAAATACAACAGCATCATATCCTCGTTATGAGTTGCCTCATCCCCGACCGGCCGCTGGAAAACATCGCTCTGAGCCTCCATGCCCCGCCCAAAGTCTAAAAAGCCCTCCCGCTGGCCGCCAACCATCACCATCAGCTCCAAAGTCACCGATTCCGGCGCAGCGGCAGCCACATGCTCCGCCACGTCCCCCTCAGCCGTACATACAATCATCTTAATATCAGCCGAATTATTCCGGTAAACCACATCCTTCTTGGTCAAAAGGTTGGTAGCAGGCACCACAACAGCGCCTATTTTATGCAGCGCTAAAATGCTGAACCAGAATTCATAATGACGCTTTAAAATGAGCATGGCCTTATCGCCCTTTTGAATACCCAGAGATTTAAAGTAATTGGCCGTTTTATTGACATACTGGGCCATCTGCGAAAAAGTAAAATTGCGCTTCTCGCCTTTATCATTACACCAAACAAGAGCCAGCTTATCCGGCTGCTCCCGGGCTAAAACATCCACCACATCAAATGCGTAGTTAAAATCCTCAGGCACCTTCAGCTTGAAATTCTCCTTAAAATCATCGTAACAAGAAAATTCCGTCTTGCCCACCATAAACCGTTCAAATATGCGTCCCATCTTCTTCCTCCCCCTTACTTCATTACCACCGCAAGAAATTCCGCGTCCTCATCCACCGCCTGCATCGCATGGGGATAGGAAGAGTCATAATAAATGGAATCGCCCTCGCATAAAATATACTCCCTGCCGCCTACACAAAAGCGCACCTTTCCTTTAAGGACATAATCAAATTCCTGTCCGTCGTGGGTATTAAGCTCCGGCAACGGCTTTGATGGATCATACACAACGCTCACTAAAAAAGGCTCCGCCTTTTTGTTGCGGAAGGTGTAGGCAAGGTGCTGATATTTATAGGCCGAAACCCGCTCAATGCTGATGCCTTCGCCTTTGCGCAACACCGTACACATAGACAAGCGCGGCGAATCCCCGCTCATAATATCCATCACGTCTATATCCAAAAACGTCGCGGCCGTGTATAAAAAGCCGAAAGAAAAGTCCTGTTCACCCCGTTCAAACTTATCATATTCCTCCGGGCTCAATCCCGTTGCCTTGGCAATCTCCTCAACAGAAATACCCAGTGCCTCCCGCTGCGCTGTCAAACGCTGACCAATCAACTTCAATTGCTCCGTCATGTTGCTTTCCCCCTTTATCTAATGCTCCTGCAAAAGGTTTTAGAAAAGCTCTCCACTCCCGCCTCGGAATGAAGAGCTTTTGCTCGCGCATACGTTTCCTGTCATCTCACTGCAACGGCTCCAACAAACCCTCGTCTATAACGGGACTTCCCGTACAGCCCTAACAACGTTCAGGCTGTCTGCTCCGGAATGATCCGCGCCAGGCACGCTTACCGATTTCCCACCCGCCATCGGCTCTCTGAAAAGTCGCACTCCTGCACCAAGTCCCCTCACCGCATTTACCAGTCTTTTGTATGTTATACCAAAAAATTATCCTTGTCAATACGAAAACTGCCCGGGCCGCACCCTACTGTACCATCGTCCCGTTGTCCGTATCGATAATCAAAAAGACGTTCTCCTCCTCACCGGTCATTGCATTGATATACACAATAAACCGTCTCTCATCATACATCCCGTCAAACTCATAACAAAGGGTTTCGCTGTTGTCCTCCATGGGAATCAGCGCCAGCCGCCCCTCGGATTCTACGTTCAAATTGTCCGATATAAAGCTGCGTGCGTCCTCAACGCTCAGTGCCGGCTGGTCCAGCGCCCGCCCCTGATGGCTCATCAAATAATTCCAGAAATCAAAGCCAATCACCTGTCCATTTTCAATGTCCACCCAAACCTTAATCAAGTCTGAATACAAAATAACATCATCCTGCTGCATTGCCATGTTGATAACAGCCATCCCGCTGTAATACTGTGCATAAGAAGGAATCGCAGAAAAACCCCGCTCCTCCAGATACGCCTTGGCAAGGTCTGCACATTCCTGCGCCTTATCCTCCGAAGGGACGCCGCCGGTCATTGCTTTATTTGGGCTCATCCACAGCATCTGCCCGCTCTTGGTCACACTGACGCTAATCTCCGTTCCATCCTGTAATGTCCCTGAATACATCCAGTTGGGAATCTTCCCGCCAACTTCTCGGTCCCGTTCCAAGGTCGTCCCATCGCCTAAGAATTCAAGCGCAATCTGCTTCCCTTCCTCTGCGTCCACTTCCCGATCCTCCAGCGCCTTCGGCTGCTTGTCTCGGGTGCTGTCCGAGAACGGCCCATCGTATATCAGCTGCGGATACTGATCTTCGCTATCCGGCATATCCCGAAAAGGATTCTGGTTTTCCTCCACGCCCTCCGATGGAACCTCCTGGTTCGCCTGGCTGAAATTCACCACCCCCTGGTTTTGAATGTCAATCAGGATCGATGAAATCTCCTCACAGGTCTTACGAATGCTGTCAATCTGTTTCTGGTCCTCACCGTCCAGCGTCTGTCCCTTTACAACTTTCTTCTGAAGCATATAACAAAAATCCCCAGTCTGGGTAATAAACGAAGACAGCCGACTGGAAACGCTTCGGCTTAATGGTATTTGCCCCAATAGCGCCCGCGCCTGGTTAGACTTACTCCATATTTCATTCAGTATCGAGATATATTGTTTCTGGTTGGTCACAATCTTCAGCTTATTCAAGCTTACATTGATGTTGGCAACATTGTCCACAACTTCATTAAAGCTCTTGGAATAAGAATCATGCAGTCGCGCTTCCGCCGCCGAGGCCTTATTCCCATAGTCCACTGCCAGTACAACGCTGACCGCCACAGCCACCGCCAGCACGATTGGCAACACATAATGAAGCCATATTCGCTTGGTTTTTTCCTTGTTCTCTTGCATAATGCCTACCTCCTATCTCGCAAAGCGATGCTCGCCAATCTCCAAAACTGTCGTTAGGCTGTGCATAAACGCGTTGCTCGTTTTTGCAGGGTTATAATAAAATACACAACCGCCGGTAGGGTCCCACCCATTCATAGCATCCCGGGCCGCCCGCAACGCATTTTCGTCCGGCGACAGGTTAATCTGCCCGTCGGCCACCACGCTGAACGCTTGAGGTTGGTAGATCACGCCGGCAATGGTGTTGGGAAATGCCGGATCATTCACCCGGTTCAAAACCACCGCCCCAACGGCAACCTGCCCCGTATAGGGCTCTCCCCGAGCCTCCCCATAGACCAGCCGGGCCAGCAAATAAACATCCCCGCTGTTATTAGTTCCGCCGGAACTGCCCGAGCCGCCGGAGCCACCCGAACTGCCGGTCAGCGAAATGCCAATCTTGGCAGCCGTAGCGCTGCCCACAATACCATCCGGTGTCAGGCCGTTATTCCGTTGAAACGCTTTCACCGCCGTCTCCGTACCCGACCCAAACACCCCATCCACAGCGCCTTTATAATAACCCCAATTAGATAGGCGCTGTTGCACCTTCCTCACATCCGCACCGCTCGAGCCCTTCCTGATAGATGCCGCGTCGGTTACCCCTCCAAATACTG